>JAVYIN010000005.1:690000-1035000 GCA_035968315.1 Nitrospira sp.
GCCCTTCCCATGCGAGCGATTCGCCTTTCCCAATTTCTGCGGTGAAGGCATAGGCATTTTCGCCCCCTCGTACGGTCGTAAAATTGCGGAGCGAGATCTGAATCGGCACGATACTCAGCTCGAACGGCTTCGGCTTGGACTCATCTCGAAACTCGACGATCCCACGCTCGATCGTCAGCAGCCCGATTTCCAGCGGGACAGACGCCCCCCCGCCGCTCGGTTTCTTGCTTCCTCCCGCTGCCTCCGCCCCTGGCTGGGGCGGAGGCAGGAGCCCAAGAAGATTCATCTTGCCCTCAGCGGAGACCTTCATCGAGACAAACGGCATCACCAGGCGAATCTCCTCGAAGGCATAGGCCCTGAGAAGCAGCGTCTTGGCATGGACATTCACGGAGAACTGCTCGAACCCGAGGAGAGGCGTTTGGTCCGGCTCGCGGATTTCCAGCCCGTCTATCGTCAATGCCAAGGTAAAGGGGTTGAACGCGACATCCTTCACCGACACCGGATGGCGAATCTTCTCCGCCACGGCAGGAACCGCATACTGTGTGATGAGGTATGGGACGGCAAGAAATCCGATGAGGCTGTACAGGAGGAGCGCACCCGCTAGACTGGCAACAATCCGTGGACGCAGCATTCAACCCATGCCCAATTCGTCAGGTGGTGCGCCCGGCTGGAATCGAACCAGCGACCCTCAGCTTAGAAGGCTGATGCTCTATCCGACTGAGCTACGGGCGCTCAACACAAACGGTGCCTCTCCCGTCGCCACAACATATGAGGCTCCGGGTCCGAGCAAGCTTGGTTTGGTCGGGGCGACAGGATTTGAACCTGCGACATCCTGCTCCCAAAGCAGGCGCGCTACCGGGCTGCGCTACGCCCCGACGATCAATGCTGACTGACACGACCGCAAGATGGCCTTGGCTTGCAGGAACGCCTTCGCTCGATGGCTGATCTGATTCTTCTGCTCGGCCGTGATGTCCGCGAGCGTGGCCCCCACCTCGGGCACAAAAAACACCGGATCATATCCGAATCCGCGCGATCCGCTGGCTGAATCCGTGATGTATCCGTCCAGCACTCCGCGAGTCACCTGCACGGCTTCACCCGGCACGGC
Source organism: Nitrospira sp. (assembly GCA_035968315.1). Lineage (NCBI taxonomy): Bacteria > Pseudomonadati > Nitrospirota > Nitrospiria > Nitrospirales > Nitrospiraceae > Nitrospira > Nitrospira sp. Next base: position 691,106 of record JAVYIN010000005.1, read on the forward strand.
AATCGCCGCCACCGTGACGAACCTGGCGGTCCGCTTGTCGCGCGGCACCCCGGCAAGTTCCTGAAGCAGTTTCCGGCAATTATCCTCATACGTGGCATCTTCGCCGGCATACCGCGCGGCATAGACGCCGGGCCTGCCGCCCAAGGCCTCGACTTCGAGGCCCGTATCATCAGCCACCGCCGGGAGGCCTGTGGATTGGGAAATCACCGTGGCCTTCTTGATCGCATTGGCCTCGCAGGTCGCCCCGTCTTCTTCGACTTCCGGCGCATCCGGAAAATCCGCCAGCGTGCGAATACGGATGTCCAGGTCGCCGAGCAAGGCCGCCAGCTCTTCTCCCTTATGCCGATTCCTGGTGGCGAGCACCAACTCTTTGATCACGAGCGCCTCGTTAATCCAGCGAGCCGATCAATTCTTTTTGAATCGCGGTCAGACGCTGAATCGCCTGCCAGCCCAGATTCAGGAACTCGTCCATATCCTGCTTGGCAAAAGGGGTTCGCTCAGCGGTCCCCTGCACTTCCACATACCGGCCTCGGCCGGTCATGACCAGATTCATATCCACTTCGGCCATTGAGTCTTCGGTATAGGCAAGATCGACCATCACTTCCCCCCCGACCTTTCCCACGCTAATCGCGGCAAGGTAATCGGTCAGTGGAATGCGCTTGATCAAATCCTTCTTTTTCAGAACCGCAAATGCGTCGGCCAGCGCGATGAAGGCGCCGGTAATGGAGGCCGTTCGGGTCCCGCCATCGGCTTGAATCACGTCACAATCGATCCAAATGCTGCGTTCCCCCATCTGCGTCATATCCGTGACGGAGCGCAATGCGCGCCCAACCAGCCGTTGAATCTCAAGGGTTCGTCCCCCCTGCTTGCCTTTTACCGCTTCCCGCGACGTCCGTTCGTGGGTGGCGCGAGGAAGCATCGAATACTCCGCCGTCACCCATCCGCTCCCCTTCCCTTTCATGAACGGCGGCACTTTTTCCTCGATCGACGCGGTGCAAATAACCTTGGTATCGCCCATTTCGATCAGCACCGATCCCTCGGCATGTTTCGTAAAGTTCCGAGTGACCTTGACCGGTCGATGCTGGTCTTTCCGACGTCCGTCAAAACGTACTAATCCAGACACTGCGCTCATCTCAAGCTCCCATCAGCAGAAAGTAAGGTTGGGATTATAGTGGAGCGTCTGGGAAAGCGCAAACCAACTGCACATCGGTTGCGCATGCGGACTCCGCTCCGTTCCTATCCATTTGTGCGGCGATTCGACATCCTGGCTGCCGTTCTCTGTACAAAAATGCGACTCCCCAAACTGTTTTGTTCGCCCCTGACTGAGACCCCAGACCTCTCCACTCATAAATTCGGCCAGCCGAAACAATCAGCCTCTCGGAGACAGCACAACACCGCATCAAAGCAATGGATTTGCATCGTGGCCCGTGCTGGAGTCAGACGGTTTCACGGGGTGCGATCCGCTCTCATACGCAGCCAAACGGCACAAAAGATGCACTAATATTTTTACATCCCGAGGCTCAAGAGTCGAGGCAAAAAACCGATAAGAGATCTACGATTACAAACCATTTCCACCCGAACACCATTCCCTCATTCACCATGACCACATTACTTGCCCAAGACGCACCACAGGCCCTTCTTGAAAATCGGAAGATTCTGGTGGTCGATGACGAAGAACCCATCCGCCGGCTCATCGGCTATCTGCTCCAGACTCATGGCTATACCGTCACCCTGGCGGCCGATGCCCGTGAAGCCCGGCAGCTGCTGGACAAAGAGCCCTATGCCCTCATGCTGTGCGACGTGAACATGCCGGGTGAATCCGGCATGGATCTGGTTCGCACCATCTTGGAAGAACATCCCCATACCGCGACGATCATGGTCACAGGACTGGACAGTTCCGTCCTCGCCAATGCGGCGCTCGATATGGGCGCCTTCGGATACATCGTCAAGCCGTTTGAAACGAATGAAGTCCTCATCGATGTGGCCAACGCCCTGCGCCGCCGCAAACTGGAAATCGAAAATCGCTTCCACCGGGAACATCTTGAGGATCTCGTCCGCACCAGAACCATGGCCCTCCAGCAAGCCCTCGAATGGCTGGAACGCAGCGAGAAAGAACTGCGCCTGTCTCGTGAGGAAACCATTCAGCGATTGGCCATCGCGGCGGAATTCCGGGACCATTCGACCGCGCAACACATTCACCGCATGAGCCACTATTGCGAGTTGCTCGCCAAAAAGCACGGCCTGTCCGCCGAGCAGTGCGATCTCATCCGCACAGCAAGCCCCATGCACGATATCGGGAAAATCGGCACCCCCGACCAGGTGCTGCTCAAGCCGGGGAAATTTACCGCCGAAGAGTTCGACGTGATTTCGCAGCATGCGGAGATCGGCTACAAGATCCTCTCCGGATCCGATTCCGATCTGCTCAAAGTGGCCGCGACCATCGCCTGGACGCATCATGAGCGGTACGACGGAACCGGCTATCCGCGCAAACTGAAGGGAGAAGAGATCCCCATCGAAGGCCGCATCGCCGCCATCGCCGACAATTTTGATGCCCTGACCACCGCCCGGGTGTATAAACCCGCCTTTGACTTCGCCCATGCCCGCTCGCTGATGTTAAAAGAGCGCGGCACCCAATTCGATCCCGAACTCCTGGATCTCTTCCTCTCATGCGAAGAAGATCTGAGGCGCATCCACGATCACTACGCCGACAACCCCGCCAGCCAGGAGCTCCCGGACGTCGCGTAATCAGAATCTCCGCAATTCGTTGACCGTCTTTCCCCTCACCGATATACTTTTTTCAACTGCCGGCAGACCCGTGCCCGCGCCTGCTGCAGACTACCCCGCGTGTCCAGTTGATGAAAGGGTTCCCCTCATGGCCAAGAAAACCGCCTCGATTCGCGTTCGGTCCACCGCCAGAAACTGGATTGCCTATCTCTGTGAAGCCCTGGTCACCTCCGGCGTGATGCCGACATGGGAAGCGGCGACCTATCTCACGGAAAACCTGTTCGGCGAGAAACCCAATCCGCGCCTTTTAACCCCTTCGATCCCCTATGAAGCCACAGCGCAATTACTCCAGCGGCTCTACCAACCGATCGCCGAGGCAGCTACTCGGGACGCCAATCTCCCTGCGGCGGCCAAGCTCCATGTCTTTACTGACATCAGCCTGACCGGCAATACCGCCGTGCTCGTCGTCTATTTTCCAGGCCCGCATCAGACGCAGCATCTGCTCTTGCTCGATGCCGTGAAGGCCTGGGACTTGGTGTTTGCCGACGCCGAATCGTTCAATCGCTGGGCGGACGAGCGCTATCGGTCCATCCTCCAGGCCTTGCAGCGGGCCGTCGCGGAGGTCACCGACGACGTGCTGAGCACGGCGGTCTAAACGGCTCTCTTCCCGTAACACGGCACACAGTCCCGCTAGGATTACGGCTCAGCTGGCAGGCTCGTAATTCAAGTTCGGAGACAACCACCGTTCGATGGTGGCAAGAGGCAGGTTTTTCCGTCTGGCGTAATCCTCGACTTGATCCTTCCCGATCTTCCCAACCGCAAAATATTTGGCCTCCGGATGGGCGAAGTAGAAGCCGCTCACCGCAGCGGCCGGCAGCATCGCAAAACTCTCTGTCAGCGTGATACCGGCATGCTGTTCGGCCTGCAAGAGATCGAATAACAGCCGCTTTTCCGTATGGTCGGGACAAGCCGGATATCCGGGCGCGGGCCGGATGCCGCGATACTTCTCGCGGATCAGATCTTCACTGGACAGCGCTTCACCCTTGCCATACCCCCAAGCCTCACGCACCTGCTTATGGAGAAACTCCGCAAAGGCTTCAGCCAGCCGATCGGCCAAGGCCTTGGCCATAATGGAATTGTAGTCATCATGATCCCGGTCGAAGCGCCGGCATAGCTCATCCAAACCGATCCCGGCCGTCACGGCAAACGCGCCGAGATGATCCTGCCTGCCCGACTCGCCCGGCGCGACAAAATCAGCCAGGGCCAAGTTGGGATGCCCTTGCGGCTTTTCCGATTGTTGCCGCAGCGTGTGAATCGTCGTCAGGGCTTCTTTTCGGGACGCATCCCGATACAACACGATATCGTCACCGGCGCTGGCCGCCGCAAAGAATCCATAGACCCCTTTGGCCGTCAGGAGTTTCTTGTGGATGATCTCATCCAACAACCGGCGCGCATCCTCGTAGAGCTCCTTCGCCTTCCCCCCCACTGTCGCGTCATCGAAAATAGAGGGATAGCGTCCCTTCAACTCCCACGTGTGGAAGAACGGCGACCAATCGATATAGGGCACAAGGTCCGCCAATGACTGCTCAGTGATCGTGCGCACCCCGAGAAACGAAGGCGTAGGAATATCTACCGTCGTCCAATCGGTCTTCAAGCGGTTGGCTCTCGCCTGGGCGATCGGCAAAAGAGCCTTGGCGCCCTTGTCTTGATGCGCCTGGCGCATCCGTTCGTAGTCATCACGAACCTGTTGGACAAACGCAGGCTTCTGGGCAGGGCTCATCAGATTGCTGACGACCCCGACGGCCCGCGACGCATCCAGCACATGCACCACCGATGGGACATACGACGGCGCGATTTTCACCGCCGTGTGCGCCTTGCTGGTGGTCGCGCCGCCGATCAACAAGGGAACCGTGAAGCCTTCCCTCGTCATCTCCTTGGCCACGTGCACCATTTCGTCAAGCGACGGCGTAATCAGGCCGCTCAGCCCGACAATGTCCACCTTCAGCTCCTTTGCCGCAGCCAGAATCTTTTCACACGACACCATCACGCCCAGGTCGATCACCTCATAATTGTTGCATCCCAGCACGACGCCCACGATATTCTTCCCGATATCGTGCACATCGCCTTTGACCGTCGCGAGCAAGACTTTGCCCTGGGCTTGATAACTCCCCGTCCGTTTCTTTTCTTCCTCCATGAAAGGCATGAGATAGGCGACCGCCTTTTTCATGACCCGCGCACTCTTCACGACTTGCGGGAGAAACATTTTGCCCGAGCCGAACAAGTCTCCCACGACGTTCATCCCGGCCATCAGGGGGCCTTCGATCACGGACAACGGCTTCGGATACTTCTGCCGGGCCTCTTCCGTATCCTGATCGATATAATCCGTAATGCCCTTCACCAACGCATGGGAGAGCCGTTCTTCGACGGTGCCCTGCCGCCACTCATCATCCTTCACCGCCGCCTTGCCCTTCTGCTTCACCGTCTCGGCGAAGGCCACCAGCCGCTCCGTCGCATCCGGACGGCGGTTCAGCAGCACATCTTCCACCAGTTCCAGCAGATCCTTGGGAATTTCTTCATAGACCGCCAGCTGACCGGCGTTGACGATGCCCATGTCGAGCCCGGCTTTGATCGCGTGATACAAAAACGCCGCGTGCATCGCTTCGCGGACGACGTTGTTCCCACGGAAGGAAAAGGAGATGTTGCTGATGCCGCCGCTAACTTTGGCGCCCGGCAGGTGCTGCTTGATCCAGCGCGTCGCCTCGATGAAGTTCACGGCATAATTGTTATGCTCCTCGATCCCCGTGGCGACGGTCAGAATGTTGGGATCGAAAATAATATCGGTCGGCGGGACCCCCACCTGCTCCGTCAGAATCTTATAGGAACGCGCGCAGATCTCTTTCTTCCGCTCAAGCGTATCCGCCTGACCCTGTTCGTCGAACGCCATCACGACCACCGCGGCGCCGTAGCGCCGAACCAGCTTCGCTTGCGCGATGAACTTCTCTTCGCCCTCTTTGAGGCTGATGCTATTGACGACCGCCTTTCCTTGAATGTTCCTGAGGCCTGTCTCCAGCACCTCCCACTTGGAGCTATCGACCATGATGGGCACTTTGCAAATATCCGGCTCCGACGCGATGAGGCGGAGAAATTTCTCCATCGCCGCCTTCGAATCCAGCATGCCCTCGTCCATGTTGATATCGATGATCTGGGCGCCGCCCTCCACTTGCTGCCGCGCCACCGAGAGGGCCGCGTCATAATCGCCGGCCAGAATAAGCTTGGCAAAGGCCGGTGAGCCCGTGACATTGGTCCGTTCCCCGACATTCACAAAGTTGGAGTCGGGGCGGATCGTCACCGCTTCGAGGCCGCTCAACCGTGTGTACGGTTCAACCGTGGGAATCGCGCGCGGCGTCAGTCCCCGCACCGTCTCGGCAATCTTCTTGATATGGGCCGGGGTCGTCCCGCAGCACCCGCCCACGATGTTCAGCCAGCCGTTCTGCGCCCATTCGCGCAATTGAGGCGCGAGCGTATCCGGTGTTTCGGGAAATCCCGTCGGCAGAAGCGGGTTCGGCAATCCGGCATTCGGATGGGCGCTCAGATAGACCGGCGCGATCCGCGACAGTTCATCGATCAGCGGCCGCATCTCCTTCGGCCCAAGCGCGCAATTCATCCCGACGCTCAGCAAGGGCACATGGGAGATCGAATTCCAAAAGCCTTCGACGGTCTGCCCCGTCACCCCGCGATTGCTGCCAGCCTGGATGAAGGTGACCGACGCCATGATCGGGACGCGGCGGGCCCCTTCGTCGAACAACTGTTGAATCGCAAAGAACGCCGCCTTGGCATTCAGCGTATCGAAGATCGTTTCGACCAGGAGCAGATCGACGCCCCCGTCCAACAGCCCACGCACCTGGTCGCGATAGGCCGCAGCGAGTTCTTCATAGGTGGCGCCCCGCGCCGCTGGATTGTTGACGTCTGTCGAGATGGACGACGTCTTCGTGGTCGGACCGATCGCCCCGGCCACAAAACAGCGCCGCCCCGGCTGAGCCGCCTGCACGGTCTCGACCGCGCGCTTGGCGCACTCCGCCCCGGCCTTCGACAGCTCATAGCCCAGCGAGTCCATCTGGTAGTCCGCCAGTGAAACCGCCTGAGAGTTGAACGTATTGGTTTCGACGATGTCGGCGCCGGCTTCGAGATACTGCCGATGAATGTCTTCAATAATGGCGGGCTGCGTGAGGTTCAGCAGGTCATTATGCCCCTTCAGATCCTTCTTCCAGTCTTTGAACCGCTGGCCGCGGAAGGCCGCCTCATCCAGTTTCCGCTGCTGGATCATGGTGCCCATGGCCCCGTCCAGGACCAAGATGCGTTCCTTGAGAAGACGCTCGATATCCGAAAAGACTGCATTCGTCACGGTGTAGGTGTTCCTTATAGACATGAATGGCTTAAGCCGAGCGCTGATGATACTGGAAGCCCCGGTCACCAGCAAGACAACATTGCGATTTCTTGACAGACCTTCTCAGGCGCCGATACGATGACGGTGCCACAAGGAGGATCGCATTGCGTACCCGACACCGCTGGTACAGCCTGGCACTGCTGCTCTCTGCCCTCGTCCTTCCCCCCACGCTCTCAGCGGCCCCCTATTTCGAAGACGGCTTTCTCGGCTTGACGCAGAAAGAACTGCACGAACGATTGGGCATGCCGCAAGCCGTGCGGGACCGGAAATCCGCCCTGCGGGTCTTCACCTACTACCCCATCACCGACTGGCAGAAGTATTTCAGCAAATTGGTGTCGCCGGAAAACGGCGAGGACGTGTATACCTTCAAACGGAACAATATCGACGTACGCTATTCCTTCAGCTACACCATCGATCCCAATGACGCCAGCGACAATCGCCCGCTCTTTGTGCGCCTGGTGGACATCGAATTTTCTCCGCCCGTGCCGATTGCGCAAGTGCCTTCGCTGGTGCCGGAATTCAAACCTTCTCCCGAAGCAGGCTCCCCGGCCTTCCGCTCGAATATCTGGGTCCTGCTGTTCGAGGGGGCGCCCTCTCCCGCGGCCCGCTTTCTCATCAGAGAGAAAGGCAAGGAGCAGCTCGATTGGACTCTGACCTACCAACTCTTTTCCCTGCAAGGCCTCCCCGACCGGCTGACCACCAGCGCCACCGTCGATCGCATGGAAATCGGCACCCAAAGCCTGCAGCTCGTCACACAGCGGCAGCGCCATACCCACGAACCGATCATCAATCCCTATTCGCCTGAGTTTGCCGCGCAGGCAGCCCCATCGCCAGTTCAACGCAAACCAATCCCCATGCCCAAATACGCAGAATGAGCAGCGCAGCCTGCGGTAGATGCTTGGGGATATGTTGATGGGGTATTCCCTGGCCGGCTACTGGCCGGCTGGTTTGAGGCGATCCTGCTGGACTTGCCCGGCCGCAAGGGCTTTCTGTTTTAGGATGTCCGCCGGACCATCTTCGCTCACATACATCAGCAGCGGCGTCCCGATCCCGATGACCATGAGCAGGCCCAGCCCCAGCAGGCGCAGCATAGGACTCTTCGTCAGATACATGATGATCAGCAACACAACCGCTGCCCCGCCCGCATACGTCAGGATCTGAGACTGACTGGGACTGATACCTGAAAATTGAATGGATCCGATAGTCGGTGCGGATCGCGGCTTCATCGACGGCACCGTAATACCGAACCCCTGCACGGTCTCACGCACGGTCTGCTTCGCCACCTCGAATTTGGAGGGGGGGATCACCTGGGGATCGGCTTGTTCATGCGTCTGAACCTTCGCCCGGTACTTCTCGGGAATCGTGTCGGGCGAATCGGTCGCGTGCAGATTCCCCTGCTCGTCGAGATAGGAGTAGACCGTCCCGGCATAGGATAGAGTTGCCCCAAGACTGAGCAGCAAAAGACTAACCAGCACGCCTGTTATGAAATCTTTACGCACTTGAGGTTTCATCTCCCACCTCACTTGGCTGATTGAGCACCAGACCCCCGACAAGCCCAGCCGGCCTATCTCGCTGAAATTTCATGAGAACCCGCCAGGCTTGGCTTGACTCACCACACACCCCTTGTTAGCATGCACCGGCTTAAACCGGAAGAAATAACGACTATGGAACAGCCCCCCTCGACTATGGATCCCCTTGCCCTGGAACAGGAAGAACAGGCCTTTATCCGCCGGCCGCTTGTGCGCAAAGTCATCTATGCCTGCCTGGCCATCGCCTTCCTCTTGATGGTCGTCTGGCCGATGATCGTCCATTTCCAGGACCCTGATTTTTCAAAGCACATTGAGCAGCGCCGAGTGATGGCCGGCATGACGAAAGACCAGGTCCTCAAGTCCTGGGGCGGGCCGCAGACCATCAACACCTCCTTTACCGCCGACGGCCTCCGCCGGGAAGAATGGATTTTCGAAGATTGGATCAGCACCTCCGAGGTGAAGCACCGCTATCTCTACTTTGAGGAAGGCGTGCTCATCGGCGGGTGGTTCGAAGGCTCGGAGGAACGGAGTCCCATGAATGCACCAGTAGACTCTCCTCATCCCAAGATGGGTCGATAAACGAGCACTCACGGCAGGGACCCCATTATGAGTTCGACCCCCAATACCCGCACGACATCGCAATTCCGGAACCTGCTCCTGTCGGAACAGCTGGAGTTCATCTGCGAAGCCCACAACGGCCTAAGCGCCAAGATCGTCCAGGAAGCCGGATTCAAAGGCATTTGGGCCAGCGGCCTCTCGATCTCAGCCCAATTCGGCGTCCGCGACAATAACGAAGCCAGTTGGACCCAGGTGCTCGAAGATCTGGAATTCATGTCCGACGCCACCACGATTCCCATTCTCCTCGACGGCGATACCGGCTACGGCAACTTCAACAACATGCAGCGGCTCGTCCGCAAACTGGAGCAGCGCAAGATCGCCGCCGTCTGCATCGAAGACAAGCTCTTCCCCAAGACCAATAGCTTCATCAAGGGCGGCGCCCAGCCCATGGCGGACATGCACGAGTTCTGCGGCAAGATCAAAGCTGGCAAAGACGCGCAGACCGACCCCGACTTTTCCATCATCGCCCGTGTCGAAGCCTTCATCTGCGGCTGGGGCCTGGCGGAAGCCCTGCGGCGCGCCGAGGCCTATCATCAGGCAGGCGCCGACGGCATCCTGATTCACAGCGCCTTGTCGGTGCCGGACGAAATCCTGGCATTCAAACAGGAATGGGGCAATCGCTGCCCGGTCGTTATCGTGCCGACGAAGTACTACGCCACGCCGACGGACGTGTTTCGCCAGCATGGGTTTTCCGTCGTCATTTGGGCCAATCACATGCTCCGGTCTTCCGTGACCGCCATGCAGAAGACAGCGAAGACCCTCAAGGAGCAGGAGCACCTGCTCTCGATCGAAGACAAAGTCGCGCCGGTATCAGAAATCTTTCGGCTGCAAAACGCCGCCGAACTGCAAGAGGCCGAAGACCGCTATCTGCCCAAAGGGGCCGAAGACACCAGCGCGATTGTGCTGGCCGCCTCTCGGGGAAAAGAACTGGGCGAACTCACCGAACAACAGCCCAAAACGATGGTCAAGATCCAGGGCGCGCCCATCCTCTCCCACATCGTGGACGCCTACAACGCCGTGGGCATCAAGGATATCGTCGTCGTGCGCGGGTACAAGAAAGACGCGGTCACTCTGCCCAACCTGACCTACGTTGATAACGACGACTATGCCGACACCGGCGAGCTGGATTCGCTCCTCAAGGCCCTGAAGTCCAGAAAGGGACCGGCGCAGAGCACCATCATTTCCTACGGGGATGTCCTGTTCAATAAGTACATCCCTCAGTCGCTCTGTCAGGAGAACGATGACTGCGTGATCTTCGTCGATAGCAACTGGCAGGAACAGAGCAGCTACGCCCGCCTGGGCGGATTCGCCGAATGTTCCATTCCCAATTCCAGAAAAGCCTTCAACGCCAAGATCTATCTCAAGCAATTGGGAGCTGCGCTCCCCAAAGACTCCATCCACGGTGTCTGGATGGGCTTCCTCAAAGTTTCCCCCAGCGCCACCACCCTCATCACCGGCATCATTGCCGAACTCCTGGCAAAGCCCGATAACCGCAAAGCCGCCATCCCCCAGCTACTCCAAGAACTGCTGAAATGGAACTATCCCATCCGCGTCCTCTATACAGCCGGCCATTGGCTCGACATCAATAGCCTGGAGGATGTGGTGCAGGCGGGGAACTTTTGAAGGTTGATTACTTCTTCCCTCTGCCATGACTTATTCTACTTCACCAGATGCACACTCTCTCTGACGCCTTGAAGGATACACCATGAACCGAATACGACCAGAGCTGATCAAAGATAATCCGGCGGCCCCGCAACCCTATGTGAGCCCGAGGAGAAGCCGCACAAGCCCTCGTACTGTGTCGTCGGCACGGACCACAGCACAGGTCGGCATGAAAGAGGCGCTAAAGTTGTTGATGAGATCGGCGGAACGTTTCGTCGACAGCCTGCCGGCATCGATAAATAAGAACAAGGAACTGCCCGCGCTTCTGATTGCGATGACCCAGGCGGAACGGCTGCTATCGGCCAAACGGACGCCAGCGAAATAGGATGAATCTCGCAAGTGTCACTTCGACATCAGACAGGGCAGTCATAATGTGCCTGCCAATCACGAATAGCCGAGACGCTCCTATATCACTCCGACAACCGCACCCTGCTCCCTCTTCTATCACAAATCGCAACGACAACAGACATTCCATCCTGACTGAACCCTTTCATCGCCCCCCTTTCTCAATCATTCTATGAGAGCATGATCGCTTGCTCTGTTATCATAAAAGATACAGCACTGAATCTCTTCCGGTACGTATTTGATCATTTCCCGTTAAGTTTTTCTGGTTTATCTCAGCATTTGCTGGCAATTCATCACCCACAAGTACGGCACAGAACTCGCTCTACATATACAGCAGAAAACAACGAGATACGACACCGGGTTTTCGCACAGCACCACACCCCTTCATGGAACCACGACGACTAACGCCGATGTGTCCATGAAAAAGCCAAGGAGGTTTTTATGACATCCTCCAGCAAGTTGTTCAGGGGAGTTCTCATGTCGGTATTCGGATTAGGCATCGTCGGCTTCGTTGGGCCGAGCCATGCCGCGACGGAAGGAACAGCTGTGAGCCTGCCCATTGAAATGGTGGCGGACTATGTACATGCCGTCATCGAGGCAGACCGTGAAGTCTACACCAAGCACGTCGTTGAACGGATGCAGGCCAAAGGAGTGGTCGTGGCCTCGGAGAACTGGGAACAAAAGAATACACTCCCCCTACCGGCTCAATTCCTGATCGAGTCGGGCCGCGTGATGGCCAGAAAAAATATCGGTATCCAGTATCGACTCATTAGCCTCTGGCCGATCAATAAACGGAATGTGGCCTCCAGCGAGTTCGAGAAAACTGGCTTGGGCACCGTCCTCACGCATCCGACCAAACCCTATACCGGGTTTGTGACGGTAGGGGGCGCCCGGCACTTCCAGGCCGTCTATCCGGATCTCGCTGTAACCCAGGCTTGTATCGGCTGCCATAATGCCCATCAGGAGAGCCCCAAGCGGGACTTCAAGATCAATGATGTCATGGGAGCGATCGTGATCAGTATTCCCGTGAAATAGTCAGGAGTGTGTAGCACCCTCTCCCTCAATGACCGAACAGCCTTGCGGTTCGCCCCTAACGACCGCAAGGTTGTTCGGTGTCCGCCATCCAGTGAGCACGCCAAGCACTCACAGCCTCAGTACCTTCCGTGCGTCCTCGATCGGCATCTCACGCCAGGCGCCGGGCGGAAGATCTTCCAGTGTAAATGGGCCGTATTGAATACGCCTGAGCCTGGTCACTTCATGCCCCAGTGCCAGGAACAACCGGCGAATTTCCCGATTCTTTCCCTGCACCAACACCACTTCCAGATGCGACTCGCGGCCGGAACTTTTTTGAATCTTCACACTGTGGCACTGGAGGCGCTCACCATTATCGACGACGCCAACCGTGGCGTCATTCGCTTGCGCCTCGGTGAATTCACCCCGCACAGATACCAAGTAGGTCCGCATCACTTTATTGGCCGGATCGGTGAGATAGCTCGACAAGACCGAATCATTGGTCAGCAACAGAAGCCCGCTGGTCGCTTGATCCAGCCGCCCGACGGCGTGCAGGTAGCCTAAGTCCGCCGGCAACACATCGAAGATAGTCTTCCGCGCCTTCTCATCACTATGTGTCGTGATGACCCCCTTGGGTTTGTGAAAGAGCAGAAACCGCTTGGCTGAATCCTGAATCGGCCGGTCATCAACCGAGATGGCGTCTTTCGGCCACAAGACCCAGGTGGCCGGATCGCGAACCACCCGCCCATTGATCTGCACGCGCCCGGCGCGGACCCACTCCTGGCTTGTGCCACGAGAGGCGATGCCTAGCTTCGAGAGCAAGCGATCCACCGTGTAGCGTTTGGAGGAGACCTTAGACTTCAGTGACATGGTGAACTCTGTTCAATGATAAAGCCTGATGGCGAAACGCAATAATCTACCGGCATTGAGCAGACCTGACAATCCGCAGGCCACCGGGAATATAGGCCTCGGCAACCTGCGGCGCGGTGAAAAACTTGGTTACGACTTTTTGCTTCCCGCGATCATCGGATAGGCCAGTCCGGCCAATGCCGCGCCGATGATCGGAGCGAGCCAGAAGAGCCAGAGCTGCGCGATCGCCCACCCTCCAACGAAAAGGGCCGGACCGGTGCTCCGGGCGGGATTCACGGAGAGATTGGTGACCGGAATCCCGATCAGGTGGATCAATGTCAGTCCAAGCCCAATTGCAATCGGCGCAAAACCTTGCGGCGCCCGGCTATCCGTAGCCCCCAAAATGATGAAGAGAAACATGAAGGTCAGCACGACTTCGGCTATCAAGGCCGCCATCATCGAATAGCCGCCGGGTGAATGCTCGGCAAAGCCGTTGGAAGCAAACCCGCCGAGTTCAAATCCCGGCTTGCCGCTCGCAATCAGATACAACACCCCCGCTCCAACAACGGCGCCGAGGACCTGTGCGCCGATATAGCCGGGCAGATCGCTCGCAGGGAATCGCTTCCCCACAACCAATCCCACCGACACGGCAGGATTCAGGTGACAGCCGGAAACATGGCCGATGGCATAGGCCATGGTCAAGACCGTCAGACCAAACGCAAACGAGACCCCGAGTAACCCGATGCCGACCTCTGGAAACGCCGCGGCTAACACGGCGCTCCCGCACCCGCCAAAAACCAGCCAGAACGTCCCCACCGCCTCTGCTGCGAGTCGATTCATCGTCGTTCCTCCACATAGGGTTCAGTGCTGAAACCGAACTATGCGCGCGGATCTCAAAAAGCGCAAGGCGCACGGATCGAGTACGGTCTCACAGGAGAGAGATAATTGAGGGTGTTCAGAACCCTGCTACGCAGTAGGCCCGACTTCGCGAAGAGGCATCCGCAGCCGACGCAACAAAATGCCGGTCCGCTCCCAATCGGCCTCGTCGACCAATAGCCGGCAGAGCAAGGCGGAACATCCGGGATAGAGACTGCTGATGTGTTCGTGCTGAAAAAAACATGAGATGGCGTTGGCCTCGCACAGGCTCTTGATGATCGCGAGTTCCCCCATGTCTTGAGCGGTGGTCAGATAGCGCATTGCCATGGGCCAGCGGGTTCCCCTGACACAGGATATCGGACAGATTGCGCAAGCATTTGCACTTTTCCCCCGTCCCCTCTACACTCGCCCTCACCTACGGGGTTTCGGTAATGCGCACACGGCGCTCCTGGCCAGGACCGCCTGAAACGGTCAACACCCGTTTCCACTCGCGCACCTGATACACAGCCCAGGCGTTCGGCTGGCCCTTGTAGAATGCGGCAGGATCTTCGCCGCTGGCGTTCAAGAAGATCGGTTCGGTGAACCCTTCTTCAAGCACGTAATCCAGCAGGCATTCGGTGGAGAACCCCGGCCCGCGCAACGCGATGTCGGCCAGCAGGGTGAGAATGTCGTCCGGGTTTTGAATGGTAATGGGATTCATCACAGCTCCTTATCGGGCCGCCGGATTCTAACGAGGCGGCCTTCAGGAAGGCAAGGTACGATGGCAGCACGACTGACGCAAGCCCGGTTCCTCGACGCGCTTCTGAAAATCATGGACGGCAAACACCATTGGGCCTGGGACCATTTCGCCAATGGGCGCCTCACCAAAGACCAGCTCAAGATTCATTTCCAGCAGGAATACTTCGTCTACGTGCGCGATTTCCCCGTGTTCCTCGCGCGCATCCACGGCCAGAATCCGCCGCCAGACGTGCGCCGCATGCTGGCCGAGAATATTTATGAAGAAGATACCGGCGGGTTGTCGCTCGGCCAATCGCATCCAGAACTCTTTCTCACGATGATGGAAGGGCTGGGGTTTTCCACCAAGGACTTCGAGCGGGTCCGGCCTCTCCCCGCCAGCCGCGCGTATCGCGCCTGGCTCGACCAGATGTCCACCCACAAGCAATGGGTGCTCGGCGCGGCCACGCTCACGGTCTTCGTCGAAGGCAGCGTGAAAGATCGGAAGGAGCTGCTCGAACCCTCGAAACCGAAGACGGCGGAAGAGATCGAGGCCACGATCAAGAACCATCCCCTGGTGCGCTTTCATGGAGCCCATCCCGACTCCATGGATCTCATTCGGGCTCACCAGCTCGTGGAGGCTGGCCACCGGCATGACGCCTATAAGATGGTGACGGAATACACGCCCTCCGCGGCGCAGCAACAATCCGTCATGACCAGCCTCAAGAAAAGCCTGCGCCTCTGGCTGGCCTACCGGGATGCGGTCGCCAAAGCCTGCGGGATCAAGAAGGGGTAATGAAGGGGCAGCTCGCCGGCATTCTGGGCCTCTTCCTCCTTGGTCTCTGCCATTCGCCATCAGCCATCAGCTCTCAGCTCCCCGAGGGCATGGTTCTCATTCCCGCCGGAGAATTCACGATGGGCACTCCGGAGGGGAGCGGCGGGCTGGCCGACGAACATCCCGAGCGACAGGTGTTCATCGGCAGTTTTTATCTCGACCGATTTGAAGTGACGAACGGCGACTACTTCGAATTTGTCCAAGCGACCGGTCATCGCATGCCGGAAAATGCGCAACCCTCGGCGACTCTGTGGGCGCATGGATTCCCCCTCCCTGAAATTAGAACTCATCCCGTCGTCAACGTAAGCTGGGAGGATGCGGTGGCCTATTGCCGCTGGGCCGACAAACGGCTCCCCACCGAAGCCGAATGGGAAAAGGCCGCAAGGGGAACGGACGGCCGCCGCTATCCCTGGGGAAACGAGTGGGATTTCACGAAAGCGAACAGCGCCAGTTACTGGGCTGGCCGCACGGTCGATTTTCAAAGCGGAGCCGACTGGGACGCCTTTTGGGTGAAGGGGGACGGCGCACGGATCGCAAAAGAGCACGGAGTGCTGGGTGAAATTTTAACTATGCCGGCCGGCAGTTTTCCCTCAGGCCTCAGCCCCTACGGCATTCACGATCTCGCCGGGAACGCGGCGGAGTGGGTGCAGGATTGGTACGATCCCAACTACTATCGATCCGCTCCGTTGAACGATCCGCCCGGCCCTGTGCGAGGCGCGATCAAAGCGATGCGCGGCGGCTCCTGGCTGAAACCGGCCGTGAGTCTCCGGACGACCGACCGGGACTGGGGCCTGATGGATAGCCGGCCCAGCGGCACCGGATTTCGCTGCGCGAAAGACGCATTCTGAGAGGCCTGGGCGCGGAGCCCTCCGCCAATTACCGAGCCTGTAGGTACTGCACCTGCTCGACGCGGATAAACGGCATGACGAGCCCCATCCCTTCCTGATCGTGCGAGAAGTCGTAGACGATCGATTCTTCGGGGATCAGCCGGCCGATGAAGATCACCACCAGTTCCACCGGGTCTCCACGATCCATCGACTGCCGCACATGATGCCCCTGCTGAGAATCGAGTTTCACGCGCAAGTCACCGGGAACATCCTCCGGCTTGAATCGGACCATGCCCCAGCTGGTCGCAATGAACACCGGACCGAGCGCAACGGAATAGCCGCCGACCTCGGAATCGAATCGCGACAATTCCCCCGACCAGACAAACGCAATCCGCGTCTGCAACGCAGGATTTCCTCTCCGCTTGGCATCCCGTTCGCGGTTCAGATTGAACAACCGTTCGTCATGCGCCGGATCATGATGGCCCTGGCCATACACCGTCGGCCAATCGGGCGGCTCGCCGTCCAACGCAGCGAAGAATGTTTCGATGGAGGCAGGATCGTTCAAGAAGCGGATGTCTGCAGGAAGCGTCTTCGCAAAATCCGTAACAGACCCGCGGAGAAGCGGCCCGATTCCCGGCACCTCATCAGCCGCAACGGCCGGCACCACGCACAGCAGGACTGCCGATACAAATAGAGACAGGCACCGCATCGCAGGCACACTTATTCGCTTGGGGCCTGGGCCATGGCGTGGGAAAACGCCGACTCCAGCGACTGGACCGCTGGCTGGGTGGCGTGCAGCACGCCCGCCTCAATCAGCACAGCCACCCTGGGAGAGGGATTGATCCGGCTGAGCGCGGCTTTGGTCAAACCGGGAGAGGCCACCACTTTTTGATACGTCGCCAGCCAGGCCTCAACGATGGCGCGCAACCCGGCGTCGGCCGGTTTCATCTTTCCCAATTTCACCTGCTGCAAGAGCTTGATGATCGGGTCCGATTGGGAAATAGTCCCAATGGCCCGTTGCAATACGGCCTCAGAGTCCATCAGCCGCCACTCAATTCATCGAGCAGGCGCCAGGGCCTCGCGGATCGCCGCAGCTCCCGCAGGAACCGCCCCCGCCCGAGCCAGGAGAGGCCCAGCTGCCCGTCGCCCCGACTCCGAACGACGAAATGAGCTTTTCAAGCCTGGTGGCCTTGCACTTCGGACAAGCCGCTTGCGCAGAACCTTGCAGCAACAGCTCAAAGCGGTGTTTACATTCACTGCAGACATATTCGAAGATAGGCATCGGGAGACTCCTTCTGTTGGCCCCATTATAAAATCGCCGCGCCCGGATCGCAATGAAAGGCCCCATGTACCGAGAAGAAAAATCCTTCACCCTGCAATTCAGCCTCGAAGCAATTTTTCCCGACAACTATGAAGGGGATGACGATCACCAGGCCTGGACGCGTGAATGGGAAACGAGAATGAAGCCGGATATTATCAAGGTGGTGTTTGAATCGTTGCGCCGCCACCCAGGCTGGAGCGCCCATATCAGAAATCGTGGCAAGTCCGCTCAAGATGAAATTGAAGTAGCGCTTGAGAAAGATTTCACAAAACCATACCCGTTCAAGATTTAGTCAATGGCGCAACATAAGGACATCGGACTCTATCTGCATATCCCCTTCTGCCGGCAACGCTGCCACTTCTGCGCCTTCTATCTGGAAATCCCCAAGGGCGACCGGCTCGACTCATTCATGTTTGCGCTCGAACGAGAACTGGATCTCTATCGTGAGCAAGCCGTCATTGGCAATCGGCCCCTGCACACCGTCTATCTGGGAGGCGGCACACCGACCGTCATTCCAGCCCGGCGATTGGCCGCCCTGCTCAACCGAATTCGGAACACCTTCCCGCTGACACCTCAGGCGGAACTCACCGTGGAAGCCCATCCCTCGACGGTCGGCACAGACGATGTCCGGATCCTCGCGGACGCTGGATTCACCCGCATCAGCTTTGGCGCCGAATCGATGAACCAGGCGGATTTTGCCCCTCTTGGCCGCCCCGGCTCGGTGAACGAGACCAGGCAAGCCGTTGCCGATGCCAGAGCCGCCGGATTCACCAACATCAATCTCGACCTGATGTATGGCTTGCCGGGACAGAGCCTGGCCTCATGGCGCACCACCCTGCACTCGCTCCTGGAGCTCTCGCCAACGCATGTCTCCTGTTATGCGCTGACCATCGAGGAAGGCACCAAGCTGGCCCAGGATATCGCCAAGGGGCTCGCGCCGGCGCCGGACGACTCGCTCCAACTCGATATGGAAGCCGCCACCGAAGCCATACTGGGCAAGGCGGGACTGACCCGCTACGAAATTTCCAACTACGCCAAGCCTGGATTCGCCTGCCGGCACAATCAATTGTATTGGACTAACCAGGACTATCTCGGGCTCGGCCCGAGCGCGCAATCCTACGTCGATGGGGTCAGATTCGGAAACATCGCCAATCTGGAAACCTACTGCAGTCTCCTACAGGAAGACCGCCTGCCCGTCTCCGATCGCGTGCGCCTGTCTCCCGATGAGCAACGGCGCGATGCCCTGATCTTCGGCCTGCGCCTGCTTACAGGCGTCCCCCGCGAGATGGCCCTGAACGATCCCGACCAACGCCCCGCCATCGAGCAACTCGCAGCCAAGGGCCTGCTCGCCACGGAAGATGACCGAATTCGACTCACGCCCCTCGGCCGGCGCTATCATGACAGCGTGGCGGAGGAACTCTTCTGACTCTGCCCACCATTGACAAGCACGTTCGGGGAAAGAGAGACTACCAGCCTGTCCCCTTCACACGAGGTACCTCATGCCCGTCAATATGGACCCCTCCAAGAAACGACGAAAAAGTCAGACCGACACCGTGCCAGTCCAGGATACAGTTGGCGACTCCGTTGCGCCGACGCCCAGGGCATTTGGAGAAGAAACTCATATCGACCGGGAGAAAGACCTGGCCGACGCCGAATGGAAGAACTTGTGGGATGCGACCGAAGTGATCGATATGGACAAGATCTAGCGGAACGTTCAGGCCGGCAGGAAATAGAACGCGATTGCCAGCATCGCATAGACGCCGACCAACATCGCCCCTTCCATCCAGTGAGACTCACCATCCATCCCGACAAAGCCGAGCACCAGCACCGAGATCGTCACCGCCGCGACTTCGAACGGCGTAAAGATCAAGTCCAGCGGCGTGCCGAAGAGATAACTGGCAAACACCAGCGCCGGCGCCACCAAGAGCGCAATTTGAAGGCTGGACCCGACGGCGATGCCGAAGGCCAGATCCATCTTATTCTTCATCGCGACCAGCACCGCGGTCGAATGCTCCGCCGCGTTGCCGACCAGCGCTACAAGGATCACGCCGACGAACACCTGCGTGAGGCCCAGCTGATGGGCGGCCGGTTCGATCGCGCCGACCAGCAATTCGCTCATCAGCGCGATCAATGCCGTCACAACCGTCAGCACCGTCACCGAGAGGCGATAGCTCCAGGGCTTTTCGCCCAGATCCTCCGCGCCGTGATCTTCTCCGGCAAACAGATGGCGGTGGGTCTTCAATGAAAACGTCAGGCTCAAGACATACATGACAAACAGGACAATCGCGATTTCCAGACTTAGCTCCCGCTCGATCGCCACCCCGCGATCAGACGCCGTAAAATGGAACAACGCGGGAATAATCAGTCCGATGGCCGCCAGCAGCAACAAGCTGGCCCCCATGCCCGCCGCCGTCTGGTTGAACTTCTGCCGCTCATACTTGAGGCCGCCGGCCAGCATCGAGGCGCCGAGGACAAGAAGAATGTTGCCCAGAATCGAACCCGTGAGGGACGCCTTCACGACATCGTGCAAGCCCTCGCGCAATGCGGCGAGCGCGATGATCAGCTCCGCCGCATTCCCGAGCGATGCGTTCAGCAAGCTGCCAACACCCGCCCCCACATGGGAGGTCAGATGTTCAGTCGCGCGCCCCAGCATGCCGGCGAGCGGCACGATGGCCAACGCCGAGACGATGAAGACGAACAGCGGATCGGCCTTGAAAAGTTCCAGTGTCACCGCAATCGGAATACAGACGAGCAACACATCGAGCCAGGACGTAAAAATCTTTTTCATGGGCGAAAACTAGCATGAGTCGGGACGCTTGTCGATGAAACCTATCCTCCATGCCGACGCGTTGTTCTATCCGTTTCACCTCTGCCATGCGGAGACGCTCGCGCGCCTGCTCACCCGTTTTTACCGCATCCACTTTCGCGACTACATGGCGCTCCGACTGACCCCCTTTTCAGGCACCACCGCCTACGAAGATCGCATGGGGGGAACATTTCCCGAACTGGTTGCCAGCGGGCGGCTTGTCCAAGGCTACAATGTCAGCGGGCCGCTCACGGACGGCCTGCGCCAGGCCATCGACCGGGACCTGGCCGATCACGACTGGCGCACCCTCTTCCATCACGCCTTCAAGGAAGACCGGCGTGTCCAGCGGGGGCTCTTTGATCCGACGCATGCCATGCCCATCGGCCGCGACCTCGTCCCTGGACCTGCCGCGCTGCTGCGGCTGATGAGCGAGGAGTTCCACCGCCACCCCTTTACCGTCGCAGAGGTCCAAGACCTGAGTGCGGGAAGATTATCGGGAGAGGCCGCCTATCGGTTTGAATATGGCCTGGCGCTCATCAAAACCGCCGCCGCCTTGCGCTATACGATCGCCCTGGCGGAGGCGCACCTGCTCGCAGCCGTGACAGACTCCTCCGCTCATTGTCACCTGCTCTCCAGAACGATCGCGCGGGAAGGCCTCACTCTCTCCAATCATCTGGTCATCAAGACAGGATATTAACCTCCACCCAGGACTCTGCTAAGATTTTTCCATGCCGAAACCATCCGCCCCCTTTGCCACGCCCGATGTCACTGAAGAAACGGGAACCGGGTCCGGCCAGGGGCTCGAAGCTCGCGTGATCGTGTACAATTGCGACTGCCATACCTACCAGCAAGTCATTACCCTGCTGTGCCGGTACATACCGGGCATGTCGTCATCATATGCGTTTGAGCTCGCCTATCGAATCGATCATGAAGGAGAAGCGACGGTCTTCGAGGGTGAGGCTGAGAAGGCAGAGCAGATCGCGTCAGGCTTGGCAGGCGGGGGGCTCCGCGTCGCCGTCCAGTAGCAGGACGATCGTACGGCTGGAGAAACCTAGCCCTTACTTCGCTTTGCGCTTGGCCGGCAGCTTGGCGGCTTTCTTGGGAGCCGGCTTGGAAGCTGGCTTGGCAGACTTCGCGGGCGGCGCGGGCTTCGCCGGCTTCACAGGCTTCTCGGCCTTCGTGGATTTTACCGGAGCCGCAGGCTTCGCCGGGGGCTGTTTGGCGCTTTTCGACGAGGACTTGCTGGACTTCGAGGCCTTAACCGGCAACGGCATCGCCGCATAGACCTTGTTGATCTTGGTCAATTGATCCGGATTCATGACCCGCACTTGATAGAGCTCAAAGAGCTTGGCAATCGCTTTTTGATCGCCCCGCTTCGCCGCATTCAACAGCTTGCGGCGTTGATTCATCTCTTCTTCTTCCGTATGGGAAGCCGCGCGTCGTTCCATGCCGATCCACCATCCTTTTCTGAGCACATCCCGTCGATCGAGAGCCCGCTCGCCCGGGCAGGTGCAAAAATCGCCGAACTATATCAGAAAACACATGATTTTTGAAATATTTTGAGGGAAGAAATGAACAGGAGCTCAAAATGGCTGTCCGATGGGCTCAGCAAGCGGAAATCCTGCCTAAACCAGCCCCATTGAGCCCTATCGAATGGGGTAGGTATAATCGCCCCAACCTTATCAACTGGAGAATTGCCCATGTCCATGCATACAGCCCCGCAATCAACCGTTGCCGACGACCCCCAAGCCCGTGAACTCCTCCGCCAGGCGTTTGAGAAGACCGCCCGCTGGCAACCGGACTTCAAAGGCTTCACTGCCGATCTCACGGTCAATATCAACGGGAAGGAAACCACAGGCCCCGTCATGGTCAAAGGGCCGCGGGAAGTCTCCGTCCAACTCGGCGATGCCGACGTGCAGAAGTGGGCGCAGGAACAGCTCGGCATGATCGCCGTGCACCGGGGACCGCGCACATTTGAAGAGTCCGACGGAAAATATTCCCTCACCATGGAAGAAGATGGCCACCCCTTCGGCACGAAGGTGGACATCCACGGCTCCAACTCCTTCTACCGGGTCAAGGATAACCGGATCACCCAGATCAACCGGAAGATGGCCCACCCCGGCATGACCCCGTTCGCCTTTACGATCAACGTCGAGGAAAGCGCCGTCACGCAGGATCAAAAGAACCTGACGACCCGCTATACCGTCTATTACTACTCCCCGACCGACGGGAAGCTGAACAATGTCGAGAGCTTCACCGACACCCATGTGCGCGTGGGCTCGTCCGACTTGCCAGCAACCCGCCGCATCATCACGTATGAAAACGGGGCAGTCGTCGTGAAGAACCTCACGTTCACGAATCACAAGCTGATCTAACAGGCTGCGGAAATACTCGCGTTGAACTGTTCAGCATTGATGAATGGATCAGACATGGGAACGGTTCAGAGAGGTCGCAGGATGATCAAAAAGGCCGTCCAGCAAGGCCGCAGCAAGCGAAGAGGCGAGGCGTACTGACGAACGTACGTTGAGTCTCTGAGCGCCGCGACCTGCCTGCGCGAAGCGCTTCGGCGAAGGCAGGGAACGCCGCTGGCGGACTTTTTCAGCATCCTGCTAAGCCTCATCACTCGCGGCCTCTCCCCGCTTACGGGGAGAGGCCGCAGCGAGAAGGGCTCATCGGTCGAGCGATATGGACTTGCGAAAGAATTTTCCACGCAGCATGCGTGTCAAACTGGAAGGCTACGTCCACGTCGCGCGCATGATCGACAAATGCCGCGCCGTGCTGGCCGGCACCGAGGGGGAATACATCTACCCCTGCCCGATGGACTTTCGCCTGCTGGAATTCGCCGGGATCACGCACGAACAATTCACGGCAGCGGTGAAGACGAATCCCACCGATGAGGGCGTGGCCAACTGGTTCCGTGGGGTGGCAACCCCTCACACACCGGCTGAGCTGGACGAGTGGAATGCCATGATGCTGAAGCGCGGCCCGAGCACGCCGGAGAAACAGGCCTATTTCGACAAACTCCGCGATGCCGTCGATCCCTCACGCACCGATCTGACAGCCTGGTCCGATTTGCAGGATTTGGAAGAAGGGCGAGTGGTTCCGAAACGAGAACGAACAACCGCACGCTAGTATCTACCTACCGCCAGCCCTCCCCGCTGGTGCCTCCGCCGAAGCCGCCCCAGTTGCCGCCGAATCCGCCTTGGCCGGTCCCCCAATACTCGCCTTGCTGGATGCGTCGATAGGGATGGCGAAGGTCCGGGCGGCTGATCCACCAAAAGAAGGAGAGCGCCCCGACACTGGTGAAGAGAGTGATCCAGAAACCCACACCTTTGAAATGGTGCTTGGCCAGCGTGCTGACGCGCACTTCTTGCGCCGGGGTCGCGAGCGCCACCACGGTACGATAGAGGCCCTCGCCGAAATGCCCGAGCTGAATCGCAGGGTGCAGAGTGCCCCCGCCGACTTCGCTCATGATCGCAGGCGTGATGACCGGCAACATCTGGCGGCCCAACGTCATGGCCGCTTGCCGCTCCTGCACCGCGACGAGCACCAACACCCCATGTTCCTGCTGCGCGGATCCAATTCCCCACTTTTCGTAGAGCGCTGTCGCGTATTCATTGGCCGACTCAAACGGTTTCAGCGTGGGCACCGTGACGACCACCATCTCGACGCCGGTCTTGCGCTCCAAATCCTGGCACACGGATCGAATGCGCGCTTTCCAATCGTCGTCCAGCACCTGCGCATGGTCGCTGACATAGCCCATCGGACTCGGCAGCTTCGCCCGTTCCTTGGGACGGTCATAGAGCGCGGCCTGACCAAGATTGTCGCAGGCCAATCCCTGACCAAACACCAAAAGAAACGCGAACAGGATGATTCGCCAGGAATAAATCATGAGGTTTTCTGCCCGATGAGGGATTCGACCTTGGCAACAAACTGGCTCAAGCTCTCCACATAACGGTCGAACAGCCGGGGCACTTCTTTATGACCGGGGGAAATCTGTCCGCGCTTCAGCAATAACGCATCGCGTAGCCCGGAACAATCCAATCCAAGATGGCTGGCGACATCGCTCAACAGCGCGTCGCTCTGCGACAGGACCGGACGCCCCAGCAACCGTTGCAGACCGCGCAACGGAGGGAGCAGCGCCGTCACCGATAGCGGCAGCAAAATCGTCGTCGCCTCTTCGCTGCCGCCCCCCTCAACGTATCGTTGCCGCATCCGAAGCAAATTCCCGCGCAGACTCTGCAGCACCTGGCTTGCCAGATGGCGCTGATCGACCTTGAACCCGACGAAGGGATCCTGCCCCCAAAGGACACGATGCTGTTCCTGGATTTCCAGATATTCAAGCGGAAACACCAGCGAAGCCGCCTGCAAATCTTCGGAGGTCAGGAACAGCGGCACCACCACTTGCTCCTTGGCCCATCGCCGATGCACCGCACCGTACTTCTTCAGCGACTCGCCCGCATACGACTTCAGCAGCAGCACGATGTTGAAATTCGACCGGCCCGGCAGGAATTCGCCGCGCACGGCGCTGCCATACAGCAACAAGCCGTCGAGCTGATCCCCGTAGGCCGCGCGGACGTCTTTTACATACCCGCGCAGCTGTTGCTGCGACTCCTCCGGCAGCCCTTCGATCACCCACTCACTCGGCCCCATGCGCGCACCTCATCTTCCCGCTGTGTTATTCCCGGCGCAGGGATCAGGAAGCAACCCCGCCGCCATCACTCGATCGATCAATGAAAAGGGAGCCGTCTGCCGCAAACCCGCCGTGGTGGACAAGACACGATACCGCAGGCGCGGATTCCGGTCGAGCGTGCGAAATACACGGTCGCGCAAAAATCCAAGGACCGGATTCGCCGTGTTCCAAAACACCACCTGCTCGTCCGCAAGCCGCTGCAACATGGTCACCTGCGGCCGGCGCGCGGCTTCATATTGCTTGAGCGTGGCGGCAGAGAAGTCCTGCTGGGCCAAACAGTCCGGCAACAAGTCAGCCACGGTGATGGCATCGACCATCGCCTGCATGCGCCCTTGTGACGCGTGCGGATTCATCGCATGGGCCGCATCGCCAATCAGCAACGCGCCGTCCGCCACCCAGGTGGGTGTGCGCACACGACCGGTCGGCATGAAGGCCGTCTGACTCCAGTCGGTCAATCGCTGAAAGACCGGCTTCAGCGTAGGATCAATGGCCGTCCAAGCTTGCTGCAAGGCCGGAAGCCCCTGTGCTTTCACCTTGTCATAGGTGCCAGTTGGAATCATGTAGAAGCAATAGACCTTGTCGCCGGCTGCTGGAAAGAGTCCGAGGATGGTCTTCTTGCCGACAAAGTACTTCGCTTCGCTCACCGGCAGGGGCGAATCCAGAATCGCGATGAGATAGCCTTGCGGGTAGAGATGGAGATCGGCGGGAATCTGCAAGGCCTCCCGCACTTTTGAAAAGGCCCCGTCCGCGCCCACCACGACCTTCGCCCGAATCGTCACCTCTTCATCGCCTCGCTTCGCTACCAAGCCGGAGACCTGCGTTCCCTCCCTTATAAGGCGGAGAAAGCTGGTGCCGTACCACAGCGTGACCGAGGGCTCGGCTTGAATGGCATCGAGAATGGCGTGGTGCGCCACATTCGGCAACGTCACAACGGCCCGGTTATAGGGCGCGGGCAATTCTCCATAATCCACCGTGCAGAGGCGTTCGCCGCCGACACGGCAGAAGTGGAACTTGCGCACGGTCCTGGTCGAGTCAGCCGGCAGCTTGCTCAGGAGACCGAGCCGATCCAACACGTGCTGGCCGTTGGGCTGGAGGATTTCTCCGCGCAACCCCTGCGGCGGCCCGGAGGCCTGCTCGATGATGAGCGTCTTGATCCCCTTCTGCGCCAGCGCGAGGGCCAGCACGGCTCCGCCGCCGCCCGCGCCCACCACCGCGATGTCGGTGTCGATCATCGTCCCAGCCATCGAATGCCGCCTTATTCTTTCCAGGGACGGTAGCGCTGCCCGTCCTTCCACATCGCCAGAAACTTGTCACGCGCCTTCAGCGAGATCGCACGATCCCTGATCACATCCAACCGTTCGTCATTATAGCGATTGCCGCTGCCGGTGTGGTTCATCGAGCCGGATGTATTGATCTCGTCATCGATCACCACCTGTTTCAAATGCATGAGGCCGTCGTGCTGATTGATCAGGATCGGAATACCCGCCAGATGCAGCGTTTCGACGGCCGCCTGCTGCTTTTGATCATTGAGCCGTTCCCGATCCGTGATCACGCGCACATCGACGCCCCGCTTGCTGGCCTCGACCAGCCCTTTGACGGCAAGCGGAGAGGTCAGCCCATAGACCGCCACATAAATATAGCGGGTCGCGTGATCGTAGAGCTTCGCCAGCCTCGTCAGCGGTTCATCTTCAGGGGCGTAATACACCTCGACGGTCGCGGCAACGGACTGGCCGATACCCACGCCGGCCACACAGGCCGCGAGCACAAATGCCGCGCTGAGCCGACTCCATCCACCAGGCTGCATCGGCAAGGACGGCCTCGTCATTCGGCTTCGAACAGGTCGCGGAAATGGTCGTCGGAAGCTTCCCAGGCCTGAGGAGCGTGGGAGCTCAGCCAGCCACGAAGAAAATCCTTTTGCCCAGCCGTCAGCTGTTGCTTGATCTGGTGCGACCGCCCTTGCAGCGGCTGGAGGAAACCCACGCGTTTTTGAAAGTCCAGCGTCGCGGTGCGCACATAGCAATTCGTGTAGGCCGTCGGCTTCTCGTCCTCTCCGTCGCCTTGAATCCACACGGACAAGAACTTCTCCAGATGGAGTCCCGCGCTATCCATCGCCGGGTCGGTATCGTGAAATAATTCCTGTTCGGATTCCTTCAACGGCGTGGCGTCAAGCGCCCGAAACATGAAATTCTGCTTCCACATGAGATCGCTCCTCCGAGAAGGCGGCATACTGTAGGGGGACCGGAAAGAAAGTCAAGCAACTCCCAGGCCAGGCGTTACCTTGACAATAATGAAGGCTCTTTGTTAACTTCTTGAATTCATTAATCTCTGGGCCAACTTGGGAGAATCCATGCAGGTCAAGGTCAATGGAAAAGCAGAGGACATTCAGGGCGGAACCGTCCTGGATTTGCTCAAACTCAAGAAGATTGAACCGCAGATGGTTGCCGTGGAAGTCAACGAGAAGATGATCGATCGGGATCACCTCGCCTCGACCCAGCTCAATGAGGGCGATCAGGTGGAATTCCTCTTTTACATGGGGGGTGGCCGGTGACGATGATCATGCACAAAGAGATTACCGAACTGATCGGCAAAACCCCGCTCGTACGGTTGAACCGGCTGTCGAAGCCCGGCGCCGCGACGATCTACGGCAAAGTCGAGTTTTTTAATCCGGGCGGCAGCGTCAAGGACCGCATTTGCCTCAATATGATCAATGAGGCCGAGCGGCAAGGCAAGCTCAAACCGGGCGGCACGATCGTCGAACCGACCAGCGGCAACACCGGCATCGGCCTGGCGCTGGTCGCGGCCGTGCGCGGCTACAAGCTGATCCTCGTGATGCCGGAAAGCATGAGCATGGAGCGGGCCAGCCTGCTCTCCTCCTATGGCGCGCAGCTCGTGCTGACGCCCGCCTGGGAAGGGATGAAGGGATCCATCAAGGAAGCCGAAAGTATCCTGGCGCAGAACCCGACGTATTTCATGCCGGATCAGTTTTCGAATCCGGCCAATCCGGCGATGCACCGCATGACGACGGCGCCGGAAATTCTGGATGCCTTGGACGGGAAGATCGACGCCTTCGTGGCCGCGGTCGGCACCGGCGGCACGATTACCGGATGCGGCGAACTGTTCAAGGAAAAGAATCCGAATGTGAAAGTGGTGGCAGTGGAGCCGGCCGGTTCCCCGGTCCTCTCAGGCGGCGACCCCGGCCCCCACAAGATTCAAGGCATCGGCGCCGGCTTCGTTCCCAAAGTATTGAACCGGAAGATTTTGGATCGCGTGATCACCGTGACGGACGATGAAGCCTATCAGACCGCCAAGCAACTCTCGAAGAAGGAAGGGTTGCTGGTCGGCATCTCGGCCGGCGCCAACGTGTTCGCCGCGCAAAAAATCGCCGACGAACTGGGGCCCGGCAAGAATGTGGTCACCATCCTCTGCGATACCGGCGAGCGTTACATCAGCATTGAGAAGTATTTCAATATTTAGCGTGAGACGTAAGACGTAAAAGGTTGAGATCAGATTCAGGCAACAACGAGCCACCTTTTACGTTTAACGGGGTCTGCATGGAATTCACCGAAGAACAGATCAACCGCTACAGCCGGCACATTCTCCTCCCCGAAGTCGGCGGGAAGGGACAGAAGAAGATCGCGAAAGCGAAGATTCTGCTGGTCGGCGCCGGAGGCTTGGGCTCGCCTGCCGGGCTGTATCTGGCCGCCGCCGGAGTCGGCACGATCGGCTTGATCGACAGCGACGTCGTGGACCTGACGAACCTGCAGCGGCAGATCCTCCACCACACATCCGATGTCGGCCGTCCCAAAGTGCTGTCGGGAAAAGAAAAGATTCAGGCCTTGAATCCCGATGTGGCCGTGAACATGTACGAGGAGCGCCTGACCGCCGGAAACGCGCTGAAGATTTTCGGCGAGTACGATGTCATCATCGACGGCGTCGATAATTTCACCGCCAAGTTCCTGATCAACGACGCCTGCTACTTCGCCGACAAACCGCTCGTGCATGGCGGCATTCTGCGATTCGACGGCCGCGTCACCACTATTGTGCCGAAGAAGTCCGCCTGCTATCGTTGCGTCTTCAAGACTCCGCCGCCGCCGGGCCTGGTGGCCTCCTGCCAGGAAGCGGGCGTCATCGGAGTCTTGGCCGGCATTATCGGAACGATCCAAGCGACGGAAGCCCTCAAGCTCATTCTGGGCATCGGCCGCCCGCTCACCGACCGGCTGCTGGACTTCGATGCGAAGAAAACGCAATTCCGAGAAATCAAAGTGAAGCGCAATCCGAATTGCGCGCTCTGCGGTGAACATCCGACGATCACCGAACTGTTCGACGATGGAGACCCGTTCGCGGGCTGTGCCGCACGTCCGTAGTGCTCAACTTCTTACGATGGTGTCGCAATGCCGAAAATGAAAGCTCTTGTGTGCCGGGAGTGCGGAAAAGAATATCCGACGAAGGCGATCCACGTCTGCGAAATGTGCTTCGGTCCCCTCGAAGTCAAGTACAACTACGAGGAGATCAAAAAGGCGATTTCGAGGAAGAAGATCGAGGACGGCCCCCACAGCATGTGGCGCTATCTCGATCTGCTGCCGGTCGAAGGTACCAATTTCGTGGGGCCCCATGCCGGATTGACGCCGCTGGTTCGCGCCAAGAATCTCGGCGCTTATCTCGGCCTTGATGAGCTCTACATTAAGAACGATACGGTCAATCACCCGACGCTCTCCTTCAAGGATCGCGTCGTCGCCGTCGCGCTGACGCGGGCCCGCGAGCTGGGCTTCGAGACCGTCGCCTGCGCCTCGACCGGCAATTTGGCCAATTCAGTGTCTGCGCACGCCGCGGCCGCGAACCTCCATTGCTACGTCTTCATCCCTGGAGATTTGGAAGCCGCAAAAGTGTTGGGCAACCTCATCTACAAGCCCCATGTGGTGGAAGTCGAGGGCAACTACGACGATGTGAACCGGCTCTGCAGCGAAATCGCCGGTGAACATGGCTGGGCCTTCGTGAACATCAACATCCGCCCCTACTACGCCGAAGGCTCCAAGACCCTCGCGTATGAAACCGTGGAACAGCTGGGCTGGAAAGCACCCGATCAAGTCGTCATTCCCATGGCCTCGGGCTCGCTCCTGACCAAGATTTGGAAGGGCCTGCACGAAATGAAATACGTGGGGCTCATCGATGAGGTGCATACGAAGCTCAACGGCGCCCAGGCGGAAGGCTGCTCGCCGATCTCCACCGCCTTTAAGGCAGGACGCGACTTCTTCAAGCCCGTGAAGCCGAAGACCATCGCCAAGTCGCTGGCCATCGGCAACCCGGCCGACGGCTACTACGCGCTCAAAGCCACGGCGGAGAGCAAGGGCGCCATGGAGATGGTAACCGATGAAGAAGTGGTGGATGGCATCAAGCTGCTCGCGCAGACCGAAGGCATCTTTGCGGAAACCGCCGGAGGCGTGACGATCGGCGTGCTGAAGAAATTGGTCAAGCAGGGCGTGATCAAGAAAAACGAAGTGACGGTGGCCTACATCACGGGCAACGGATTGAAGACCCAGGAAGCAGTCATTGATGCCGTCGGACGGCCGACCCGCATTCAGCCGAGCCTGGTGGCCTTTGAAAAAACCTTTAAGCTGGGAAAGAACGGTGGTGGTGACGCATGATTAAAGTCCGCATTCCGACTCCGCTCAGACCGCTGACCAAGAACCAAGGCGAAGTGGAGATTGCCGCCGGCTCTATCGGCGATATGGTCAATACCTTGGAAGGCTCGTATCCCGGCATCAAGGCACGCCTCTGCGATGACAGCGGCGAGCTTCGCCGGTTCGTGAACATCTACGTCAACGAGGAAGATATCCGCTTCCTCAAGGGCAAAGACACCGCCTTGAAAGCCGGCGATGAAGTCTCCATCGTTCCGGCGATTGCGGGAGGCTAACCATGTCACACTTGCGCTTTCATGTCCGCTTTCCGGAAGACAAGGTCAAGGAACCGATTATTTACCAGATCGGCCGCGAGTACAACATCGTCACCAACGTGCGCCGCGCCGATGTGCGGGAAACCACCGGCTGGGTCGATGTGGAGCTCTCGGGCGAGACAGCGGAAATCGAGCGGGCGCTCGAAGGCCTTCGCAAAAAAGGCTGCGTCGTCGATCCGATCGAACTGAATGTAGTGGAATAATACTTCGTGAAACGTAAGACGTGAAAGGTTAGGCGCAGGATCGTCGAGAAGACTTTTTACATTTCACATTTTACCTTTTACGTTTAACGGAAATCCATGGAACTCACCGATTCACAAATACAGCGCTACAGCCGCCAGATCATCCTGAATGAAGTCGGCGGCAAAGGGCAGAAGAAGCTGGGCAAGGCGAAGATTCTTTTGATCGGGGCCGGCGGCCTCGGATCGCCCTCTGCGCTTTACCTGGCCGCCGCCGGCATTGGCACGATCGGCCTCGTGGACGGCGACGTCGTGGACCTGTCGAATCTGCAACGCCAGGTTATGCATTCCACGGCCACTCTGGGACAGCCCAAAGTGGAGTCCGGCCGCAAGACCCTGTCTGCGATCAATCCGGAGATCACGATCAACACCTATCATCAGTTGGTCGATGCCGACAATATTCTCCCGCTCATTTCCCAGTACGACATCGTGCTGGACGGCTCGGATAACTTCTCGACCCGTTTTCTGGTGAACGATGCCTGCTTCTTTGCCAAGAAGACACTCATCTCAGCCAGTATGTTCCGGTTCGAGGGCCAGCTCACGACGATCAAGCCGCATGAAGGCTATCCCTGCTATCGCTGCCTCTATCCAGAACCGCCGCCGGCCGGGCTGGTCCCGAACTGCCAGGAAGCCGGTGTGCTCGGCGTGTTGGCCGGTACGATGGGAATCCTGCAAGCCTCCGAGGCGATCAAGGAAGTGCTGGGCATCGGCGAGACCATTGCCGACAAGCTCGTGATCTACGATGCGCTCGACATGAAGTTCCGCAAAGTTAGCCGCCCTAAGGATCCGGCCTGCCCGCTCTGCGGCCCGAATCCTAAGATTAAAGACCTGAATCTCGACTACACAGTCAGCTGCACTATCTAACCATCGTGGCTGATCTCGTCATCCCACAAGCGATTCTCGACGACATGGTCGCCCATGCGAAGGCACTCGCCCCCTACGAGTGCTGCGGCCTCCTCGCAGGGACTGGCGGCACCGTTACCCACCTCTACCGAATCAAGAATATCGTGGCGCTTGAAGGGGCGGAGAAACTCTCCACGTTCGACCCCTCCAAAGCCGCGCATCTGGAACGGCTCTCGCCGGCCGAACGCGCGGAAATCGCCTTCGTCATGGACATGCAGGATTTCTCCAGCGCCAAAAAAGACATGCGGACCAAAGGGCTCGACCTGCAGGTCGTCTACCATTCCCATCCGCACGACCCTGCCCGCCCGTCTGTCACCGACATCAAAATCGCGACCGACTACGAAGAAATTTGGCCCAAAATCAATCTCCCCACACCCGCCTACATCATCCTCTCACTCATGCACAGCACGCCCGATATCAAAGCCTACTGGATCAAAGGTGGGGCCGTGTCACCGGCCAGCATCGACGCGGCCTAGTCGGCAAATTCATATTTCCTTCTGTCCGTGCGAATGCGATAATGCCGCCGTCATCGTCCTATTTAAAAGGAGCGATCGTTATGGCACTCATACGGACCATTCTTTTTGCTGCCTCCCTCACTCTCCTCCTCGCCGGTCAAAGCCGCGCCGAGGACAAGAGCTTCTACAGTCCGGTCATCCACATCGACGTTGAAAACCACCGCATCCTGATCTCCAAACTCGGAGGGGTCTTCTACATCGACGTCCCGGAGGTCGCGCGGCCACACATGGAAAAACTGCCGATCTCAGGATTGGTGGATTTTGTCGTTGAATGGAAGGGCGATGATCAGATGGCCGTGATCAAGACCTGGAAAGTCAAATCCGGGGAATCGACCTGCATGTATTTCAACGGAAAAGAGTGCAAGTAGCCAAAGACTGATAGATCGGCGCCCCTATTCTGAACTCCCCAGCATGTCGTCGATCAGCGGGCGATTAATGTCGGTGCAGCCGAGGCAGATCGTATCGAAGAGCGCTTCGTGGTCTGCGACAAAGTTCCTCGCGTCCGGCAGCTTCTCCGCGTATACCTGGTCATAGCACGTTTCACACAACATCATGAGTCCCCGCGAGACGGAGACGGTTTTCCGGCCTGTACTCCCAGCCATCTCTACACCGATCCCTTCTGTCGTGCGATCCAAAAATCTTCAGGCTCCAGATCGATTCCACACGCTGCGCACTCATAGATGGACTGCCCTTCCGGCAACTGGATTTCAGTCCGAATGATGCGTCCACGGCACACGTGATAGAACCGCCCTCTCGCATCCTCGTCATCCAACGGATCGCTTTCGTATATCAACACCATCGCTAGTCTCCCATCAAATGGCCTTCAGTATACTGGCTGGCCTGATCTATCCACAACGGCCAGACACGTCACTCCACGTTTCACAGTCTCGTTACACCTGAAACTGGGCCTCGTACAACCCGGCATAGACCCCGCCTCGCGCGAGCAACACATCATGCGTCCCGTCTTCGACCACTCGCCCATGATCCACGACCACGATGCGGTCCACATCCTGAATCGTCGAGAGCCGGTGCGCAATGATGATCGTGGTCCGCCCCTTCGTCAGCTCGTTGAGGGCTTCCCGGATCTTCACCTCTGTTTCGGTGTCAATATTGGAGGTCGCCTCATCGAACAGGACGATGGGCGGATCTTTCAGGAGGACCCGGGCGATCGACACGCGCTGCCGCTGTCCCACGGACAACTTCACGCCCCGTTCCCCGATCCAGGTATCGTAGCCCTCGGGAAGGGCCATGATGAACTCATGGGCGCGCGCCGCCTTGGCAGCGGCTTCCACCGCCTCCTGTCCCGCGGACAGATTCCCGTACAAGATATTCTCACGGACCGTGCCGTTGAACAGGAACGGTTCCTGCTGCACCAGCCCGATCTGGCTGCGTAGAAAGCTCAAGGGCAGCTCGCGAATATCATAACCATCGATCGTGACCGATCCCTCCGTCACATCGTAGAACCGGGGAATCAGCTTGAGCGTCGTGCTCTTTCCCGCTCCGCTGGGCCCGACCAGTGCGACCCGCTCCCCGGCCCGCACGGCAATGGTGACGTCGCTCAGAATCGGCACATCCGCCCGATAATGGAACCGTACATGGTGAAAGGCCACCTCGCCCTTCAGCCGTTTCAGCGGCGCGACCGCCCCTGGCCGGTCATGCACGTCCGGCACGGCATCGAGGATATCGAAGACCCGTTCGCTGGCGGCCAGCGCATGTTGCAGCATGTGATTGACCGAATGAATCTGATTGATCGGCACATAAAAGAGGGCGAGATACGACACGAACATCACCAGTTCGCCAACCGAGAGCTGCTGTTGCAGCACCTCCTCGACCCCGAACCAGAGCACCAAGACCCCGCCAAGGCTGCCGAGCAGCGTCATCCCCGGCGAATAGAACGACCAGAGGTACATGGCCTTCAAGGTATCCTGCCTGCAGCGATCACTCTTGCGGCCGAACCGCTCCTGTTCGTAGGGCTGCCGGTTGAACCCCATCGTCTCACGGATGCCAGCCAGCGCATCTTGCAGCAAGGCGTTGAGTTCGGCCGACCCTTTGCG
Organism: Nitrospira sp.; assembly: GCA_035968315.1. Taxonomy (NCBI): domain Bacteria; kingdom Pseudomonadati; phylum Nitrospirota; class Nitrospiria; order Nitrospirales; family Nitrospiraceae; genus Nitrospira; species Nitrospira sp. The sequence continues at coordinate 726,021 of JAVYIN010000005.1, forward strand.
AATCTCCTTGTAATAGCCATGCACCCGCTTGGTGAACCCCATCGCGCCCAGGATCAGCAGAGGAATCGGCACCAGCGCCAGCAGCGCCAGCTTCCAGTTGAGCCAGAAGAGCACCCCCATGATGCCGGCCAATGTCAGCCCCGCGGTAATGACGCCTTCCAGGCCATCGACGAAGATGCGCTGCATGTGCTCGGTGTCATTCAAAACCCGCGACATGATTTCGCCCGTCGGCCGGTTCTCAAAAAAACTGATGGAGAGCCGCTGCAGTGCGCCAAACACTTGGATATGGAGATCATGCACCACCTGCTGTTCCAGCGTGTTGTTCAGACGGATGCGCAGGGAGCTGGAGAGATTTCTCAGAAGATAGGCGGCGACCAGCCCGGCAAAGACCCAGCCGAGCAAGTCCACGCGCTGCGCGTGAATCACGTCATCGATCAGGATTTTCACCAGCCAGGCCGGAACCAGTTCAAAGGCCGTCGTCAGGCCGGCAAAGAGAAACGTCCCGATCACCATCAGGCGATAGGGCCGGAGATACTGGAGCACACGGAGCAGGGTGTTCACAGGGTAGGATCAATCCCGTTGCGTCAGATGACGGCAGCCGGATCTTTCTTCCAATAATGATCGAACTCGGCAAGCTGGGTGAGCGTCGAGAGATCCGACATCCGGTCGAGGAAGACCTTTCCGATGAGATGGTCCATTTCATGCTGAATGCAGACGGCATAGAGGCCGGTCGCTTCAAAATCCAAGGGCTTGCCCTTGCGATCCAAGGCCTTGACCCGTACCAGCGAAGGCCTCGTCACTTTGCCGCGCAAGCCATCCACGCTCAGGCACCCTTCCCAATTCTCGACCTGTTGCGGCCCGTAAAACACGATGGAGGGGTTGATCAACACCGTCTCGGGAAACCCGTCCTCCCCTTCACAACCCATCACCACCAGCTGGACGGAACGGGATACTTGAGGCGCCGCCAGCCCGATCCCCGGTTCGTCATACATGGTTTCGAACATATCGTCGATCAACCGCTGTATCGCCGAGGACAGAATTTCCTTCTGGCTCAACGATGCCGCCTGTTGGCGGAGAACCGGATTCCCGAGTTTTGCAATATTCAAAATCGCCATCGATTACGGATCCACTGGTTAGACAGACAAATCACCAACCGTGTCAAAAGCTACCACACCGCTCTTTTTACGCGCAACCTGGTCTCTCGACGCGCGCTCCCTATGAGCGCTGTCCTGAACGGCGGGGCTCAGGAATTTCAAAGATCTCCTTGTTCGCCTCCCACCACTCCACCCACTCCGACACCCAGGCCTGCCGGTCCTGTTTCGTCGAGGTATCCCAATCATGGAACTCGGTTTCATGCCGGGTGAGAATCCACAAGGAATGCAAGGCCGACATCGCCACAAACCGCTCCTCATCGATGATCATGGGGATGAGCGTCGGAATCACCGCCTTCTCCCGAACATAGCGGGCCTCAAACGCCGCCGCTTTGCGCACCGACGGATTGAGATCCTTCGCCATGACGGCAATCGCGTCCGGCGTCTTGGCCGCATCCAGCCGGATGGCGACGCGCAGCGCATGCTCACGGACGCGGGGAATCTCATTCGGCTCTTTGGCCGTCGCCAGCAAAGCCGGCACCCCCGACACCCCCTTCATCATCGAAAGGGTTTCAATCGCGTTGTAGCGAATTCTTGGGCTCGGCATCGTCAGCGCCTTGATCAACACCGGAACCGACGGCTCGCCGAGATGCACGAATTCACCCATGGCCCAAAACTCCTGCTTGCCCTCCAATAACGGCAACAGGGCTTCGGCTCGTGTGATCTCTTCGGGATTGAGCGGATTCGTATTGGGCGGCACCGAGACATCTGGAAAATCCTGGCTCTTGGGTGGAGCCTCATACGGAATTTGCGCCAAAATGACGGGAGGGGTGTGACTCACCTCTCCCCACGCCGCGCCGCCGCCGCACACAGCCACCGCACTCAGAATCGCACTGACGATGTAAGACCGTTTCACTGGTTCTCTCTCCTTTCAGACTGCCTCATCGGCGCTGTCTTCCGTTATTTCTTCCTCGTTCCGATGCACCACTTCATACAACACCGGCAGGACGACCAAAATCAAGAAGGCGGCCGTTAACATCCCGCCCACCACCACACGCGCCAGCGGCTTTTGCGCTTGTGACCCGATGCCGGTCGCCAGCGCGGCAGGCAACAGGCCGATCGCCGCCCCCAGCGTCGCCATCAGAATCGGGCGCATTTGCATATCCGCGCCTTTGCGCACAGCCTCACGCAGCGTTTCCCCAGTCCGGCGAAACTCCTCAATGCGCGAAATGAGCAGCACCCCGCCGAGTATCGCCACCCCCAACGTCGAAATGACACCCACCGCCGCCGAAATGCTGAAGTTGGTGTTGGTCAGCACCAGCGCCAGCACGCCGCCGACCAATGCAAAGGGAACCGTCGCCAGCACCAGCAGCGCATTCTTCAAGGAATCGAACGTCGTATAGAGCAGGAAGAGAATGATCAGCATGCTGATCGGCACGATCTTGGCCAGCCGCTTTTGCTCATCTTTCAACTGATCGTACTGCCCGGCCCATTCCATTCGATAGCGTTCCGGCAGCGTCACCGCCTTGGCCATTCGCGCCTGCGCCTCTTCCACCGTGCTCTGCAGATCGCGGTCCCGCACGCTGAACTTGATGGGGATATACCGCTCATTGTTTTCCCGATAAATAATGAACGCCCCGGTCTGAGTCGTAATGTTGGCCAGCTGCTTGAGCGGAATCCGGGCGCCGTCCGGCGTGCTCACCAGAATATTGCCGATGGACTCCACATCCTGGCGGAACTCCGGCAGGAAGCGCACGACGAGATCGAACAACCGTTCCCCCTCATAGACCTGTGTGACGGCCTGGCCGCCCACCGCCGCTTGGACCACGGCGTTGACATCGGCGACTTGCAGTCCGTACCGGGCGCTCGCCTCGCGATCCACTTGAATCAGCAAGTTGGGCTGGCCGACAAGCCGGAAAATTCCAAGGTCCTTGACCCCGCGAATCTGTTTCATCACCTGTTCGACTTCGACCGCCTTTTCCTCCATCGTCTTGAGATCGGTGCCGAACAGCTTGATCGAATTTTCGCCTTTGACTCCGGACATCGCTTCTTCCACGTTATCCTGAATGACCTGTGAGAAGTTGAAGATCACGCCGGGAATATCTTTCAGCTTCCCCTCGATTTCCTCGATCAAGGCCTCCTTGCTCAACCCCTTCCGCCACTCCTGCTGCGGCTTCAAATTGGCCAGGAACTCGGCGTTGAAAAAACTGGTCGGATCCGTCCCGTCATCCGGACGGCCGAGCTGGGACACGATCGTCGTGATCTCCGGCGACTCTTTGAACAGGCGCCGGATCTCCCCCGTCAAGCGGGCGGCCTGATCGAATGAAATATCCACCGGCATCGTGGCGCGCACCCACAAATTTCCCTCTTCCAACGCCGGCATGAATTCTCCACCGAGGAACTGCAGCGCGACCATCGCCGAGAGCAGAGCCCCTCCGGCAAACCCAAGCACGACCATGCGATGGTCCAGCGCCCATTCGAGCGTCCGCATATACACACGGCGCACACCCCGCACCACGACCGTATCGGCCTCACTGATCTTGCCCCTCAGCAAAAATGAGCACAGCACCGGCGCGAGCGTAAAGGCCATCAACAGCGCGCCAAGCAACGCAAATCCATAGGTGATCGACATGGGCGCAAAGATTTTCCCCGGGACACCGGTCATGGTGAAGAGTGGAATGAAGGCCACCACGATGATCGCGGTCGAGAAGAAGATCGGCCTCCCCACCTGCCGCGCCGCGCGGATAATCTGCTGGTGCGTCGTCAAGCCCTGCACCTTGCCATGCGCCAGGTGGAAGAAGATGCTCTCCACCATAATCAACGTGGCATCGACGATAATCCCAAAGTCGATGGCGCCAAGCGAGATCAGATTGGCCGACTGTCCAATCAGAATCATCGCTGTAAACGTGAAGAGGAGCGAGAGCGGAATGGTCAGCGCCACGATCACGGCGGCGCGGAAATGCCCCAGAAATACGACGAGAATGACGAATACCAGCACCATGCCGCTGATCAAAATATCCGTGACCGTTTCCACGGTGGTATGGATCAGCTTCGTGCGATCGTAGAAGGTCTTGACCTTCACCCCCTCCGGCAGTTTCCAGGCATTCAACTCCTCGACTTTGGCGCGCACTTTATCCAGCACCGGCAGCGCCTTATAGCCGCGTTGCAGCAGCACCACGCCTTCGACCACATCGTCCCGGTCGTCAATCCCGACCTTGCCCAGCCGCACCTGATGGCCGACCGCCACCCGGCCCAAGGTATTGATATAGATCGGCGTCCCGTCTTTTTCCGCCACGACCACGTTTTCGATATCTTCCAGCCGATTGATGAGGCCGAGCCCGCGGATGTTGTAATTCTGCGCCCCGATCGTGAGATAGTTGCCGCCCACGTTGGCATTGCTGTTCGTCAGGGCCGTCATGACTTGCGAGAGACTCACGCCGTAACTGATCAGCTTCCCCGGATCGATATCGACATGGTATTCCTTCGTCGTCCCGCCGAAGGCCGTAACATCGATCACCCCGGGAACCCGCTTGAATTCCCGCCGCACCTGCCAATCCTGAATCGTCTTGAGCGTCGTGAGGTCGGATCCTTCGCCCGTCAGCTCATAGCGAAAGATTTCCGCGATGGCCCACCAGGGAGACAACACCGGTTCCGCCCCCGGCGGGAGCCGGACTGTCCCGATCCGGTTGAGCACTTCCTGGCGATCACGGAACATCTCCGTGTCGAAGTCGAAATAGACTTTGATGTCGCTCAGACCGAAGATCGACAGGGACCGGATATCCGTCAGCCCCGGCATGCCGTTCAGCGCCACTTCGAGGGGGATCGTGATCTGGCGTTCGACCTCCTCCGCCGACCAGCCGGGATGCTGCGTGATCAGCTCCACCATGGGCGGCGAAGGATCGGGATAGGCGACGATGTCCAGCAGATGGAAGGCGTAGAGGCCGCCGAAAAGCAGCAGCAGCCCCAATGCACAGATGAGGAACCGCTGTACCAGCGAGATCTCAACGAGGCGTGTAATCATCAGCGTTCAAAATCCAGGAAGGCTTTGGGAGGACGGTTCACAGGAGTTTAGAAACCCTTCACTTCTTGGCCCTTGATCAGCACCGCCCCCTTGGTGACGATCCGCTGCCCGCGCGCAAGCCCTTCAAGCACGCGGACCTGCTCCGAGGAAATATTGGCGACTTTGACTTCGCGCTTGACGTACCGGTTCTGATCCTCCACCACATAGACGAACTGCTTGCCGTCCGCCTCCAACACCGCTTCCCTGGGCACCACAATGAATTGCGACGCCTCTCCCACATCCAGATGCAGACGGGCAAACATCTCCGGTTTCAGCTTATGGGCCTCGTTATTCACCCAGGCCCGCACCTTGATCGTCCGGGTCGCCGGATCGACCACATCGCCGATCGCGGCCAGCGTTGCTGGAAAATCGATGCCGGGATAGGCTTCCACGCTCACACGGGCAAACTGGCCTTCCTTCACCAGCGCCAGATCCCGCTCATAGAGATCGGCCAAGACCTGCAACATATCCAAATCGGCGACGGTGAAGAGCACCTGGGCCGGATCGCCCCCCACGGATTGCCCCGGCGTCACGGCCCGTTCCACCACCACCCCCGTCAGGGAGCTCTTCATTTCAAAACGCGACGTAATTTTTTGTTTATCGAGCGGCTTGGTCAATTCCTCGGCCGGCACCCGGAGCGACAGCAGCCGTTCCTTCGCCCGGCGGAACTCCGCCCGGGCCTTCACCAGTTCGTTCTCCGCCTGCTTCAGATCTTTGAGCGGCATCGCTTTGTTTTCGTACAGATCCTTCGCCAGCTCATGCGCCCTGGTCGCGTACTGCAGGTCGGAGTCCTCTTTCACATATTCCGAATAGGCCTGCGCGATATCGGGGCTATCGACCACCAGCAGCACGTCGCCCGCCTTCACCCGATCGCCCAAATGCACCCGCACTTCGACGACCCGGCCCTGCAACGGCGACGAAATCTTCGAATAGCGATCTTCTCCGTAGGCCACCTTCCCCGACAGGGTCAGGGCTTGATGAGACGAGCTGAAATCGACGACGGCCGTTTCGACGCGTGATTGTGCGTCGGCCAGCGATCCGGCCGATGGAGGGGACGGAACTGCCGCTGAATCCGGATGAGACGGCTGATCCGTCCGTCCGCAGCCAGAGACGGTCAGCAGCAATAGCACCGCCAGCGTGAGGGGAGCGCTCTGCGCAGACGTCATAGAATCTCCTGCCCCACGGCGCTCTGTAATTGAATCACGTTGCGCTGATAGTTGAAGAGCGCCTCGAAGTAATTCTGCTGGATCGTCCGCGAGGTTCTGGCCGCATCGAGCAGGTCGAGAATGGTCGCGCCCCCCCGCTCATAGGCCCGCTCCACAATGGTCAGCGTCGAGCGCGCATCGTCCAGGACACCGCCCAGGAAGGCCTCCACCAGGCGCCGGCTCTGCATCAGGTTCTTGTAAGCGACATCCACTTCGTTTTCGACCTGATTGAGCGTCTTGTTCAAATCGGCCTCGGCGCTCTGCACCGCGACTTCCGCTTGCATGATCCCGCCCTGATTCCGGTTGAACAACGGCAAGGGCACCCCCACACTGAGCGCGACCTGCCCCGGATTGTCAGGCCCCCTGGCCCCCTGCACAGAATACCCGCCGCCGACGGTCACATCGGGAATCCGGTAGGCCATGGCCAGTTTCAAATCAGCCTCGCGCTGCGAGAAGACAAACCGTTTCATCCGCACATCGGCGCGCGCATCCAGCGCCACCGTGCGCAGCCGGCTGATGTCCGGATCGATGCGCTTATACTCGAACTCCGAGGTCAATTCGAGCTGCGTGGCCGGAGAGAGGCGGAGGAGCTGCCGGAGATCGGCCCGAGCCGTTTCGCTCTCCTGAATGGCCTGAATGACTTGGGACTGAAAATCGATGAACTGCAACCGGATGCGGATCAAATCGACTTCCGCGATATAGCCCTTCTTGAACCGGATGGTATTAACTTCAAGGATGCGGGAAAACCGGTCCCGATTTTCCTCGGCCAGCGTCAGACGGCGCTGGGCCAATTGAATGCGATGGTAGGCGTCTTTCACCGTAAAACTGAGCTGCCGTACCGCGTCTTCAAACGCGGCTTCGGCCGACTGAGTCCCGAAGGCGGCGCTTTCGATTCGATACCCGCGTTTGCCGGCCAGTTCGAACAATTGCTGCACCTGGGCGATGACCGCCCCGCTATTCCCCATCGTTCTGCCCTGGGTAAACGCGCTCAGCGTTCCGATCGACGCCACCGGATTGGGAAAGAGTCTCGCCGTAATTTGCTGTCCTTTGGCCGATTCGATCCCGAATTTCGCGATCAACAGATCGAGATTCTGGCGCAAAAACAACGCAACGGCGTCATCGAGACTCAACCGAATAGCTGAAGCTGTAGCAGGCACACCCGGCATCTTGCCCGGACTATCTGTGGCGGATTGGATCGATTGTCCCAAGGCAGGCGGGGAGAAGAATAGGCCCATGGCCAGGAGAGCCACGCCTCCCAACAGAAGACCGCACATACCACTACGAAGAGATCGCGCTGAATTCGTAATACGCACTCCCCCACACATGTCCGGTGAACCGCGGCAGAGAGGCTGACGGCAGAAGCAAGTTGTCCACATTATACTGATTTCATCGGCACTTGCAACGACATCACGGAATCGGGTTACCGCATCTTGAGTTCCGTCCAGGCCCGGTCATACAAGCGCATCGCCTTCCCGACGTCCGTCATCCATTCCAATCGCGGCATCAACTCAGCCGGAGGATAAACGGCCGGGTTCGCCAGAAGGTCTTTTCTCACGAAGGCCCTCGACTCCCGATTGGAAGCCGCGAACAGGAGCCGCTCGGAAGCGTTCGCCGCCACCCGCGCGTCGATCAGAAAATTGATAAAGGTCATCGCCAGGGCTTTCCGTTTCGACGATTGCAGGACCACCAGGCAGTCGGCCCAGATCGTGCCCCCTTCCTTTGGCACCACGTAGCGAATCGAGGGCCGGTCTGCCATCGCCCGCGCCACAGGCCCTCCCCAGCCCTGCGCCAAAACCACATCCCCGGATGCAAGCAGCTGAGAGTAGTTGTCGCTCGCATAGGTCTTCACCAGCGGTTTTTGGGCGATCAGTTTCTGTTTCGCCGCCTCGATCACCAGCGGATCGGTCGTATTCATCGATTGCCCCATGGACCGCAGCACCGCACCAAACACTTCCCGCTGGTCGTTCAACATGCTGATCTTCCCCCGGTATCGTTCATCCCACAATACGTCCCAGCTGTCCGGCGGAATCGTGACCACGGCAGAGTCGTAGCCGATCCCCACCGTTCCCCAGAGGTACGGCACGGAATAACGGTGCGAGGGATCAAACGCAAGCTGCTGCAAATGCGCTTCCAGGGACCTCAGATTGGGAAGAGCCGCCTGGTCCAATTCAGCCAAGAGCCCCTGAGCCGCCATGATCGACACCATGAAATCAGACGGCACGGTCACATCGTAGCCGGATGCCCCGCCTTGGAGCTTCGCCAGCAACTCTTCATTGCTGCTGAAGGTATCGATGACCACCTTCGCCCCATGCGCGCGCTCGAACTCCCCAATCAACTCCGGGCTGACATAATCCGACCAGGTGAGGTAATGCAGCGTCTCCGCCAACCCGCCCTGTGCCTGCCTCCCCACGCCGGGCGTCCGGTCACAGGCCAGCAGGGCGATGAGACTGAACAGGGAGAGCAATACGATCCGTATATTCATCACGCGCATCCTACCGGCGCTGAAACAATAGCGACAGTCCGACCAGCCCCATGGAGACCATCACCAGCACCGCCGAGAGCGCGTTGATCTCCGGAGACACTCCGGACTTGATCATCGAATAGACCTTCAGCGGCAGCGTGGTCGCGCCGGGCCCTGCCACAAAGAAGGTGACGATGAAGTCGTCGAGCGAAATCGTGAAGGCCAGCAGCGCGGCCCCCAAGATGGCCGGAAAGAGCAACGGCAGCGTGACCCGCCAGAACCCCTGCCACGGCGTCGCGCCCAGATCGTAGGCCGCTTCGAGCAGCCGGGGATCGAGCTTCTGAAGCCTCGCGCGAATGACAAGGATCGCGACCGGGAGATTGAATGCGGCATGCCCGACGATCACCGTCGTCATACTCAGCGGCATCCGCAGCAGGACAAACAACAAGAGGAGCGCCACGCCCATCATCACTTCGGGAATGACCAGCGGCAGAAGCACGATCGGATCCAACAGCCCGCGCCATCGCGGCCGGACCCGCTCCAGCCCCATCGCAGCCGGCATGCCGAGCAGCATGACGATAACCGTTGAGATGGCCGCCACCAGCAGACTATTGCCCGTCGCGGCCCGCAAGGCGTCGTCCCGCCATAAGATTTCGTACCACTGCCAGGAGAACCCCTGCCACGTTGCAGACAACCGTGAGGCATTCATGGAAAACACCATAAGGACGGCAATCGGCAAATAGAGAAAGGCCAGCCCCAGCACACTGAGCACCCGCAGCCAGCCCCCCTGGGCTCTCATGACGCCCTCCGCTTGCCATTTGCCGACGCACGCGACCTGAAGGACCAGATCATCGCCCCGGTCACAAACGCCATCAGCACCATGGAGAGCGCCGACCCCAGCGGCCAATCCCGGGCAATCAAATATTCGTGCTGAATCAGATTACCCACCATCATGCTCCTCGCGCCGCCCAGCAGATCCGGCGTGATGAAAGCCCCGAGCGAAGGGATAAACACCAGCACACAGCCAGCCACGATGCCGGGCTTCGTGAGCGGAACCAGCACCCGCCAGAAAACCGACCATCGGTCCGCATAGAGATCCCAGGCCGCTTCGATGAGCGTACGATCGACTCGTTCAATCGCCGCATAGAGGGGCAGCACCATGAACGGGAGATAGCCGTAGACAAGGCCGAGCACCACCGCCATGTTGGTGTAGAGGAGCTCCAGAGGAGTCGAGATCAGGCCGAACTTCAGCAGCACCGTATTCATCAGCCCCTCGGTCCTCAGAATGAATATCCAGGCGTAGGTCCGCACGAGAAAATTGGTCCAGAAGGGGATCATGACCAGCACCAGCCACACGGCCTGCCGCCGTGGCGCCAGCCGGGCGATGTAGTAGGCCAAGGGAAAGCCCATCGCCAGACAGATGATCGTCGTCAGCGCCGCCAGCAGGAGGGACTGTCCAAAGATCCGTCCATAGAGGGCGTGCAGCAGATCCCGGTAATTCTCCAGACTGAAATCCCAGACGATCCCCCCATAGGTCCCACGCGTGGCAAAACTGACGAGGAGAATCACGGCCATCGGCAGCACGCAGAACAACGCCGTCCAGCACAGGCCAGGCGCCAGCAACCACCACGCGGCGCCACGGGCTTCACCCTCACCGCCAGTTCTGTGTGCCGATGGTTCAGACATCATGACAGCGGCAGCACCACCCCATCCGACACATTCCACTGCACCGAGACCGGATCGCCAATCTTCCACGGCGGCGACCCGGCCGTGCGGTTGGGCAGATGGATGGTCCAAGAAATCTGGTCGGCCACACGAACGGTACAATGCCACTCGCTGCCGATATAGCGCAGGGACTCCACTCTGACGGGCAGTTCATTGTCGAAGCCTCTGCCGCCGCCGTTTGCTGTCAGCTGCACCCGTTCAGGCCTGAGGATAAGCGCCACTGCCGCGCCGGACTGGAGCCCGGAAGGCATCGCCACGCGAATCCTGTTTGGCAACATGGAATCGGCACAGGCCAGTATGGCCTGCCCGTCATGAAGCTCCGTGACAGTCCCGCGCAATTCATTCGACATGCCGATGAATTGAGCGACAAAATGCGTGGCCGGCGATTCATACAGGTCCTGGGGACGACCGATCTGCACCACCCGCCCCTGCTGCATCACCGCCAACCGGTCCGAAAGCGCCAGCGCTTCTTCCTGATGATGCGTGACACAGACGAACGTCACGCCCACCTGCGCCTGAATCGACTTCAGTTCGGCCTGCATCTGCTGGCGCAACTGCTGGTCGAGCGCGGCCAGCGGTTCGTCGAGCAAGACCACCGCCGGCCGGTTCACGAGCGCGCGCGCCAGCGCGACACGCTGCTGTTCCCCTCCCGACAACTGGCCCGGCATGCGATCCCGCTTGCCTCCGAGCTGCACCAACTCCATGGCCGCAGCCACGCGCGCCTCGATCTCAGGGCGGGCCACCCGCTTCATTTCCAGCCCAAAGGCCACGTTCTCCGCAACAGAGAGATGAGGAAAGAGCGCATAGGATTGGAAGACCAGATTGACCGGACGCCGGTTGGGAGGCACGCCCGCCATCGACCGTCCATCGATGAGGATCTCACCGGAGTCCGGCGTTTCAAACCCGGCCAGCATCCGCAACAGCGAGGTCTTGCCGGCTCCGCTGGGACCAAGAATGGAGAAAAATTCACCCCGGCGAACGCCGAGGGTGACATGGTCCACCGCCAGGGTGGCCCCGTGGCGTTTGACCAAGGCGCGGATGTCGATGCTCAGATCGGCCACGGAATGGATGTCCTACACAGGCCGGACGGAGAGGTGAGAAGACGGATCAGGACAGCGGCAGCCGCTCAACTATCCAGCCCGCTCTTGGAATGATGGTCCCGCAAATGTTTCCGCACACGCACTTTTTCGTGATGCTTCCGCAAGAGCTGTTGCCGGATCACATTCCGGTCCTCCGCCACGATGCGGACCAGGCGATCCACATCTTCGGCATGGTCACGCACTAACTCGGTCAGTTTCTGGAGCTGGAACTCCAGCCGCTCAATCCGCCACATGGCATCTTTCGCGGGCTCCGCCGGCTTGCGAGCGACTTTGCCGTTGCTGCGAGGAAGAGCCGCCACAATAAGATCACGTTTCATACACACTCCTTTATTCACTCGGCCGTCACGCGTCCACCTACGACTTTCGGCTAGTATTATCCGTGGTCTCCCCGAAGTCAATCATTCAGCTTCCTTTCCATTTCCCGGCGGTCCTGTTACAATTCGCGGCCATGCACAATGTGTTCACGATGATCCTCGCCGGCGGCAAAGGCGAACGCCTCCATCCGCTCACCGAGCAGCGGGCGAAACCGGCCGTGCCGTTCGGCGGCAAGTACCGCATTATCGACTTTACGCTCAGCAACTGCCTCAACTCCGGCCTGCGGAAGATCGCGGTCCTGATCCAATACAAATCCCACTCGCTCGACAAGCACATTCGCAGCGGCTGGAACATTCTCAATTCGGAACTCGGCGAATACATCGCCTCTGTCCCCCCGCAGCAGCGCATCAGTGAAGAGTGGTACAAAGGCACGGCCGACGCGGTGTACCAAAATCTGTTTCTCCTGGACAACGAGCGCGCCGACTATCTCCTCATCCTCGCCGGCGATCACATCTACAAGATGAATTACGCCGAGATGTTTCACTGGCTGCTGGCCAAGAATGCCGACGCCGTCGTCGGCGCGCTGGACATTCCGATTCAGGATGCCACGCGATTCGGGGTTATCAGCGTGGACGACGATCTCCGCATCAACCGGTTCGACGAAAAGCCGGCCAACCCGGCCCCGATTCCGGGCGATCCCACCCACGCCTTCGCCTCAATGGGGATTTATCTTTTCAAGACCGAGGCCATTCGGCAATACCTGACGGCGGACGCGCAGGAAGGCACCGCGCACGATTTCGGCAAGAACATCATCCCGCGCATGATCCGGGAAGGCCGCGTGTACGCCTTCAAATTCCAGGACGAGAACAAGAAAGCCGTCAAATACTGGCGCGACATCGGCACCCTCGACGCCTATTGGGAAGCCAACATGGATCTCATCGCCGTCGATCCGCTCTTCAACCTGTACGATCCCAACTGGCCGATCCGCACCTATCAAGGGCAGTTTCCTCCGGCGAAATTCGTCTTTGCCCAGGATTTCCAGGGCGGCCGCATGGGCGTGGCGCTGGATTCGATCGTCTGCGGCGGCTGCATCATTTCCGGCGGCCGGGTGCAGAATTCGATCCTCTCCCCGAATGTGCGCGTCCAGGACCATGCCGAAGTGCGCGAATCGATCGTGATGGAAAACGTGGTCATCGGCGAACAGAGCCGCATCCGGCGCGCGATCATCGATAAAGACGTCATCATTCCGCCCAAGACCGAGATCGGGTATGATCGGGAGGCCGATGCCCATCGATTCAAAGTCACCGAGTCCGGTCTGGTGGTCATTTCAAAGGGAATGAAACTGCATGCCTCCCTCGATTCATCCGGTTGATCTTATCGCCGCTCTGCGGGACAAATCCCTCACGCCTGCGATCGTGTTTTTGACCTCGCGCCGGGCTTGTGACGAAGCCATGGAGGCGTTCGACCATGCGCAGACGGTGCTGCCGCCCGCGAGGCAAGAGGCCATCGCCGCCGCGCTGGAGCGGGTCATCGCCCAATATCCCAGCATCGGCGAACATCCGTTGATTCCCACGGTCCAGCGTATCGGCGTGGCCGCCCACCATGCCGGCCATCTGCCGTCCTGGAAAATCGCGATCGAAGAACTGATGCGGCAGGGCTGTTTGGACGCCGTCTTCGCCACCACGACGCTGGCCGCGGGAGTGGACTTCCCGGCCCGCACGGTCGTCATCACGCAATCGAGCATCCGCAAAGCGCGCGACTTCATGGATCTGACGATCGGCGAAGTGCAGCAAATCGCCGGCCGGGCCGGACGGCGTGGCAAAGACTACGTCGGCTTCGCGGTCGTGACGCCGTCGCCCTACATCGACCTCGGCGTCCTCACCAAAGGGTTTACGGGAAATCCTGAGGCCATCGACAGCCAATTCACCATCACCTATCCGATGGTCCTGAATCTGCTGAAGGCCCATCCGCACAACCAAATTCAGGCCATCCTGGCCAAGAGCTTCGCGCAATTCCAGCTCAACCAGCGCGCGGAACTGCTGGAGCGCAAACTGGATACGCTCCACGTGCAGATGGAACCCTTCGGCCCGCGCGTCTGCACCGACTGGATTACCCAGTGGCATACCTTCGATCAGGCCAGGCGGCAGAAATCGCACCGGCATCAGACCGTGCGCCACGAAGCGCCGGAAATGACCGCACGGTTTCACTTCCTCACGCCCGGCCGTGTCGTGGGACTCAGCCGGGGGCGCGGCATTGTCTTGCGCCAATATCGCAGCAAGGGACAGAAGAGTCCGATGGTCACGATCCTCCGCCCCGGAGGCGCCGTGACCGAATGCCCCGCCGGCATCGTCACGGAAATCTACGACCGCATCTTCGACTGCGAGGAACAACCGGGCTATCCCTGGTGCACCGCCGAGTCCTTTGACGAATTGCACTATCAGCTCACCGAGCTGCCCACGCGCCTCCCGGTGCTGCCGATTCTCGTCTCCAAAGAGTCGGAACCGCTGCCCGATGCCATCGTGCAAAGCCTGGGAGATTTCCCCTGCCCCACCTGTTCGTCACGATCAGCCTGCCAGAAGGACTACCTCGCCGCCTCGCGCATGCGCCAAGAGCAGCAGCGCCATATGAAGTCGATTCAGGCCTTGCGGACCAGTCTCTGGCATCGTTTTCAAGAGCGCATCGACGTGCTCCAGAAATTTGGCTATCTCACGCCGGAGTCGCAACTCACGGCCGACGGGGAATGGGCACGGCTGATCCGCATCGACCATTCCCTGCTCATCACCGAGTTGATCCGCGCCGAAGCCTTCACCGGAGCCGACCCGGCGGTGCTCACCGGCATCATGGCCAGCATCGCCCACGACGACGACCGGCCCGGCGCCTTTCCGCGTATCAGCTCAGGACTGAGCTCACTGCTTGGCCAAGTCCGGAAATTGGCGGAGAGCCTGTCCCCCTATGAAGATCCACCCCTGCTCCGCGCCGATATCGCCGCCGTAGCGGAGCGCTGGGTCTCCGACCCGAACCTCACCTGGATCGGGCTCTGCCGCTCGACCACCATGGCCGAGGGGGACATCTATCGCCTGCTCGCGCGGACCCTTGAGTTTCTCTCCCAACTGCACACGCTCAAGGCCACCCATCCGGGCCTGGCCGACACGGCATCGAAAGCCCTTGCCCTCATCCGGCGCGGCGTGCTGGAGGAACTCCCGTGAACATCGGCGAGACAGGCGCGAATAGCGAGACTCGCACGATATGCCCGGCATGCAAGTGCCGCAAAAGGATATTTGAACCATGACGACCGACGAACTCGCACAACTTCTGGCCCAGCAACCAGTGGCCATTCTGCATCGCCTGGCGCGCGGACGCGTGCAGCGGCATTTCCGGGCCGGCAAGCGCCGCCTGGTTGAGATGATCCTTCAATACTCGACCAACAATCTCGCCGGTCTTGAATCAGACTTGCAGGCCCTCATCGGAGAACGTCAATCACGCGCTCAAGCCCCGCCTCCTGCGGCCAAGCCCACGCCTCAGCGCCCAGCGGCTCCTCACACCAGCCGAAGCCCCGCACGCACACATGAACCGGAATCGACCGAACCGGGCGTCACACTGACGGCCTGGCTCGAGGGACTCGGCGTGCCGACCCCGCAGCCATTTGTCCCGGACGCCTGGCAGGAAGACGCCCTCGCAGGGTTGGCGGAAACGGATGTCGTGGTGAGTGTTCCGACAGGCAGCGGCAAGACCTATGTCGCCGTGGAAGCGGCCAGACGGGCCATGCGCGAAAACCGGACCGTGATTTACACCTCTCCGCTGAAGGCCCTGTCCAACACCAAGTTCACGGAGTTTTCAAAAATTTTCGGCAGCGACCAGGTCGGCATTCTGACGGGCGACCGCCAGGACAACAGCCAGGCGCCCATCCTGATCATGACGACGGAAATTCTGCGGAATCTGCTCTATGACGCGGCCAGCGGTGAGATCGATGTGCGGCTCGATACCTTGGGGCTGGTGATTCTGGATGAATCGCAATACATCGCCGACCCCGAGCGCGGCGTCGTGTGGGAAGAAACGATCATCTTCTGTCCGTCACAGGCCAAGCTGCTGCTGCTCTCCGCCTCCATCGGCAATCCGCAAGATATTGCCGACTGGCTGACCTCAATCCGGCCCTCGCCCTGCCGCCTGGTGCGCCACAGCAAGCGAACGGTCCCCTTGCGCGCCGGCTATCTGCACCCGAACGGCAAACTCACGCCGCTCTTCCGCACCGCCGGCATTCCCTACGGCCATCCGGGGCAACTCCATCCCGAAGCCAAACGCCTCTTCCTGCAATACGAGGAAGACACGCTGCCGTCAGGGCGGTCCAGGCGCTAACGTTTTTCTCTATGCAGCCATTAGAATGATGCGGTGAGACCGAACGTGGCCCCGTGGCGGATGGATTGAAACTGGGTCATCGGATACGCTTGCGAGGATCCATCAGTCAAATGGTTCTTCCACGTTCCATCGATCATGCGATTCCAAAACACGCGATAACCGGCATTCAAAGACAGCCACTTTGTGACATTAATCTTGATACCAGCATCTGCATCCGCCCCGATTCCGATCCCCAGCATAGTAAAACTGGGATCTTGAAAGTCGCTCCGTCTTAAATGATGCGTATCCTGGTTTTCAAAGATGCTCAAGGGCTTGAACAACACCATCCCCTGTGCACTCAGCCATGGTGTGAGATGATACTCCGCCTGTATACCGGTCCGAATCGAATACCAAGATGTTTTATTCGTAATAGCCAGGACTGAATTGGCAACAGGAGAGGCTCCTGAATTACAGAGCGGCTGCACGCCCACGGTGCTGGGATCCAGATCAATCGTCGCGCCAGCGTTTGAGCAAGACACCTGTCGAACCCCATAGGCTTTATGCTCCTCATGCCAATACTGAAACCCGACGAGCCCATCAAGGTGGCCTCGGCTCTCCGCAAAACTCATCAGGCGTGCGCCACCTTCAAGATTAATGTAGTACGTCCCGGAGTTTTTGATGTCGCTGTGCGTCCGTGATGACGGAGTCCCTCCATCAGGAGTCAAAAAGTCGTCGTCCGTAAGCCGTCCGCCACCGATATCTCCAAATCCCAGATTCAATCGCCCAAACCAGCGAGGGCCGACTGAAATCTTGGCCATCAGATCCACCATATTCGCCGTATGATCTGTATAGGCAAGCCGTGACGTGGGATTTCCCAGTGGCGCGGAAGCCGACGCATTATGACTCCAACGCGTATCGCCCGACGTGATCCAGGTCCCAACACCCACCTCGACTTTGACGCGAGAAGATGGCGGAGCTTCTTGCGCCAATGACTGACCGGCAAGCGAGACTGAGAACAGGGCTGCGGCAACAACGAATCTCCAACTGATCATCACCGTCTCACCCCTCCGCGTTGAATGACCACTGTGTCATAGCATCGGTCGGCTGTATCCGGCATGACCCGATGACAGGCCTCGCGTATGTCCCCCTCCGTCCACTTCCTTTGGACAGACAGCGAAAACCAGACAAGCCATGTCCCCACTGCGGCCGCAAGCACCGCCCCGGCAACCAGCATCCCCCAAGGCCGCACGATTTCCCACGCCATCTGCCGAGAGGAACCCCTCTCAATCTGATCTTGCCCGCCCTCTTGAGATTGCATCTGGCCTATGACTCCTGGCGTTGCTGACGTCATGAAAGATATTTCGGAATCATACCTGAGCTAGGAGAACCTGAATAGTATTTTTCCACTCTACCCTGTTGCAGAGAACTACGCGATGAGCCCATCGTGAGCTCCCCATCTTGCCCGAGAAAGTCTCCACTCAGACGAGAGACCGAACATCGGCCTGTTCACCGCACTTGACCCTGTCTCCCTGAGAACTGTATAACCTCCCCTGCACGACACAGTGCCGCGCACCACCCTCCTCGCTCTCCCTCAAGGATTCAGCGTCCGGGGCGCCGCGAAACAAAATATCCCATGCGCCCGTAGCTCAATGGATAGAGCATCTGACTACGGATCAGAAGGTTACAGGTTCAAGTCCTGTCGGGCGCACCACTCTTCGATCCTTTGCCATCCCGCACATTGCCTGACACATTCCCCCTTTCGATCGCGTTTTCCCCTTCCTTCTCCCCGCGCGACGATTTAGGATAGGCCTATGCCGACCTCCGCCCATCTCGCACACGACGATATCGACCGCATCGTGTCCGGCACACACTGGAATCCGCGTGCCGTCCTGGGGCCGCACCCCACACCAGCCGGCCTGGCCATTCGCCTCTGGCAGCCCTTTGCCGAGGCCGTTGAAGTCGTGGTGGAGCAGCATCCGGCGCTCGCCATCCCCGCCCAACGCATTCATGAGGCCGGGCTCTACGAAGCCGTCGTCCCTCGAGGACAGGAGCCGCTCCGCTACCGGGTGAGAACCAGCGGGCCTGACGGCCTGGTAAGCGAGCACGACGATCCTTACGCCGTGCCACCGTTGCTGACCGATTTTGAATTGCACCTCTTTGCCGAAGGCACCTTCTATCGCGCCTACGACACGCTTGGCGCCCATGTCCGCACCGTCGAGGGCTCCACCGGCGTCCACTTTGTGGTGTGGGCTCCAAATGCCGCGCGTGTCAGCGTGGTGGGCGATTTCAACCGATGGGATGGGCGCTGCCATCCGATGACCAATCGAGGCGCGACAGGCCTGTGGGAACTCTTTGTCCCCGATCTGTCTGAACACACGCTCTACAAATACGAAATCCGTCCAAGGGATCAGGACGCGCTGCTCGTGAAGGCCGACCCCTACGCACAGGCCGCCGAACTGCGTCCCCGCACAGCCTCCAAAGTTCGCACCCTCTCCGGCTACACCTGGCACGATCACACCTGGATGAACGATCGCGCGACGCGGGATCCCTTGGCCAGCCCCTTCGCCATCTACGAAGTCCATCTCGGATCCTGGATGCGGGTGCCGGAGGACCACAACCGCTGGTTGACCTATGCGGAGCTGGCCGACCGGCTCATCCCCTATGTGAAGGACCTGGGCTTCACACATCTTGAGTTGCTCCCCGTGACCGAACATCCGTTCGACGGGTCCTGGGGCTATCAGACCACCGGCTACTTTGCCGCAACCAGCCGGTATGGCGCCCCGGAAGATTTCATGGCCTTTGTCGATGCGGCGCATCAGGCCGGCATCGGCGTCATCATGGATTGGGCTCCCGCGCATTTCCCCGACGACCCGCACGGCCTCGCCCAATTCGACGGCACCCATTTGTATGATCATGCCGACCCCCGCCTCGGCTATCACCCGGATTGGCACAGCCGCATTTTTAATTACGACCGCGCGGAGGTCCGCAACTTTCTCCTGAACAGCGCGCTCTTTTGGCTCGATAAGTACCACATCGACGGGTTGCGCGTGGATGCCGTCGCCTCCATGCTCTACCTCGACTATGGGCGGAAGGCCGGCGAGTGGATTCCGAATGCGTTCGGCGGACATGAAAACCTCGGAGCCGTCACCTTCCTGAAAGAGCTGAACATTCTGGTCCATCGTGACTTTCCCGGTGCGGTCACGATTGCGGAAGAATCCACGTCCTGGCCGGGCGTGTCGCGCCCAACCTATACCGGCGGCCTCGGCTTCACCTTCAAGTGGAATATGGGGTGGATGCACGACTCGCTGGAGTATTTCCAGCACGACCCCGTCCATCGGCGGTTTCACCACAATCAGCTGACCTTTGGACTGCTCTACGCCTTCACTGAAAATTTCGTCCTCGTCCTCTCCCACGACGAAGTCGTGCATGGAAAGGGCACACTTCTCAGCAAAATGGCAGGGGATCGCTGGCAGCAATGTGCCAATCTGCGGACGCTCTATGGCTACCTCTACGGGCACCCAGGGAAAAAGATGCTGTTCATGGGCGGCGAAATCGGCCAATGGCGGGAATGGAATCACGATGGCAGCCTGGATTGGCATCTGCGCGAGGATCCGTCGCATCGCGGCTTGCAACGGTACGTGCAGGATCTCAACCGGCTCTATCAGCAGGAACCGGCCTTATATGAAGCCGATAATGACTGGACGGGGTTTCAGTGGATCGACTTCAGCGATGCGGACAACTCGGTGATCGCGTTCTTACGCAAACGGCCAGATTCGGCCGAGCATCTTGTCTGCGTGGGAAATTTCACCCCCATCCCCCGCGAGCACTACCGCATCGGCGTCCCGGCAGGAGGATGGTATCGCGAACTCCTCAATAGCGATGCGGCGCTCTATGGGGGCAGCAATCTGGGCAACCAGGGCGGCGTGCAGGCCACTGCCAGCCCTTGTCACGGATTCCCCTATTCTCTGAGCCTGACGCTGCCCCCGCTCTCGATGCTCTTCCTCAAACCATCCCCTCAACCATAGCCTGAATCTACTTCGATGCCGGAGGCGGCGTTTTCACGTCGAGGACCTTTACATCGAAGTACAGCGTCTTCCCCGCCAGCGGATGATTGAAGTCGAGCACCACGGTGTCGGGTTTGACTTCTGTGACACGCAGTAACATCGACTGCCCATCAGGACCCTTGGCTTCCAACTCAGACCCCACCTTCCAGGCTTTCTCAGGCACCTGCGCTTTCTTCACTTCCTGAATCGCCTTGGGGTCGATCTCGCCGTAAGCATCAACCGGCTTCACAACCACATGTTTCTTGTCACCGATCGCGAGGCCTTCGAGCGCCTTCTCCAAGCCAGGCACAATTTCCTGCGCGCCATGCGTATAGATCATCGGCTCGCGCCCAACGTTGGATTCCAACACATTCTTCTCATCCAGCTTCAACGTGTACTCCAGCGACACCAGCTTCCCTTTGGAAACCACTTGAGCGGACACCCCTTTGTGGGTCTCGGCCTGAAGCGGAGCCCCAACCATGCTCATGCCGGCTAACGCCACCACGCACACCGCCATCCGGGAATATTGACGAATCATCGTAACACCCTCCTCAAGTACAATTGGAATAGGCTGGAGAAGCCGCACGGAGCAGATGATCCGGAGGGCGATTGAATCCAGGCTATCGTGAAAATGTGTCCGACACGTTATCACAGACGGAGGCTGCGAGACGAGCCCTCTGGTCAAGAAGGATACAGCGCGAACGCGACGGCCGACTCGCTACCAGGATCGGAAGGGACCGGAATCGAGATGGACAAACTTGGAGCGCGGATAGTAGCCGACCCCGCCAAAACCTAACTCCAGCGCCACCTGCCTGATGACCTTGGGGTGGATGCCGGGGATTTGGAGATCGATGGCTTGCCCTTGCATGTGCAGGCTGTTTCGAGCCGCACGCCGGCCGCTGCGAACCAGCTTCGCGTTATACTCAGGCGACCGATACCCTGAAATAATATGGATTTCCCGATCGCCGCCCAATTGTTTCTGGACGAGATTCACATGTTCCAAGACCCGCACGTCGATCACCGACACTTCTCCCGTCGCATGGCAGCGGAAAATATGATTCACGTCGTCCAACGCCTCAAGATCGTACTCTCCCGCCTCGTTGCGGTAAGTCACCGTCAGCCGCTCGTCCGTCCAGACATTGAGAAAGGTCAGCTGCCCTTCGGGCAACTGATTGGCTCGCACGCGGGCGGGACTCAGCGCATGCACAGCCCCCATCACGAGGCCGGCCACAGCGGTGCGCAAGAGTGTGCGTCGGGTCCAGGCCCAGTCGGATTCACGATTCACAAGAACACGTCTCCAGCAGAAGGTGCGTTGCAGATCACCGGCAGCAAACGACGGCGTTTGTACCAAAAAGCACCGCGCGGGTCAATCGGAATTTGCCGCCTGTATCCTGCCGCATTCTCCGGGGCTGCCGCGCTCCGATACGAAACGCCGCCCCCTCCGTGCCACTGCGCCTAAACGATTTCTTTCTAGACAGCATGGGAAATGACGCGTCATAATATAACTACTTAACGTGTTGAAGGACGAAGACTCTTCATGGCTACCATTCTGGTTATCGACGACGAAGAATCCATCCGCACCCTGCTCAGAGATATTCTGACCAAAGCCGGCTATCGCGTGCTGGAAGCCAGCGACGGCCGGGAAGGCCTCGCCACCTATCAAAAAGAACCGGTCGATCTCGTCATCATGGATCTCTTGATGCCGAACACCGATGGCCTTGAGGCCACTTTGCAGCTCACACGGGAATATGTCGACGCCAAAGTCATCGCCATTACCGGCGCACAAGGCGACCGCAACTTTCTCGACGTGGCCAATCTTTTCGGCGCGCGCCGGACCTTTCATAAGCCGTTCGACATCGCCCAGCTGCTGCAAGCCGTGCGCGAAGAACTCGCCGCCGCCTAGCGGCCCTCACGGCGCCTTCGGCAGCACATGGGCGAATAATCCATCGTGATCCACGCAGGCCGGATCCGCGTCATGCCGCCTCTCTGTCGAGAAGGACACACCGATGGGATATGAGAGAAAAGCCACCCGCTTTACGGTCAACTTGAGCGGCACATTTGCCGGAGAACAGCTGGCCGGTCAGGGCACCATCACCACTCTCTCCATGGGCGGCTGCAGCATCGACTCGACCATTACCCTCACCATTCACAGCACGGTGGGGCTCCATATTCACATTCCTGATTCTCTCCATCCCCTGGAGATCGAGCAAGCTATCGTCCGGTGGGCCTGCGGCAACCTGTTCGGTTTGGAATTCGAGCGCCTGTCACAATCCGAAACCGATCGACTCCACCATTTACTCCATAATTTGGAGCAAGGCCCTCCGGCCGCCATGCCCCATCCCGCCGCCCCCTAGACAAAACCAGCCAATACTCCGTTACAATCACACGAGGCACATCACTCGCCCACGTAATACTCTCTCGCCTGAAAATCGGGGAGCCTATTCGGTGAACAGGTCCGACTCAACAAGACGAGTGCCGTTATGCCCGGATCGAACCAACTTGGCGATCGCCGTGTGGATTGGCGTCATTCTCATGGCGGGCCTGCTGCCGTTGCGGAACTTCGTCGGCCATTCCCACTGGGAATCCATTCAATGGGCCATCCCGGCCAGCCAATGGCGCTCACACCGCTTTCAATTCGATGTCGTGGCCAACATCGGGCTCTTTTATCCATTAGGGCTGCTGCTCGCGCGGCGCATCCCGCTCACTGTCAGCAACCGCGCGCTCGTTATTATTGGAACAGGATTAGCACTCTCGGCGGGAATCGAAGGGTTTCAAGTCTATTGCCACAACCGCCATCCGTCGCCCTATGACATCATGAGCAACGTAACGGGCACCGCACTGGGCCTTTGGACTGCGACGGCGGTCTTTTCGTGCCAGATGATGGAGCGATTGTTTCCCTCACCCTCCATCGGCGCCCAATAACGGCACCAGGCAACACCACTGCCGGCACAGGGTGCTCGTCCGGCCCCTACAGGCCGCTCGACAACTCCTTCCGCACCAGCGCCCGCATCATCACCGGATCGTTGTAGGCGACTTCGCTCAGGGCATCCATGAGGTGCAGCCCTTTCGACGCCGCCAACTCCTTCGCCTTGGTCGAATTTTTGACGCTGAAACGCGCCACCGCCGGCTGGCCATTCACAATCTGGCAAGCCAGTATTTCACCGCTCACTTCCAGCGTCCCTCCCTGCTCGACCAGCGTCTTCGCTTGCGAGGGGCTGATCCCATGCAGCGCGGCAAATTCTTCCAAGCCGCCCGTTTCAACCAGCCGCCCGTCCGGCATAATGCAGAGCCGCTTGAAATGCGGCGACCAGTCCTTGCGGAAGTCGATGTATTTGATATCGCCGCCCTTCGCCACCGCCCGATCCAGCGTGCGATAGTCCAGCCCCAAGTTTTTCTGATCCAGCTTTTCCTTCAACTCATCCGGCAAGGCGCGGTGAAATACCTCATAGGCGGCCTGGGCCAAAGGAATCGCGCGCGCGCGGGCAAGCTGCTCAGCCTCGGCAAACTGCATCAAGTCGAGCACAAACGTCCGCTTCGGTTGTCCGCCCCCTGCCTCCACCACACACGCGAACATGCCCCGCGTCAGCAATCCGCCGATCTGCGGATAGACATAGGTGCCCCCCTCCGTCAACAACTGCGTCATCGTCTCGAGAGGGACATCATAACTTTCAGACAGAATCTTCGCGTGTCCCGGCAGATCTTCCGGATGCGTCATCGCACACACCGTGACATTCCCCGGTGCGTCGAACTCCGAGTAGTCCTCGATCACGTTGTAGAGCACCGGCGCCTTCGGCTTATCGAGCTTCTTCTTGATCTTAAACATATTTCCCCTTGGCTAGAGGTCAAAGGCACGAGGCAAGCGGGAGATTTCGGCAAAAACCTCGACACCTATTGCCTCTCGCCACTAGCCCCTTGCCTGCCTATGTCCGTACGGCGGCAACGTCATCAATCGCCGGTCTTCCACCGGGCCACCGACCGTAAAATGGTAGAGCGATTGGAACGACAATCCTTTCACCCCCACCATCTCATGGACGGGGTCGTCGAAGAAACAGCCGATCCCCGTGCCCCGCACCCCGGCTGCCTCTGCCTCAAGATACAACACGTGCCCCAGCAGCCCCGCCTCCCAGAACAGCCGAGGATAAAACCACGCCCCTGCCTGACGCAAGCGCCCTTCGAACTCGGCAAGCATACCCAAAGAAAACGCACTGTCGCCCGCAATCGCCTGATCGCAACTGACTTGAATGGCCGCACGCCTGGCATCCCCCTCCAGCAGCCAATAGAGCGGCAGAGGATCCGGACAGCCTTCCGGCTTGGTCCACGTCAACTCCTGACTCAATGATTCCCGAATCAGCGGCAGCTTGGCTTCATCGCGCGCAAGCAGATACAACCCCGGCGTCAGGCCGTCCACCCGGTGCACGAAGATCATCAGATGAATCGATGGATCATACGGCCATACATCCCACGGCATCGGCCGATCGAGCGGCGCACGTTCGGCATCCGGCATCACGCGCCGCAAAATCCGGAAGAACGTCGCGGCCGAAATCGATGTCCGCCCGTCGAACGACACCGCGCTCCGCCGCTGGCGGATGATCTGGCCGGCCAGGGGACCGACGTGAGGCGTGACGGGTGAACGGTGAGGCGTCTTGGAAGATGGAACGGAAAGAACGGTTTGCTCACAGGACAATTTCCACGATGCATCAGCCGTCTGATCGATCACATCCCAATGGACTCCGTGCTCACGGCTCAACCGATTGGCTTTGCCGTGCCAGGGTCCACTAGCCAGCTCCTTCGCCACGGCAGAATCGAGACTGAGAGGGATCGCGCCCTCTCCATCTCCCGCCTCTTGCCCCTCGCCCCTTGCCCCTTGCCAAACGACACAGAGACAATCCGGATGCTCCGTCTCGACCTCGGCAAAATCATCGACGCGATTGGTGCCCAGCAACAGCGCCACCGTATTCTGCTCCACGCCGTCCAGCAGCGCCATCTTCCAGCCCAGCGTCGCCGCGGCAATCCGGGCCGTCCCGATGGCATGACCGACATCGTGATTGCAGTAGCGAAACGCCCGCTCGCCATACTTCCACGCTTCGCGCCAGTGGACAGACGTGAGCCCGAACAAAAAGGCACCGGGAGGAAAGGGCGCCAGGAGACGAGCCATCTGCTCCGCAGAGAACTCAGCGCGGAACTCCACCCCATGTTCCTTCGGCGCGTAGTGATAGAGCCCCGGCGTGAGATCGAGACCCTCGACTCGCGGCAAGACAAGATAGCCTTCCGTCGGGTGCAGATTGCCGGACGATGGATTGTTCCGCAGCGCCCATTCCGACTCCCCCGCCTTTTTCCAAGCCGACAAAGCGAGGGCGAACTCAAGAAAACGCGAGATGGTGCGCAGGCTGACAGGCTGACACGCGACAGCGCCCTGCTCATAGATGGCATCGTACGATGGCGAAAGCGGCTCCTCATCCGGCTTTAGCAGCGGCAGCGGGATCAGCGGCGCGCCAGCAAATCGCCGAAACGGATCAGGCTGATTGGCCCAATCCAAATAGCCAAGGGAGCGGGAGTATCGATTGAAATGATGCTTGGTCTGAAGATGATAGCGAATGACCCGATCGATTGGATCGGTCGAGGCGGAATCTGTCTCGGTAGCTGGGAAAGGCTGTTCGTTGCTCATGGCTTGAATGCAGGCAGTCTACAGAGCGGGGAGAAGAAAAGTAAACGCATCTCCCACGCAGGAACACCTTCCTCATCCCATTGACCTAGTTTTCACAATCCGCGTAGTATCTGCAGTCTCGTCACTATTGAGGATCTCCCATGCAATTCGATGCCGCATTAGCAGCGCAAGATACATTCCGACTGGCCGAAGCTGAGCTGGGTTCTGACTGGGACGCCGCCGTTGAGCTGGAGGAGACGTTTTCTTCCAACGCCGGAGCGACGGCGCGGGAAGCTTATGAAGGCTTACTCGGGCTCGCCGCGAGCCATCCCAAAGCCTATGCCTTCCAGGCCTTCTGCATCTACATCACCTGGCAGCAGGTGACGGAAGAAACCATCGCCCGCCATTTTGAGACCGGCATGCGCTTATCTGAATCCTATCTCGCCTCGCTGGACGGCAAGAATCAGCAGCACATCGCGTACGTCACGGAACTCTACGAATCGTTCCGCGCCGGGTTGGGGCTGGATGAAGAAGACGAGATCCAGGTCGAATTCAGGAAAGATACCCCAAAAGGTGGAGACTAGAAGGCTGCGCGGAACCCGGTAGGAGATGCCTTAGGCCGTGCGTTCCAGATTATTCCTCTCACTCGCGCCGCAAATACCTTCCCAATCGGCTTTTCGCTTCCCAAGCCCACAGGCCTGAAGATACGCGTCGTCGATCGCTGTGACCACCCCACCGGTTATCGCCGGATCCTGAACCTCATCGATCGCATTAGCGACATGCACGGCGGCCAACGTGCTGAATCCTTTCTGCAGCGAACCAGCGGGCTCGTGGTGAAACACGACAGCATCAACCAAGGCATCGTTCACCCCCCACAAACTGAGCAGTAATCCTCCCACATCCGGATGCGTGGCCTGAAAGACGGCGCGTTCGGCTTCGCAGATCGGAATTCGCTCGGCCTTCACCAGTTTCATCACCTTCCCATACCCGTCCGGAAAATTCGACACAAGGACGAGCACACCAATGTCATGAAGCAACCCGGCCATGAATGCTCGCTCGACCCCCATCGACCCACGCCCCTCCGCCTGCGCAATTGCCCGTGCATGGGTCGCCGTTTCGATACTGTGCCGCCAGAGCCCTTCGAGGGAAACGGAACTGCGCCTGGCCACCGACAATTCAGAAAATACATGCGAGGCCAGGATCAACGACTTGACCGTGTTCACCCCCAACAACGCCACGGCCTGGGCGGGATTGGAAATGGTGCGCCGGAGTCCGTAATACATGGAGTTCACAATTTGAAGCACTTTCGACAGCATCGCCATATCCTTGGCAATGATTCGTCCGGCGGTTTCCGCCGTCGCATGCGGCGACTCCATAGCCAAGACGAATTCCTGATAGAGCATCGGCATGCTGGGCAGTATGGCGATGGTGCTGATGAACTCGCGAAGAGATTGATTGTTCAAGCGATTCTGCAACAGGCTCAGTCCGTTGAGCATATGCCCCAAACCGGCTGCATCGAATGGTTTGGCAATAAACTGATGGGCCACATCTAAACCGTGGAGCATCGAATCGCGATGAACCGCATTGGAACAGACGACTCGCATGACTCCCGGATAGCGCGCCCTGATTTCCGCCTGCAATCGAAGCCCGCCCATCCCTGAAAGATGGCTGTCGCTGACAAGCACATCGACAGGCCTGCGGGCGAACACGGCCAGCGCCGCATCCACCGTGCCTGCCATGAGAATTTCCCATTGGCCGGCCAATGGGGCCAGAGCCTGGCGTACCATCTCTAGCGAGGCCGGATTTTCATCTACAAAAAGGACAGTCTTCATGGGTTTTCACCTACTCATTTGCGCTAGGGCACTGTTCATATCGGACAGCCTCGGCCTCTTCTGAAGCCCTCAGCCTCCCAAAACCCATGCCGCCGTCAACCAGCGGGTTGACCTTCAGCCTCCATATCCGTACGCTGACAGTCCCACACGAGAGCACCGATGAGCGACAACGATAAGCACCGCGCCCGCATTTTCCTGCATCGAGGCCAACTGGCCCAGGCCAAAGCCGCTTACGAACAGGCCGTCGCAGACGACCGGCTGTCCGGCAACCACACCGAGCTGTCCTCCTCACTAGGCAATCTCGGCAATGTCTGCGCGCTCTCGGGCGATCTTGAACGGGCCGAAACCTGCTACCGGGAGGTGCTGGCCATTCAACGCACCGAACAGAATCAACATGCCATCGCCCACACGCTGGTGAACCTCGGCAACCTCCACATCGGCGCAGGCCGGCCGGAGAAAGCCCGCCCCTACTATCTCGAAGCGCTCGATCTGCTCACCCCTCTGAATGACCATCGCGCACTGGGGATCCTGTATCACAATCTGGGCATGGAAGAAGCCCGGCAAGCCCATTGGGATGAGGCGGCGGCGCACTTTGCCCACGCGCTGGATTGCCACCGCATCGTCGGCAACGAAGAGGGCCTGGCTGTCACCTACAGCCAGCTCGGCAAGGCGTATCTTGACTCCGGGGCCCTCCGCAAAGCCGAAGCCTGTTTCAACAACGCCTCCGAGCACTTCATCAAGCTCGGCCATTCCGCCGGCGAAGCGGCGGCATTGCGGTTATTGGCCGCCATCTACGTGCGCGAACGAAACTCCGTCTCGGCCCTCCGCTGCCTTGAGCGCGTGGTCTCCCTCGACCGTCACCATCAGCTTCCCGAACTGGCCCAGGATACCGCCCTCCTGACGGAACTCCGGCAGCATCTCCCACATTAAGTTATCCGCTCGAACAACCGACAAGATACTGACGTGAACATTTGCCAAGGGTGGGATGGTGCTCCTTCGTATCGCGCGTTTGACTTTCATGGTTGCGGCAATAGCCACTGCTGCACAGGCCACAGAATGGACGGCTCCCCAGATCACCGTGGGCACGCAGGAGATCGGCCTCTCCGCCGGCTATCTGCTCCCCCATCGGCTGACCGTCGACCATACGACCAAACAACAAGGCGTCGCCTTCATGCCCTCCTGGATGATGACGGTAACAGACCCCGTCGGCGACAGCTGGTATCGCGGCCAGGTCTCGTTGGGCGCCGAGGTCGTGTACATCCAGTTCCGGGAACCGTTCTTGACCCACGGCATGGGCTTTACGCCGAAAATCAAATACACCGTCGTGGCTCATGACCGCATTCGGCCCTATGCGGAATTCGCCGGAGGCCCGTTCTGGACCGATCTGGCGGGGAAGATTCCCGAAGAGTCCTCCCGATTCAATTTCATCCTGACGGCGGGATTCGGCTGCTCGTATTTCATCACCCAACAGATGTCATTGAATGTCGGCTATCGCTTTCACCACATTTCCAATGCCGGCACGCGGTATCCGAATCTGGGCTTGAACTCCAGTTTACCGTTCGGCGGATTTTCGTTTTACTTCTGACAAAAGGACGGACATCGTGGCACACACATCACCCTCACGTCTCCTTGGATTGCTGCTGCTCATCGGCATGGCCACCACCGGCTGCTCACGCTGGATCGACGTGAAACCGGCCGCGGAAGCCGGCCCCTCGCCGGCATCCCTCTCCATCGCGAGCAGCGAACGCGTCCCGCTGATTCTGGATGCCGTCAAGATCAGCCACAACGGATCGCCGCAGAATCCATCTTCCGATCTGGAACGCCGTTTCCTGAGCGCGCTCCAAGACCTCAGCCTGTTTTCGCAACTCTCACTGTTCGATACGGCTCCGGCCACCGGCAAAGCCATTGTCGCGCGCCTGTCCGTCAACGACACGATCGATTCGCATCCCGGGGAAGCCGCCTGGAAAGGCGTCATCATCGGCACCTCGATGTTTCTGCTCGCTCCGGTAATGGAATTGCACTACGACTACGGCACGCACTTGACCCTGGAGCTCGAACGGTGGGACGGCACCGTCAAAACCTATACAGCCTCTTCCAACGGCACGGCTCGCTACAACCTCTTCGCCGCCAGCCCCAGCATGATCACAGAACTGAAAGGGCATGTCCTCGAAACCGGCATCACGGACATCATGGAACAACTCGTCAAGGACACGGCGTTCTACAACGCCAGCAGCGCCCCAGTCAGCGAACGATCCATCTATGCGGTCAGCGTGAAATCGAAGCACCGGACACCGGCGGTCCTCTCCATCTCGACATCCGGCACAGCCGACATGCGATAACCGAACTCCGCCTCGCCCCAAGACCAGCCCACCAGGCTGGTCTGTCTCCCTGCGCTAATGCTATGATGCGCCTTCATACAAGGAGCACCGATGGACATCGACGCATTTCGCCAGATGGTCGCCAAGAACCCCAACGGATTTCTCGGCCGGTATGGCCTGGGCAATAAAATCATTCAGGAAGGTGGAAACCTCGAAGAGGCCGTGGAGCATCTGCGCGTCGCCGTGCAGCTCGACCCTGTCCATGTGGCCTCGCATTTGGCGCTGGCCCGGGCTCTCATCGGCCTGGGACGGCCCGAAGAGGCCAAGCCAGTGCTGAAAGGCGGGATCGACGCCTCCACATCCGGACGCGCCAACGGTGGCCGCGACCTGGTGCCGGAGATGCAGATGATGCTCCAAGGCTTGCGCTAACGAAGGAGACCGCAGCATGACACTCGACACAGCGAAACAGCGGATCGAATCGGCCATTGCGCAGTACGGCGCACACGCGGCGGCGGCCATCGATCTGGTGATGAACGAAGTCCGCTCGGATATGGGGGCGAAGGCGTTCAATCAACTCGTCGAGGAATTCGACCTCGAACTGGAATACAACATCGCCCCCTTGGAATCCGACTACTCCAACAGCTAACCCTCCAACGAGTCACCCTACATGCCGCTTATTTGGTCGGCCATCTCAGCCCATGGCTACGGCCATGCCGCGCAGGTCATCCCGGTCTTGAATGCCTTGGGCCGCCGCAGACCCGGCGTCCGGGTCGTCTTGCGCACTAACGTGTCGCGCGCGTTTTTCGCAGACCGCCTCACGGTCGAATGGGAACTCAGCCCCTGCGAGCAAGATATCGGCTGCATCCAACAAGGGCCGATCACGATGGATTGGCCGGCCACCTGGCAGGCCCATCGAGCCTTTCACGGCACGTGGGACCACCGGCTGCGCGAGGAAATTGCGGCGATCGAACAGGCCCGCGCGGATCTCGTCATTGGCAACATCCCCTATCTCGCCATGGCGGCAGGAGCCGCAGCCGGCCTGCCCACCATCGCTGTAGCCAGCCTGAGCTGGGACGATGTGCTGCTAGAACACCTGTCTCCGAATGAACCCTGGCAGCACGCGCTCCTCGAACAGATCAGCCATGCCTACGCACAAGCCTCATTACTCTTGAGAATTGCACCGGGCCTGCCGATGCGCGCCTTTCCCACGGCGACAGACATCAGCCCGATTGCGGCCCCTCTTCCTCCGGAACGGACCAGGCTGCGCAAGCTGTTGCAGATCGAACAACAAGACGCGCTTATTCTGATCGCCTTCGGAGGCATCCCCCTCGAATCGCTGCCGTTTGCTCGAATGGAGTCGATGGCCGGCCTTCACTTTCTGATCGCGGGCCCCGTCCCCCCTGGATCCATCCGCGTCCATTCGATCGCTGAAATCCCCATGCCCTTCAGCACCCTGCTCTCGTCCGTTGATGCCGTCATGACCAAACCCGGCTATGGCACCATCATCGAATCGGTGGCCATCAACACACCCGTCGTCTATGTCCGGCGCTACAGCTTTGCCGACGAGCAGCCCATCGTCGAGTATCTGCATCGTTATGGAAGAGGTGTGGAACTGGCCGGGGAAGACTTCGAACAGGCCCAATGGGAAGCCGCGCTGCACAAGGCCCTGGCTCTGCCACAGCCCATCCACCGGCCACCCGACGCAGCCGGGGCCGCCGAGGCAGCGAAGATTCTGGAGTCGCTGCTCCCCGTCTGAGCCGGATCGCCCCCGTCCCTCTCCAATATTCCTCTGTGTTCCCGCGGAGTTTCCGGCACATCTTTTTGCCGGATTCGTCCGTAGAGTGTTATAGTTGTGACGGGTTTGAGTCTTGAAGACCGAATCATCACACATCGCATCCGTTACGATGGACACACCGTCACAGCAGGCCGCATCCACCATTGACCCAGCGCTTCTTGCCCGAGTGGTCAAGGGAGACGTGCAGGCATTTAGCCAGCTCTACGATCAATCGAGCGCGCTCTTGTACAGCCTGGCGCTCCGCATGCTCGGCAATAAAGAGGATGCCGCCGAACTCCTGCAAGACGTCTATCTCGAAGTCTGGCGCAAGGTGTCCCGGTATGATGTCGGACGCGGCACCCCGCTCGCCTGGCTGGTCACCTTAACCAGAAGCCGGGCGGTGGATCGCCTCCGCGCCCGCAGTGCGCGAGGTCCGCAGTCCATGGGCGCGCCGCTCGATGGCGCCAGCCACGTCCCGGATCGCGGCCCCACGCCCTTTGAGGCGCAGGCGGATCAGGAGGTCCGCACGCTGGTGATGGGCGCGCTGGCAGCGCTCCCACCCGCGCAGCAAGAGGCGCTTGAATTGGCTTACTATGAGGGCTTATCGCACGTGGAAATCGCCGCCAAGCTCAATCAGCCGCTCGGCACGGTCAAGACCCGCATTAAACTGGGCATGACCAAACTCCGGGAGTCCTTGCGCCATTGCTGGGAACAGGGTGAGCACCTATGACACACGAAGAACTTGAGGAAGCCGTTCCGCTCTATGCCGCCGGGGCCCTGGAGCGTCCGGAACGCCAGGCGCTCGAAACGCATCTTCTCTCAGGCTGCGTATCCTGCCACACCGCGCTCAAGGAATATCAGGCCGTCGCTGCCGTACTCCCCTTTGGGTTGCAGAGCACACCGCCCCCCCGCACGCTGAAAGCCAAAATCATGGCCGCCCGCACCGCCCCCCTGATGGAGGACGCCGCAACCGAGAAACAGACCTCCAGACCGAGCCTTGAGCCGGGCGAATGGATGAACCATCTCTTTCCACCGGAATCCTCCGCTTCTTCATGGTCTCTGCGATGGGGACTCGGATTGGCAGTGCTCGGCATGTTGGCCACCAGCGTCTATTTCGCCTGGAACTCCTATACCGCCATGACGGACGGCTCCGCCAAGCTCCAGGCCCTGCAAACCGCCTCACAGGAGCAGGCCGCAAAACTGGCCTTGATCCAACAACAACTGCGGGAGCGTGAACAGACCATCGACCGCCTGAAATCCGAGAGGGCCCAGCAGCGCACGGAAACCACAGAATTAAAAGAGCAATTGACCCAGCGGGAGGCTGAGCTCGAAGATCTGCGGGTCCAATTGGTCACTCGCACCCACATGCCCCAGGCTGCCCACGCACCGGAAACCGAACTGGCGGCCTTGCTTCGCCAAAGCCACGTGCAGGCCATCTCTCTGAGCGGATCGGACAAAGCCAAAGGCGCGGCAGGCTTTCTCCTCTACGATGCCCGCACACAAAAGCTGTGGCTCTACTCCCACAATCTGCCCAAATGTCCGAAAGGCATGAATTACCAGATCTGGGCCATTCAGGATAAGCCGGTCAGCATGGGCACCTTTCACAACCATGGCGGCGAAACCGCGCATCGTCTTATTACTCGCCAGCCAAACCTTTCCACGGTCAAACAGTTCACCATCAGCCTCGAACCATTGGGAGAGCGATCAGCCCCAACAGGCCCGATCTATCTCACCAGCCAGTCGTAACCTGTCCGTATGATGCGGAAACAGACCACCAACGAGAGCCCCTCACCAGCACGCACGCAAGACCTGGCCTTCATGCGCCTGGCCCTTGAACAGGCCGGACTCGCTCCGTCAGTCGGAGAAGTGCCCATCGGCACGCTGCTCGTCTGCAAGGGAGAAATCCTAGCCAAGGCCCATAATCTCCGCGAGGCCCGGCAGGATCCCACTGCCCATGCTGAGATGCTTGCGATCCAAGAGGCGGCAGCCAAGGTGGGAAGCTGGCGGCTCACCGACTGTACGCTCTATGTCACGCTTGAGCCCTGCCCGATGTGCGCGGGAGCCATCGTGCAATCACGAATCGCCCGGCTGGTCTTCGGCGCCTGGGACCCCAAAGCCGGCGCCTGCGGCTCGCTCATGGATATTCCCGCGGAACCCCGCTTGAACCACCGGGTACGGGTCGAAGGAGGACTGCTCGAAGAAGAAAGCCAGCGACTGCTGCAGGAGTTTTTCCGAAACCGGCGAAGCCTCTCGAAATCAGGCGATCCCACGGTCATACAGCCGGCCCCCTAAGGCCAGCAGCAGGCCTCCGTTCGCCACTCATCTCCCTGTGCCGTCACGGCGCCGATCCACCCGTCTTCGAGAGCAAGAAACCGGACCAGCCCCTGTTCGACAGAGCCAGAGACAGGATTCCAATTCACCGCCGCGGCAAGCCCATCCGGCAACAGCGTGACCTCACAGCGATCCAACGGGAACTGGAGTCCAATCCCCTTACACTTCAAAAAGGCCTCCTTGGCGGCCCAATACCGAAAAAACTGGGCGGATTGTGCGGCGCCAGGCAAACCCATCACGCTCTCACGTTCAGCCGGTGAATAAAACCGCTGCGCCAGCTTGACCACTTCGACATCGGCCCGAATCCGTTCAAGATCGACACCCACTTCCTGCTGCCTGGCCACTGCAATCAGCAGCCGTCCATGAGAATGAGACAAATTAAAATGGATAGGCGCCACGCCGGCTGGCAAACCAGCCAGCGCCGGTTTGCCCGCCGCCCCCGAGTGGAACGTCAGCGCAGACGGATCGAAACCGGTGTAGCGGGCAAGAACGGCCCGAAGACAGCCCCGCGCAAGAATGTAGCGGTTGCCATCTTCGAGACGCACACAACGGCCGGCTCGGACCCGTTCATTATGGCTCAGCCATTCGCGGCAAAGCGCCATCGTAGCGGAGGTCCCCTCGAGCGAAAATCCCCAGAGGTGAACAGTCCGCGCCTCCAGCGGCACCGGAACATGCCAGCTGGAATCGCAAATCTGATCGCTCGATGAAAACGCTACCGGTCCAGCACTCTGCACATCCATCTCGCTTCCAGGAAGGCCCGACTACTCACCATCCGGCCTATTCTCATCTAGGCCAGGGAAAGAAAACCGATTGAAAAATCTTCGCCCCCACGTTAAGCTCCCCCAGTCGCAATTCCCCCGGGTCTTGCTTCCCAGTCATACCAGTTGAACGGAGAGGTGCCAGAGTGGCCGAATGGACTCGCCTCGAAAGCGGGCGTCCTCGTAAGGGGACCGTGGGTTCAAATCCCACCCTCTCCGCCAAACAGAGCTTGCTCGACCCGGAGCCTCTATAATTGATCTTGGCGACAGGATAGAACACCTCACGCAGTCCTCAGGTCATATACCAACCTTCGGTTATTTTGGCGGCGGAATAGAACACTTCTAGAGTTTCTTCGCCTTCTCCCCCAGCGCCCGTCTCAACTCGACCAGTGCCAGCGTATCCCGCTTGCAATAGGCCAGGAGCGCCTCCTGAATCCTCACCCGCTCGATCCAATCCGTCTCGACGAAGACCATCCGATAATATTCGCTCGCCGCATGCCCGCCTTCCTGAATACCCAGATCGCCATACCCTAGCGACGGCACGAGAGCGGGCAGCACGTTCTTGAGTGAATAGGAGCCGTCGAATTCTGGATGATAGTAGTGATCCCGCACGATCGGATGCAGATCCCACAGACGTTTCACCAGCGCGCGCAGCGCGGTTCGCCATTCCGGCAAGACCTCGGCCAGTTGCTCAATGACCGACTTCTCATAGGGCGAATACACACAAATGCTCCCCTGAGTCCCTAAGGAGTCGAGAAGAGCTTCTGCCAACGGCTTGCGGGGATCAGTCCCCTCGGTATGCAGGAATTCATGATGGACCAGGCCGCCGGATTCCTGCTCGATATGATTCGACCATTGCATCGGAAGCGCTTGGTACGGACGCGTTCCGGCAAAGCGCGGCACCGCCATCATGACCGTTTCGAAATCCAGATGATGGACGGGAAACCGCACTGTCTGTAACGCGGCGCCCAATGTCTCCGACACCCACTCCGCATGGTCTTTCACCCGGCGCTGCACCAGCGAGAGCTTCGTCCCATCGGGAATCTCATCGATCGTCGTCACACCCTGTCCGGCCAGCTGATTCACCACCTGCTTGGTCCCGGGCAAGTGAAAGATCCACCGCGCCGGCTTCGGCTTCGTACAATGCGCCCAGAAAGGACATTCATACGGCGTGAGACAATGCTGATCCGGCTCGATCTTCGGCGGATCCGGCAGAAGCACCATGGCTTTCATGGCAGCTAACCGATCGACGACAATGGCCTGACGGTCACGCACTGCGGATGAGAGGTCTTGAATCGCAAACAGCTCAGCGAGATCGGCCTCGCCCCCGGAATAGGTGTAGCCGGTGTTGATATACATCAGATAGCTGCCGATCACAGGCAGCCCTGCACTGGCCAACACATGGTATTGCAAGGCCAGATCGTCAAGATGGACATCCTTGATCCTGGTCGAGGACTTGACTTCAATCAAGCGCCAGCCCACACCGCCACCCTCCGAGGCACCGACGCGTTCCAGGATATCCACACGAATGAGCACGCCGTCGGCCATGATGGCCGCTTCATAGATCGCCGGCACCGCCGGATCAGCGAGAAACTCCGCCGTCTGCGCCAAGGCGGCCTCAGTCTGCCGGTATCCAGCCGTCACCAGCCTGCCGCCGGGGAAGCGCGTTCGCGCTAACTCTCCGACCTCTGTCCCCATATCCAGAATCGCCTGCGTGCCCGCATCCGGCGGCGTCGCCAGCTGCGGCTGATAGAGCTCAAGATGCAGGCGCTTATGGCATTGCAGGCCGGCCAGAAATTTTGACTTTGAGAGCCGGAGCGACCTCTGAGGCGCGAACGAAGAGGCTATGGCGGAATCATTCGTCATGCGATGACCCTAAGCGAAGAACAATACATTTGTCTAGCAGGCCTCTGCCCTCCTTCTGATAGGATACAAGCTCATGGCTTCCAGCATCGCACAGATCAGAAAATCCGTCCTGACCCTCGCCTTGCCGGTCACCGTGAGCAGCCTGCTCCAGCGAACCGAGGGCATCCTCGCCGTGTTCCTCGTCGGCGGCCTCGGCGCGACCTCAATCGCCGCGGTGGGGCTCGGCCAATTGCTGGCCTTCATCGCTACCACGCTGGTCTCAGGGCTCTCCGTCGGAGCCAATGTGCTGATCGCCCAACTCTGGGGTGCGCGCCGCACCAACGATGTCGAGGAAGCCGCCACCCACTTGCTCGGTCTAACTGCCCTCGTCTCCTGCGCGCTCGCCGCCTTCGGCCTTCTCCTGAACCGGCCGGCCATGGAACTGCTCGGCGCCGAGCCCGACGTGATGACGCGCGCGCTGCCCTATTCCAACTTAATCTTTCTGGTCATTCCCTGCACCATCTTCCTCCAAGTCCTCTCCTCGATCTTACAGGGCACCGGAGATACCAAAACCCCGATGTACGCCTTGATCGGCGTCAATCTGCTCTATGTGCTGGTCGCCTATCCCTTGATCTATGGGCGGTGGGGGCTTCCCCACTTGGGAATCACCGGCGCAGGCGTCGCCGTCGGCCTCGCGGAGGGATCGGGTGTCGCCTATCTCCTCTGGCACTGCCGGCATCTCGTGAGCACGAAGTGGCAGCTGCGCAGCGATCTTCTGCGCTCAGCCTGGCACATCGGCGCACCGGTGTCCGGCGAACGTCTGTTTCAGCAAGCCGGCATCATCGTCTACACGAAAATCGTCCTCCTGTACGGCACCGTCAGTTATGCGGCCCATCAAGTGGGGCTCTCAATCGAATCGCTGTCGTTCCTTCCAGGATATGGGTTCGCCATCGCCGCGGCCACCATGGTGGGGCAAAGCATCGGGGCGGGGAAATATGTGCGGGCGAAGCTGGAGAATTGGGAAGCCAACCGGCTGGCAACGGTGGCCATGGCCTCGATGGGCATGCTGTTTTTTTTCTTTCCCTATGCGCTCCTTCAAGCGTTTACCAACGACGAAGCCGTCATTGAACTGGGCACCGGCTTCCTGCGCATCGTGGCGGTCCTTCAGATTCCGCTGGCACTGACGATGGTGCTGGCCGGATCCTTGCGCGGAGCCGGAGATACCCGCTTCATCATGTGGGCGACGACCGCCGGCATGTGGGGCGTGCGCGTGCCGCTGGCGCTCCTCGCAGGCCTGTGGCTGTCGCTCGACATCCTCTTTGTGTGGAGCGCGATGATCGCGGACTGGACAGTGCGGATGGCGCTCTTGCTGTGGCGGTACCAATCTGAACGATGGCAGGCCATTCGCATCGTTTAATCCCCCCTATTCGGGGGGGGTAGAACCATACCTTATTGGGACTGGTCTTCAGGGTAGTACTGGCGGAAAATCCCAACTTTGCAAGGTCCTCAAAAGTTTGCCCGTAAGAGCACGAAAAGGAACAGCAACCCGTGCATAATCCACAGCATTTTTCGGCCCTCATTGAATCAACGCCGCCGACTGTTGCCCCCCTGCAACGGATAGACTTTGCAAAGCAATCGGCCTTTCGAACATATCTCGAACAGGTGATGTCAAACTTTCAACACGTTCCACTCAGCAACAAAATCCAAACGCCCCCGGACCCCAAAGATCTTTTGAACCTTTTGACCGGTCGGGACTTCTGTTATCTCAGTAAGACAAAGGTTGCCCCCTATCGAGAACAGATCCTTCACCATTTTGCGGAGGCCATTCGCAACCAGGAGCCGCTCCGTTTTTACTACGATATCGGCGGAGGCTACCATGCCACAGCTCAACTAGGAGAGGCTCTCTCCTTCCATGTGGGACTTGGCGAACTCCTTATCCTCAATCAGATTGCTCGCTTTGCCAGAGCTGCCACAACTCTTTATGCCCCTGGTGTGAGATTCTCGCTTGTCGTCGACAATATGTGTGCGTTGCTGATTAACGATATCCCCTTGAATCAGACTCTTGAATATTGCCGCCTGCTTCGGCGTCTCATTTTCTTGGTAGAACTCGACCGGATTGTCGATGTGATGGTGGAATCCGAACACGTCTCCGTCGCTGACTTTGAACGGCACATGACACACATGTCGGAACAGCGCAATACAGCAACATTTACGGACAAACACCATGACAATGTCGAGCGGTTTCTCGGCTGGCGATGCAGCGAGCTTGAAGCAAAACAACGAGCATCGAAATACACCCAAGTCGTGACCACCGCCGAACAGCTCCTTCTCCAACGTATACACGGCGTGCATATGACCCAGCGGGCTACCGGCTCAACCATCTGCTTCCGGCCTTTTCCCGGCGGCGACTCGCGCATTCAGTGCGGTGAAGTCGCGCTAACGCTTAACCCAAATCATAAGGTGCAGCCGGTCTTGCTTACGACACGGAATGTGAAGAACTTCCTATGTCAGCGCCACGAATTGTCCGACCTTCTACCAGAAATCATTCCCCATGTAACCTATGCGGAACACCTGGCTACCTAACTTCGGATGCTATCTCAGTGAACTCACCGCGCCTTACGACTCGCGTACAGCAGCAAACATCGACGGTACGGATTCGGCTTGATTGGCCGGAAAGCAGCTTGCCTGGAATCAGCGATAATTTCTTTCTCGGCGTCTGGCATCCACACAGCAACATTTTGGTGCAGACCGGACAATCCGCTACTTATCCCTGCGTGACTCGAGAAGGCACCAATTGGTTTCTGGCCAGTGCAGAATCTCCGCTTCATCCTTCTGGAACCGGCCTTACGCACTATACCGAACCTAAGGCCTGCGCCGTCGCCTTTCGGGGTTATGTGCACCCAGCTCTCCATTCCTATTCCCCGCCTCAGGCCATCGTTGAGTATTGGCACGGCGCTCACCGCTCGCGCGAACATAACGGCATCTTTTCTGCGGCGGTGATCGATGAACGCAACAATACCCTCTCCCTGATCACGGACCATTTAGGCATAGGCACCTTGTATTATCGAACCATTGGAGAGGCGGTCCTCTTCTCCAGCAATCCTCGCTATCTCACAACCAGCGACACAAGTCCTGACCTCATTGCCTGGAGAAGCCTCCTACAGACATCATGGATTCTCGCCGACCGCACGCTTTCAAAAGAAATTCGACGGGTCCCGGCCGGCAGCAATATCTGCTTCACTGCGGATAGCGTTCAAACAATTCCATGGTTCGACTTTCATCGTTTGCCGGAAGGAACGCGGCCGGTCGGCACAACCGCCGTGTCCGACGTAGAAGAAGTCTTTCGAGCCTCTATGCATCGCTGTTTGCAACTGGGATTACCTCAAATCGCCCTTCCCCTCAGTAGCGGATTCGACAGCCGGCGCATACTCGCGGACTTACACAGACGGAAAGTCGATTTTCTGGCGATTACCTGCAAAGTACTTCAGAAAGAACACCGAGATCTGGATGCCAGGTTTGCGAGCACCATGGCCAACGACTTTCAATTTCCTCACCGGGTGGTGGAATCGGACAGCCTCGATGAGTATCTTGCCGATGACCGCATTAGACGTGCCCTGACCGATGGAGAAACGTATGATCATACATGGGCTCTGCGGGTGATGGCAGCGCTTCCCCGGCAGTCCTCACTGCTCTTCGATGGTGTCGGTGGCGATATCCTCGGAGATCCGGTGGGATGGAAGGTTCATCTTGGCCTGGAAGTAACGCCTGAATCCGCCGAAAAAGATCTTGCGGCGATCATTGCACATGCACTGCCACACACGTTCGACTCACTGCTTTCTCACGAGCAGTGGCCGGAAACAGACGATCTTCGAAGCGAGCTCACCAACTATCTTCGTACCTATCTACCCCGCCGGAACATCTCAGAGATCGCCTTTCTTCTTCTTCGCCAACGCAGAGCAATTGCCCTCTGGTCCCAACAACTACTGCCACCTGGACATGTAGCAGTGTATCCATATTTCGATCTCGAATACCTTCAAGTGCTTCTCGACTACGCCTCAGAAGAAAAACACCGAACGAAGTTTCAGCGGGCCTGCTTGAGAGAATATTACGGTAATTTTTACAAGTACCCAGGAAACCGCGATATTCCCACTGACATCCCCCCTGGCTCTCCAAGCCTCCAGAATGAGCGTCACCTCCAATGCTATTTTACGATGTGTGCAGAGCTTCGCGATCAGAGCGGGATGCGGCATTTCTCAACACTTCTCACAACGAAAGGGAAGTTCAGCCTCTCCCTCTCGCAATGGAATAGGACACTCGCCCTTCGCCAT
This sequence comes from Nitrospira sp., assembly GCA_035968315.1. NCBI lineage: Bacteria > Pseudomonadati > Nitrospirota > Nitrospiria > Nitrospirales > Nitrospiraceae > Nitrospira > Nitrospira sp. The sequence continues at coordinate 767,183 of JAVYIN010000005.1, forward strand.
TTATGGTACTTGCAGCCCCTTGCGGAACTGGTTTGGAAGCAACGGACGGCCAAACCCTGTTGGGTGGAACTTCCGCCTTTTCCAGGATAGCCCTGGACCTAATTTTTGGGGAATTTCAAAACGGAACTCTAGCAGTCCCTATTCGGCGGCCTCGTATCCTTCCCGTTCCCCACGCGCACTTCAATCCGTCCCACGCCCTTCACGTTCGCGCAGAGGTCGCCGAGGCCCGGCGTAATCAGACGGAACGGTCCGCCTTTCTTGTCCGGCAAGGGTTCTCCCTCCAACTCATAGAGCAACAGCCCGAAGTCCCGCGCCTGCTGAAGGGTGAGGGTCGCCGCATACTTGCCATCCAGGGAATGAAACGTCACATGGTCCGCCTTGATGCCCAAGGCCGGCACCTCCAGCAAACCCTTCACCTTGATCGCTCTCCCTATCATCCCCGGCATCACCGTGCTGACATCTGGAACATGATACTCGCCGGGCAACAGCTGCATCGCCGCGCGATCGAATGACACGGGCTGCACCACCGCTCCATCGATCCGCACGACCCCAGGCCCCGTCTTTTCCTTTTCCGTAATGGTCTTAATCATGGCCGTCAACGCCTCATTCACCGGTGTCGGCACACCCAATTCACGCCCCTGGCGGACAATGTACCCGTTCAAATAATCGATCTCGGTCGGACGGCCCGCTTTCCAATCGTCGTACATGGAGGTATGGATGTCGCGAATCTCCTGCGTCCAGCGCACGACCTTCTCAGGCATATCCGGCGACAGCGGCACCTTGACCGACGCCGCGACGGCCGAGACTTCTTCGACAATCTGGCGAATGACACGGAGCATCTCCGGATGCTCCAGCGTCTTCGCGACCTTGTCGTCCACAATGACCGTGAGCGGGTTGAATACGCAATTCCAGCACATCTTCTCCCACTTGCTCTTCCGCACATCGTCGGTGAGCTGGCAGGGAATCCCCGCCTGTTTGAAAATCTCCGCAATGGCAAGCAGACGCGGGCTCTTATGGCCCATCAATTCCCCGATGGCCACCGCGCCCTTCTTGTAATGATCGATCACCCCGGGCGCCGCAATTTTGGAATAGATAAAGGCCACGCCGCCAACGACGCAATCCCTCTTCAGCCTGGCGATCAAGCGATCTTCCGTATCGACGCCATTCTGCAAGGTCAGGATCACGGTCTGGTCTGTGAGCACCGGATCAAGCTGCGCCATAACCTCGTCCAGATCGTAGGCTTTCACCGAGAGAATGATGAGATCTGGCTTGGGCAATTCACGCGGATCGGACGCGGCGGGCGGATGGACGGTAAACGTGCCGCTCGCACTGCGAATCGTCAAGCCGTTCTGTTTGACCGCCGCGAGCGTCTTTGGCCGCAGCAGGAACGACACATTGGAATTGTTCTTCGCCAGATGCGCCCCAAAGAACCCACCCACCGACCCAGCCCCGACCACCAAGATATTCTTCATTGGAAGACTCCTCCTCACAAGAAACGGTACTATAGCAGGCTGCCGAAGTAGGATAAAATCCCTCCCTATGAGCCCAGAAGAACTATCAGAAGCCCACGCTCGCCTCGCGGCCGCCCGAGCCGTCACGATCCTCACCGGCGCCGGCATTTCTGCTGACAGCGGCGTGCCGACGTTTCGCGGAAACGACGGCCTCTGGCGCAACTACCGCGCGGAAGACCTGGCGACGCCGGAGGCCTTTGAGCGGGATCCCCGGCTCGTCTGGGAATGGTACAACTGGCGGCGTGAACTGATTGCCACGAAACAGCCCAATCATGCCCACTATGCGGTGGCGGCATTGGAGGCTCGCCTCCCCGATTTCTGGCTCATCACGCAAAACGTGGATGGGCTGCACCGCGCGGCGGGATCGCGCAAGCTATCCGAAATTCATGGCAATATTTGGATGGTGCGCTGCACAGCATGTGGCGCTGTGACGGAAAACCACCAGGTTCCGCTGCCGCTTCTGCCACACTGCGGACCCTGCGGAGGGCTTCTGCGGCCACACATCGTCTGGTTCGGCGAATCGCTGGACTCGGAAGACCTGGCCCGTTGCACGAAGGCATTACACACGTGCGACGTTCTGATCGTGATTGGAACGTCGGGCATGGTCTATCCCGCAGCCGGATTTGCCTCGGTCGCGAAAGAAGCTGGTGCATTCGTGATCGAAGTCAATCTGGACCCGACCCCGCAATCGGATCTCGTGGACATGACATTACGCGGCCATGCAAAAGACGTGGTGCCGAACCTGTTACAGACGTGCGAGTAACGGGACGAGCTGATCCAGCGAGCTGATGCGATGAATGCCCGGTGCCGCATCGGCTGATGAACGATCGATCAGCACGCTGGTCAGCCCCGCCTTCGTGGCCCCTTCCACATCGTCCCTCAGACTATCACCGACATGGACGGCCTCTTCGGGATCGACGGCATGTTTTTCCAACGCCAAATGAAAAATTTTTGGGGCCGGCTTGGCCGCTTGCGACAGGCTCGAAATCGTCACGGTATCGAAATACCGTTCGATGCCCAGCCCACGCAGCACGGGAAACAGCCGGGAATCGAAATTCGAAATAATGCCCAACTCCATCCCCTGCGCTTTTAGTTGGCCGAGAACGTGCTCGGTTTCCGGATAGAGCGTCCAGGTCTTCGGATCTGCAAAGACCTCGAAGACTTCCTCGAAAAACTCATCGAACCCCTCGAACATCCCGACGCGATAAAACACATTGTGGACAATATCAAACCACCAGAGCCTTTCGCTTTGCTTGAGCACCGCCGGCTCCGTGGAGGCAAAGATCGCGGGCGGCGCATCCTTAAAGGCCCGGCTGAACGCCTGCTTGATGGCTGTGAGCGATTCCGGCGTCTGCTTAAACCCATGCCGGACCGCGTGCTGCTGATAGATCTCCGCCACCGATCCTTTGATGTGAAACAGGGTGTCCGCCGCATCGAAGAAGACAACCTGATGAGTCTGCGCCACATTCGCTCCGTTTAAGAGATTATTATTCGCGCCGGATTGTACGGCCCAAGGAGAAGCCTAGTCAAAAAAGGCACAATTTCGGTTTTTTTTGGACAAGAAGAACCCTCGATGATAGCTTCGTAATACTTCAATAAATTGGAGGTTTTCGTGGCTTCCTCAATTTTTGTCGTCGATAGCAGTCCAGCCGTGAGACGGATGGTCGAAGAGATTTCAGCCCCGGAAGGGTTTGAGGTCGTGGGATTTCAAGATGGTCCTGCCGCGCTTGATGCCGCTCGACGCAATAATCCTTCCCTGATCATTGCCGACTACCATCTCGACAACATGACCTTTTCGGGGTTTTGCAAAGAAATCAACAAGCTGGACAACCTGGCCGACACCTATGTTGTCTCGTTGATCAATTCCGTAGACCGGCCGGACGAGGGCCACCTTCGTTCATTGGGCGTGAAGGCTTTTTTGAAAAAGCCTGTCCAGACCGAAGATCTGCTTTCGATCATCGCACTCATCCAGCAGACGCAACAGACACAGACCAAGAGCCTCCGCTTGAAGCGTCGAGTCTGGCCACCGGACTCCACCTCAACAGACCTGAGCGAGGACGATGCAGTGATGGACCGAATTGACGCCCCTGCCGGGGAGGAGAATCTTGCCATGGAACATCCAGCCAGCCCGATGAGCACGCCGACCATCACAAAATCGGCATCTACTCCGGAAGACGCCATGTCAGGCCTCTTCAGTCAGATTCTGACCTCCATGACCGAGCGCACGGAAAAGCGAATTACGGAGCTCCTTCCACAGGCTATTGAACGGGAGCTCACCACTCGGATTCACTCCGCCGTCAAACATGAACTCGACGGACAGCTTGGAGAGATCCTCTCCCGAGAACAACTGGCCTCCATCATTCAACCATTGATCGGCCAGGAATTACCGGCCTTACTGAAGAACGAGCTGACCGCCAGCGAACCGTTGATTCGCGAGACCGTGTCGGAACTCGCGGGCGCCGCGATCAAGAATAGCCTCGGTGACTCGATCAAGGATCACGTCGCCGCCAGCGTGCAGGAACAGCTTCCCGCCCTCGTGGACGTCCACTTGAAATCGATCGATCTGCAGGTGAAGGAATCTATCAGGCAGGCAACGCTCAAACAGGCTCCGCTCATCGCCGACGACATCGTCCGGACGACTGCGGAACAGGCGGTGGAACAGGCGATCCAACACATCGTTCCCGAACTCGCCGAACAGCACATCAAGGCAGAACTCAACCGCCTCACGGCGGCCGAGTAAGCCTTACCCTGCTCTGCCGTTAGCTCTTTTTCGTGGTCCGCTTCGCCCCGGCCCGGCGCGCCTTGGCCAGCGCCTTGACCCGCTTCACGTTCTTCTGATGCTTCTTTCTCGTCTTCCGATCTTTTTCGCGTCCTCTCGGCATGATCGCTCCCTTGGGGTGAAAGAATAGACTGCGGGCGACTGTATAACACAAGCCATGCGTCGCCACAAGCTAATCCGGGCGTTTCCCGCCGCCGGCAGACATGCTAAGATGCCGTTCTTTTGTGAACCAAGGAACCGTATGGCCTCCCAACTCGACAAAACCTACGAACCGAAAGCCGTTGAAGACCGCTGGTACCAGGAATGGATCCGGCGCGGCTATTTTCACGCCGCGCCGGACAAACCCGGCACCCCCTATTGCATCGTGATCCCGCCCCCGAATGTGACGGGATCGTTGCACGTCGGCCATGCCCTCAACAATTCTCTGCAAGACATTCTGATTCGCTGGCGGCGCATGCAAGGCCGCAACGTCCTCTGGATGCCTGGCACCGACCATGCCGGCATCGCCACGCAAAACGTCGTCGAGAAGCAGCTCATGCAAGAAGGCACCTCGCGCGAAGCCCTGGGACGCGAGGCCTTCCTTGAACGGGTCTGGACATGGAAAGCCCAATCAGGTGGCACCATCATCCAGCAGCTCAAACGCCTCGGCGCCTCCTGCGATTGGAGCCGCGAGCGTTTCACGATGGATGAGGGCCTCTCGAAAGCCGTGCTGGAGGTCTTCGTCCGGCTGTATGAAGACAACCTGATTTATCGCGGCGAACGGCTCATCAATTGGTGCCCGCGCTGCCTGACCGCCCTCTCCGACATCGAGGTCGAACACGAAGACATCAAGGGCAAGCTCTATTCGATCGAATATCCGCTCGCCGATGATCCAGCCGTACGCCTGACCGTGGCGACCACGCGGCCGGAAACCCTGCTCGGTGACACGGCCGTCGCGGTTCATCCGGAGGACGAGCGATACAACCGCCTCATCGGCAAACAGATTCGCCTGCCGCTCACGAGCCGGACTATTCCGATTGTCGGAGACCACATCCTGGTGGATCGGGAATTTGGCACGGGCGCCGTCAAAATTACACCGGCCCATGACTTCAACGACTACGAGGCCGGGGAACGCCACAAACTCGGGCGGCTCGCGATCCTCGATCATCAGGCCCTCCTCGATCCGGCCGGCATGCAGAAAGCATCCGTTGATCCGGCCGTGGTCGAGCTGCTCCGTGGACTTCCGGTCTCGAAAGCCCGCCCAAAAGTGGAGGAGCTGCTGAAAGAGCGCGGACTGCTGGCGAAAGTCGAAGACCACAAGATGGCGGTGGGAAAATGTTACCGCTGCAAGACCGTCGTCGAGCCCTATCTGTCCCCGCAATGGTTCGTGAACATCACGCCCCTGGCCGAGCCCGCGATCAAGGCCGTGGAGGATGGGCGCATCCGCATCATTCCCGAAGGCTGGACCAACAACTATCTCGGCTGGATGCGGGACATCAAGGACTGGTGCATTTCACGGCAAATCTGGTGGGGCCACCAAATTCCCGCCTGGTACTGCTGGTCCTGTAATGCGGCCCACATCGTCACCGCCACGCATGCCTCTCCATCGGGAGTCAGCGTCACCAGGACGACGATTCTCCAAGGCGCCACACCGATCGTTGCAAAATCAGCCCCCACGACGTGCCCCACGTGCAAGGGACAGGATTTCCTGCGCGATCCCGACGTGCTCGACACCTGGTTTTCCTCCGGCCTCTGGCCCTTCTCGACACTCGGCTGGCCGGAACAGACCGCCGACCTCAAGACCTATTATCCGACCGCCACGCTCGTGACCGGCCTGGACATTCTCTTCTTCTGGGTCGCGCGCATGATCATGCTCGGCATCAAATTTATGGGCGATGTGCCCTTCCGCGATGTCTACATTCATGCCCTGGTCCGCGATGCGGAGGGCCAGAAGATGAGCAAGTCCAAAGGCAACGTCATCGATCCGCTGCACGTCATGGAACAGTTCGGCACCGACGCGCTGCGCTTCACACTGGCCTCGATGGCCTCGCCCGGGCGCGACATCAAGCTGGCTGAGGAACGCATCGAAGGCTACCGCAACTTCGCCAATAAGATTTGGAACGCCGCGCGCTTCGCGCACATGTATCTCGACGGCGCAAAAGAAGCGCGCCGCCCGTCCGAGCGCTCGTTTCCCGACCGCTGGATCATGAGCCGCTTGAACGACACCATCCGCGTGGTTGACGCCGAGCTGGAAGCCTACCGCTTTGATCGGGCGGCCAGCGCCCTCTATCAATTCTTTTGGCACGAGTACTGCGACTGGTATCTGGAACTCATCAAGCCGGTGCTCCAAGACCCGGCCCATCCGCAGGGCCCCTCCACGCGGCACACCCTCTCCGAAACGCTGGAAGTATGGCTGCGTCTCTTGCATCCCTTTATGCCGTTCCTCTCCGAAGAAATCTGGCAAACCCTGCCGCACGAGGGCGAAACAATCGTGCTTCAGCCCTACCCCGCGCCACGTGAAGATTGGCGTGACGAAGCGGCTGAAGAGGCCTTCCGCCTCCTCGAACAAAGCATCGGACTGCTGCGAACCGGGCGCGTGCTGCTGAACTATCCACCCGGCAAGCAGATCGGATTTTTTGCCGCCCATGACGACAACGGCAAATCCCACACCCTGGATGCGCTGACAGCGGATCTGGGCCATCTTGGAAAAGGCGTGCTGACTCTCGCGCCGGTTTCCCAATGGCCAGCCTCCAACGTCCTGCGCCTGGTGACGGAAGGCCTCACCGTCGGCATTGCGGTCGAAGGAGACGTCGATCTCAAGAAGGCCCTGGACCGCCTCCTCAAACAAATCGCCGAAGCCGACAAGGAGTCGCAACGGATTGAGGGGAAATTGAAGAGCGCCGATTTTGTCTCCAAAGCGCCGCCCGACGTCATCGCCGAACATCATGAACGGGTGCACAGTCTCTCCCGCGACCGGACGATGTTGGCGAATAGTGAGCAGCAATTGCGCGCCATGTTGGGAGCCTGACCGATGATGCCCCTCCCTGCCGCCGCGATCCGGCGGGCCGTTCGGATCGGACTGGACGAGGATCTCGGCGAAGGCGATGTCACCACCTCCGCGCTCTTCCCGAAACGGGTCCCGGCCCATGCCTCCATCGTGGCGCAGCATGCGCTGATCGTCGCCGGTCTTTCAGCGGCGGTGCAAACCTTTCTGGCCGTCGATCCTGCTCTCACGCTCACCGTGCTCCGGCACGATGGTGAAGCAGCCGAGGAGGGAGAGGTTATCCTCACCATCGAAGGGGATGGCCGGTCCATCTTACGGGCCGAACGAGTTGCGCTGAACTTTCTGCAACACCTGTCCGGCATCGCTACCATCACGCACCGATTCTGCGAGGCGGTGAAAGACTACCCCGTCAGCATTCTGGATACGAGAAAGACACTCCCCGGCTGGCGTGCCTTGCAAAAATGGGCCGTGGCCCTCGGCGGCGGCACCAATCACCGCTACTCGCTGGGCGACGGCGTGCTGATCAAAGACAACCACCTGGCCCTGCTGCAACGCGGCAAGACCTCCGTCCGTACGGCCTGCCAACTGGCCCAGCGAAAAGCGCCAAAGACGATGGCGCTCATCGTGGAAGTAGAAACCCTGGCGGAAGTACGGCAGGCGCTTGCGGGCAAGGCCGACATCATCCTCCTGGACAACATGTCTCCGGATCTGGTCCGGAAGGCCGTGACCCTCATCGGCCACCGCGCGCTTGTTGAAGTCTCCGGCGGCATTACCTTGGAGAATGTCCGTGCCATGGCAGCAGCCGGTCCCGACCGCATCTCGATCGGAGCGCTGACCCATTCCGCGCCGGCGGCCAACCTGAGCCTTGTCCTGACACCAGTGCCTCCGGTACGAACAGGGCGGGCCTAACCCGTGCCGGCATCTATCCCTCTCACCCTCGACGACATTCGCAGCACCCTCGCCACAAGGGCGTTCGGGCAACAGATTCATCTGCACCGGGAACTGGCCTCGACAAATTCTGAAGCAATGTCGCTGGCCCAAGCCGGCGCCGCGCACGGAACCGTCGTCCTGACAGAGTGTCAAACTGCCGGGCGAGGCCGCCATGCCCGCGTCTGGTTTTCCCCTGCTGGAGTGAATCTCTATGGTTCAATCCTCGTAAGAGGGACAGGAGCGGGGATAGCCCTGTCAGAATGGCTCTCCTGGGTGCCGCTCACCACCGCCCTTGCCGTGGCGGAATCCGTACAAACCGTCGCGGGGATCTCCCTTTCGCTCAAATGGCCGAATGACCTGCTGCTCCACGACCGCAAAGTCGGCGGCATCCTCTGCGAGAGTTCGCTGGCATCAACCGCCGACCCCATCGTCGTCATCGGAATTGGACTCAACGTGAATATACCGCACGCATCCTTTCCCGAAGACTTGCGTCCGATTGCCGCCTCACTGGCTGAAGACACCCAGCACCCCATCGACCGGAACCGGCTGCTCGCGCATCTGCTACTGGAACTGGAGCACAGCCTTGACGAACTGCGAACCCATGGCCCCGCTCGGTTACGGCAGGCCTACCAGACGCGCTGTCGCACGTTGGGGAAGCGCGTACGCGCTCTGATGGGAACGGAACAAGAGCTGACCGGCACCGCGGAAGCCATTGCGGCTGATGGCGCGCTGCAATTACGGCCCCTCTCCCCTTCCCCTGATTCGCCGCCCGCTCCGCTCATCGACATACGAGCCGCCGATATTATCCATCTCCGCTGAGTGGCGAAATGGACGGCCGCCGAGTACAATAGCCCCCATGTTACTCGCCATCGACATCGGCAATACCAACGTGGTGTGGGGCATCTTTGAAGGCTCCACCCTCCTGGCCCATTGGCGGCTGGCCACCGATCCCAAGACCACGACGGATGAGTATGGAGTGCTCTGTCTCAACTTGCTGACACGCAACGGACGCGTCCCCGAACAGATCACCGGCGCCATCATCTCCAGCGTCGTGCCGGCACTGACGAAAACGTTTGAATCCATGGTCGAGACCTATTTCCAGCGCACTCCGCTAGTTGTCTCGTCCGATATGGACATGGGGCTGACCCTCAAATACACCAACCCCAAAGAAATCGGCAGCGACCGCATCGTGAACGCCGCCGCCGCCTATCACAAATACCGCCGAGACCTCATCATCGTCGATTTCGGCACCGCGACGACGTTTTGCGCCGTCACCAAAGAGGGGGCGTACCTCGGAGGCGTGATCGCCCCGGGGCTTGGCATTTCAGCCGAAGCCCTCTTTGCCCGCGCCGCCAAATTGAGCAAGGTCGAACTGGCCAGGCCCAAAACCGTGATCGGCACCGATACGGCCAGCAGCATTCAATCCGGACTCCTCTTTGGCTATGCGGGACTCGTCGATGCGCTCGTGCGGCGCATCGAGCAGGAACAGGGACATCCGTCGTATGTCATCGCCACCGGCGGATTGGCCTCCGTGATCGCTCCAGAAACGACCTCGATCCAAAAAGTTGAGCCGCTGCTGACGCTCGAAGGACTTGAGCTCTTGTACCGCCGAGCTCAGGGCAATACCTCCGGCCACTCCTGTTAGCCGCCGGATCCTTATCCCTCTCATTTTTCTCAGAAATTTCTTTCTTCCCCCGTTGACTTCCTCTTCCCTATGGATATCTCCAGCGCTGTAGAGGAGTCATGATGAGCCAAGAACAAGACAACACTAATACAATTGCGGACTTAGAGAATGACCCATCTGTTGGAAACGCCCCCAGCGCCGGGTCCCAGGACGCGCTGACCGCGAAAGCAGAAGAATGTCAGGCACTCAACGAAAAGTATCTCCGGCTGGCGGCGGAGTTTGAAAACTATAAGCGGCTGGCGCAACGCGATCAGCGGGATCAGATCAAATTCGGCAACGAACAGTTGTTGAAGGAACTTCTGCCCGTGGTCGACAACATGGAGCGCGCGATCAAGGCGGCCCGTGACAATGGCGGAAATCCCGCCCTCGTCCAAGGCGTGGATCTCACGCTCAAGCAATTGTCTGGAGCCCTTACGAAATTCGGCGTCCAGGCGGTCGAGACCGTGGGCCAGCTCTTCGACCCGAGCACCCATCAAGCCGTATCCCAAGTTTCATCCGACAGCGTCCCCCCCGATCATGTGGTGGACGAGTTCCAGAAAGGCTATCGCTTGCACGACAGAATTCTCCGTGCCGCGATGGTCAGCGTGTCCTCAGGGCCGGCATCGGCAAGCGAACAAGGTTCCACGGCGAACTAAACCGGCAATCTCACTCAGTCGCAGATATCGGGAAGGAAGGAGTCACCTCATGGGCAAAGTCATCGGCATCGATCTTGGGACCACCAACTCTTGCGTCGCCATTATGAGCGGCGGCGATCCGGTCGTCATCGCCAACGCGGAAGGAGCCCGCACCACTCCGTCCATCGTCGGCATCACGGAAAAGGGCGAACGTCTCGTCGGTCAGATCGCAAAACGTCAGGCCATCACGAATCCGGAAAATACGATTTTCTCCGTCAAGCGTCTCATGGGCCGCAAATTCAAGAGCCCGCAAGTGCAAGAAGCCATGAAGCGCCTCCCCTACAAAGTCGTCGAAGCCGACAACGGCGATGCCCATGTCCAGATTCGCGGGAAGAGCTACAGCCCGCCGGAAGTGTCCGCCATGATCTTGCAGAAGATGCGGCAGACGGCGGAAGACTATCTCGGAGAAAAGGTCACGGAAGCGGTCATTACCGTCCCGGCCTATTTCGACGACAGCCAGCGCCAAGCGACGAAAGACGCGGGCCAGATTGCCGGGCTGAACGTCCTGCGCATCATCAACGAGCCCACGGCCGCCTCGCTCGCCTACGGCCTCGACAAGAAAAAAGACGAGCGGATCGTCGTCTATGACCTCGGCGGCGGCACCTTCGATGTCTCCATCCTCGAAATAGGCGAAGGCGTCTTCGAAGTGAAATCCACCAACGGCGACACCTATCTCGGCGGCGACGACTTCGATCTCCGCGTGATGGACTGGCTCGTGGATGAATTCAAGAAAGACCAGGGCATCGATCTCAAGAAAGACCGGATGGCCTTGCAGCGGCTGAAGGAAGCGGCGGAACGCGCCAAGATCGAGTTGTCATCCTCCGCGGAGACCGAAATCAATCTGCCGTTCATCACGGCCGATGCCAGCGGTCCGAAGCACCTGGTCACCAAGCTGACCAGGGCGAAGCTGGAACAATTGGTGGACGACTTGATCCAACGCACCATCGAGCCCTGCCGGAAAGCCTTGGCCGATGCCGGCGTCACCGCCAAAGACATTCAGGAAGTCGTGCTCGTCGGCGGCATGACCCGTATGCCGAAGGTCATCCAGATCGTGAAAGAGTTCTTCGGCAAGGAACCGCATCGCGGCGTGAACCCGGACGAAGTCGTCGCCATCGGCGCCGGCATCCAGGGCGGCGTGCTCAAGGGCGAAGTCAAAGACGTGCTCCTGCTCGACGTCACTCCGCTCTCATTGGGCATCGAAACCCTGGGCGGTGTCTTCACGAAGCTGATCGAACGCAATACGACCGTCCCGACCAAGAAGAGCCAGGTATTCTCGACCGCGGCCGATAATCAGACCGCCGTCACGATCCGGGTCTTCCAAGGCGAGCGCGAGATGGCCAACGACAATAAGCTCCTGGGCCAGTTCGATCTCGTCGGCATTCCCCCGGCCCCGCGCGGAATGCCGCAGGTGGAAGTCACGTTCGACATCGATGCCAACGGCATCGTGCATGTCTCCGCCAAGGATCTGGCGACGCAAAAAGAGCAGTCGATCAAGATCACGGCCTCCAGCGGGCTCAGCAAGGAAGAAGTCGAGAAGCTGGTTCGCGACGCCGCCTCCCATACCGAGGAAGACAAGAAGCGCCGGAAGCTGGCCGAAGCCAAGAACCAGGCGGATAACCTGGTCTACCAGACCGAAAAGAATCTCACGGAATACGGCGACAAGGTCGATCCGGATGAGAAGACCAAGATTCAGGACGCCATCGCGGCCGTGAAGAAGGCCCTTGAGGGCACTGATGCCGATGCCATCGAATCGGCGACGCAAACCCTGATGACCGCCTCGCACAAGCTCGCCGAAGAGATGTACAAGAAAGCGGCGGCCAGCGCGGCGCCAGGGTCCGGAGCTGATGCGTCAGCGGGCTCTGCAGGCGGCGAGCAGAAGACGGACGAAAAAGTCGTGGATGCCGAGTTCGAAGAAGTCGATAAAGACAAGAAGTAGTGTAGAATGTCCATCGGTCAGACCGAGTTTCCCGAAAACGGGGAACTCGGTCTTTCTGTACGTTCACCTGTCCTTTCATACGAGCACAACCAGCCGTGGCTAAACGAGACTATTACGAGATTCTCGGCGTTGAGAAAAACGTCTCCGATGAGGAGCTGAAAAAAGCCTATCGGAAAATGGCCCGCCAGCACCATCCTGACCTGCACACCGGCGACGATCAGAAAAAAGCAGCCGAAGAAAAGTTCAAAGAGATCAATGAAGCCTACGAAACGCTGAGCGATCAGGAAAAGCGGAAACGCTATGACATGTTCGGGCACGCCGGGGCTCAACAAGGCAGCGGATTCGAAGGGTTCGGCGGCCAAGCCGGCGGGTTCGGCGATGTCTTCAACGATATCTTCGAAGACTTCTTCGGCGGCCAGCGTGGCGGCAGCCGCGTCGAGCGCGGGAACGATCTGCAATACAATCTCGAGTTGAGCTTCGAAGAAGCGGTCTACGGGAAAGACGCCAAGCTGAAGATTCCCCGCTGGGAGACCTGCGGCGACTGCAACGGCACGGGCGCCAAATCAGCCGCATCGATCAAGACCTGTCCCAGCTGCAAAGGCGCCGGCCAGCTCCGGTTCCAACAAGGATTTTTCAGTGTCAGCCGCCCCTGCGGCCAGTGCGACGGCGCCGGCCAGATCGTGACGGAGCCCTGCCCCGCCTGCCAAGGCCGCCAACGGGTCTATCGCGAGCGTACCATCGCCGTGCATATTCCGGCCGGCATCGAGTCCGGTATGCGCCTCCGCCTGTCCAATGAAGGCGAACATGGCGCCAACGCCGGCCCTCCGGGGGATCTCTACGTCGCCATCTCCGTCAAGCCCCATCCCGTCTTCCAGCGCAAAGGCATGGATATTCTCTGCGATGTTCCGGTGAACTTCATTACCGCCACGCTGGGCGGCAAAATCGAAGTGCCGACCCTCAAAGGCGACACCGTCATCAAAATTCCAGCTGGCACGCAGCACGATAAGATCATGCGCCTGAAGGGACTGGGGGTGCCAAGCCTCAAAGGCAACCAGACCGGCGATCAGCTCTACATCATCAAGGTGCAAATCCCGACCAAACTCACGGCCCGCCAGAAAGAACTCCTGACCGAATTCGCCAAGGAGAGCGGCATGGTCATGGAAGCCGATGGGGATGGGTTCTTCGACAAGATGAAGACGTTCTTCGAGTAACGTCCCGCGCACAGTGTGTCTTCGCCAGACTGAGTGCCTATGCCGATCTTCTTTCTCCCCGCTCACGCCGTCACCCCTCCCTCCATCACCGTGCCTGCTGAATTGCTGGCCCATCTGCGCGACAGCCTCCGCGTCGAAGTTGGGGAAGAAGTTATCTTTGCCGATGGCCAGGGCGCTCGCTATCGAACGGAGATTACGCACAGCTCCAAACAGGGTCTTAGCGGACGGATTATCGAGACATTGCAGGAACCGCCCAGGCAGGCCCCTGCCGTCATGCTTGGGCAAGCCCTCCTCAAGGGCGAGAAAATGGATTGGGTGATTCAGAAAGCGACGGAGTTAGGCGTGAGCCAAATCGTCCCAATCCAAAGCCGCCATACGATCGTGCAGCTCAGGCCGGAACGCGTCGAATCCCAACTGGCCCGCTGGCAGCGTATTGCCCTCGAAGCCGCCCAGCAATCGGAACAATGGCGCATACCGACGATCGCACAACCGAAATCGATGAGAGATGTCTGCGCGAGCCCATCAGGCGAATCAGTCCGCCTCCTGCTGGCCGAGCGGCGTGACGGGGAGAGTTTACGGACCCTGTCACTACCGACGACAGCCACGGCATCGATCTTGGCACTGATAGGACCTGAAGGGGGATGGACGGAAGAGGAAATGAACCAGGCGGAACAGTCAGGGTATCTGCCGATTACTCTCGGTCAGCACATTCTCAGAGCCGAAACAGCGGCCATCACGACCGTAGGAATCCTCCAGCACCGGCTCGGAGAACTGGGCTAACGTTTTCTCTAACGGTGAGTTTCCAACTGCACAATCGTTCCGCCCTCGCCGCTCGCCCAACCATGGCTGGCATCAGCGAACGAGAGGCCAAATAAGGAAGAAGCCGAAACCGGTTTTCCTTCACTCCACGAAAAGCCGGCATCGGTGGTCCGATACAGCATCCCGCGCTCGCCAACAATCCAGCCTTCTTGCGCAGTTGTGAAGCGAACCTTCAAGAGATCGATGACTTTTGTGCAAGTCTTGCCACAGGGCAACGTCCGATCGATCCACTTGGTGCCGCCATCGTTCGTCTGAAACAGCGCGCCGGCATTGCCCACCGCCCATCCCGTCGAGGCGTCGGTAAAATAGACGTCGAAGAAGGTCACGGCTCCTTGCGTCGCCTGCGGAATCCAGGTATCCCCCCCATCCTGAGTCGATAACACCGTCCCTAATGCGCCGACGACCGTGCCGCGACGCTCATCGAGAAAATGGACGGCATAGAGAGCGGCGCTCGTTCCACTGGTCTGCTCCACCCAATGCACCCCGCCGTCGCTGGTGTGCAGAATGGTCCCCCCTCCTCCGACCGCCCATCCGGCCGTCGGGGAAGCGAAGTAGAGTCCATAGAGCGGCTGCTGCGTCTCCAGCGGATGGCCCGTCCAGCTTTCCCCGCCGTTCGTTGAGCGGCGAAGCGTGCCTCCGGCTCCTGTTACCCATCCCGTTTTTTGATCGATGAAAAAGACTCCCGTCAGCAACGCCGTGGTCCCGCTCACCTGCTTCTTCCACTTCTTCCCGCCATCGGCCGTGCTGAACAGCGCTCCGCCTGACCCCACCGCCCACCCCGTCTTGGCATCCTTAAACTGGACCGCCATGAGCGTCATCGCGGTATTGGCTTTCTGCAGAGTCGTCACCAGCGTCTGATCGGCGGCCTGCGCGAACAGAGGGGTCGCCAGCACTGACAGAGCGAGAACTACCCGAAGAGCGGACTGAATGGAATGGGAAGACCGTGTCATGCGTTCCTTTATTGGCTCGTGCTGGCGTCAGGCCGGTTATTCTTCCAATAGCTGTCATCGGGCAGCCCCTTGGCCTCGATGGTGAACGATCCCGCTTCCAGCGTCAGCCATTGCTTGGGCGAGCAGCAGGTGCCATCGGGCAGCACATCCCACGAACCTCGCCGCACCACCAGCGGGCCGGTCGCCAGGTCGTCGAAAAACGCCCCGCGCTTGCCGATGCCGTAGAGGTTGCGATGGGGCACTTTCACGACAATCTCAGTATCGGTCCACGATTGCACCATCGCCGCCGCGCCGTTGAACAAGACTTCCGTGCGCGACACGTTGGAGATGACCGTGCTGCCGGAATCCGGTTCGTTGATCTCGACATCCAGCCGCCGCTTGTACGCCTTCTGGCTCAACCCCAGCTCCGTATGTTCCGCGGTCTTGAGAAACGTCCCAAACCCTTTGCCCTTGATCGTCACGAGCGCATCCAGCCCCGCCGACTTCGGATCGTAGGACTCAATCACCGGCGTCACCAGCGTGAACTCCCCCGCCTCGGTCATCACTTCACCGCGCTCCTGGCAGCACGACCCGTCCGCCTTGGGTTTTGAGGCGCTCCGATAAATCCGCACCGGGCCGCTCTTCGCACTGAACGGCACCCACACATCGATCCGGTCATCGTGCCAGCGGTAGATCACGGCCGGCACCCCGCCGATTTCGACGCGATTGTCGCCCTTGTTGAAATCCATAAAGCTGTAGGGGGTCGCGCCGCTTTCGGAGTAGAACCCGAAATGCTCCCCATGAATCTTCAGCAAGGTCCCGATCGGGGCGCTGGCCGGCGTGATCGACGCGGCTTTCGGCACATGGACGGTAAAGGTGCCAAGCGTGCGCTGCCGGCCCTGATTCTTAAGGACCAGCGGCCCTGTCTCCGCCCCGAGCGGCACGTGGACCACGATCACATCGTCTTTCCATTGCGCCACGGTGGCCAGACTGCCGCCAATCAACACGGCATCGTCCGCGCCCTTCGCAGCCCCAAAGCCCTGGCCAAACAAGACAACCTTTGTCCCGGCCGGACCGCTCATCGGATCGACCCGCACGCTGGGGATCAAGGACAGCGAGACGGCATTGCTCGTCACATATTCCACCGGCGCGCAGCAGGATCCATCCGGCAAGGGATCGGAAGACGCCAGCCGCACCACCACGTCGCCGGAGGCGGCGTTCGTCGGAATCTCGACTTCGATCGTGTCGTCTTTCCACCGCCGGGGGCGCACGACAACCCCGCCGATCACCACATCATTCACCCCGAACATGGTGTTCGGATCCCGTGCGCCCGCCGTGGCGCCGAAATGCTGGCCGGTAATCGTGAGCACGGTCCCGCGCTCTGCCTCGGTCGGCGTGATCGCCTTGATCTGCGGCCCCACCACCGTGAACGTCCCGGCCGCCAACTTCTTCTTGCCGACAAACACCTCGACCAGCCCGGTCGTGGCTTTCACCGGCACCTTGACCTCGACCAGATCGGACTCCCAGCGCTGAATCAGCGCGGGCAAGCCCGCAAACGTCACCTTATTAAATTGGACGGACTTGAAGCTGCCGAGCCCCTTGCCGCTCAACACCACGGTCGAGCCGGGCGTCGCCGTTGTAGGCGTGACCTCAATGGCCGGCTGGCCCGCATAGGATAGATGAGAAAGCAGGGCTCCGAGAGCCGCCACTGCGATGATGACTCGTAGAAGCGTCATGACACCTCTCCTCTATGTCTGCGTGATACATCACGCGATCAGGTTCAGAGTCCGCTCAGAATGATCGAAAGACACTTCCCTGCACGTGGCACGAGAACCCCACGCACCGGATTAGGAAGGAGCCACCGGGGTACAACGTGAAGCGAGGGACGGTCGGACTATAACAAGCAGATTTTTCGAGTGTCAAGGCGAGCAATGACTACGGCATTACTTGCACAATCAATTCGATTTCGACTGGCGCCTGCCGAGGAAGCTCCGCGGCGCCGACAGCCACGCGGGCGTGTTTGCCTGCTTCGCCGAACACCGCCACGAGGAGGTCTGAGGCACCGTTGAGGACTTGAGGCTGGTCTGTAAAGCCAGGCGCCGAGGCAATGTGGCCGACCATCTTTACGATTCGCTTCACTTTATCCAGCGACCCGACTTCACCCTGAATGATCGCCAGTGCGTTGAGCGCGGCTACTTTCGACGCTTCCATCCCCTGCTCGATCGACAACCCCTGTCCCAGCTTGCCGGTCATGATGAGCTGCCCGTCCCTCGATGGCAGCACCCCTGACAAGAATAAGAGATCCCCCGCCCGCACCACCGGCACATAATTCGCCACCGGCTTCGGTGCCGACGGCAATTCGAGATTCAGCGCTTTCAACTTGGCATCAATCGACATCCTGCACTCCTTATCCCACACGGAGGGCGTCGAAAAAACTCTCCCCGACCGGCATGCGCTCCGCGCGCAAGGCTTCGACGATCGTCTGGCCCAAATCTGCGGCAGAGGGCCTGGCGCCAAGATTCACGCCTTGAGCCAGCTTGGGACCGGTAGTCAAGATCGGCACGTATTCACGAGTCGGCGTCCTGGCGCCACGGGTCACATCCCGTCCATGATCGCCCGTCAGCACGAGCAAATCCCCGACTCGCAGATGTTCACATAACTCGGGGAGTCGCCGGTCGAACGCCTCCAATGCGCTCGCCGCCGCAGCCGGCTCATCCGGAAACAGGTCCAGGCTCACATACAACAGGCCGCGCGGCATTTTCCGAAGCATCTTGACGGTTTCCTCAAACGCCGCCGTTACCGTGAGCGCGGGAAACGCTCTGGTAAATCCGCGTCCCGCGAATAAATCAGGCGCTTTCCCGACACCCATCACAATCTGCCCGGATCGATTCAACACATCGAGCATCGTCACCGCCGGCGGCTCGGCAATAAAATCCTTCCGGCTGGCGTGGAACTGGAACGATCCGGCTTCGCCGGTGAACGAATGCGCGACAATCCGCTGCGGTCCCGCCGAGCTGGTGAACAGCTTGCGCAGTTCACGGCAGCGTTGTTCCAGCTCGACGACCGGCAACATAGTTGGGTGCGCCGCCACGTGACAGGTCCAGCCGCCATCGGTCCAGACAATGGGCGCGCCATTCGACAGATGCTCGGCGCCGTGTTCCTCGACCAGCCCCTTGAGAGATCCCACCCGGTTGCCGATCACCTTGCGCCCCAATACCTGTTCAAGCTGCTGGATGACCGCGAGGGGAAATTGGGATCGAAATGGGGAAGCCGCGCGCGACTGGATGACGCCGCACGTTTCCCAATAGCCGGTGACGGAATCGATGCCCTGCGAGGCGAATCCCATGCGCCCGAAACAGCCGTTCATCTGAGTCATCGCGCGCACCCCAGCCACCTGCGCGAGATGCCCGAGGCCCAAGGTTTCCAGATTCGGCAGGCTCAGGCCGCCGACCGTTTCAGCCAAATGCCCCAGCGTATTGGCATCGGCATCGCCATAGTCGGACGCATCGGGCAATGCGCCGATGCCGAACCCATCGATGACGAGCAACACAACTCGATTAATCATGCGCGCACTATAGCAAAAAGGCCTGGGAGGACAAAGATCATTCCACGTATGGGCATGAAGATACTTGAGGCAGGGGCCTGCTACGCAGCCTGGGAACGAAACAGATACCGCTCGATGCTCTTCCGTGCCGATCGTGCGATGACGCGGAACTCGAGGCCAAACTCACGCCTGGTCATCCAGCACACACGGGCCAGCTCCACCTGCAGCGGATCCGTCATCCCGGGAATCGTGATGGAGAGCGACGCATACCCGTCCTGCGGAACCGGCACAGCGCTTTCAATCGCACACCCCCACTCGGACAGATTGTAGATCGTTCCGGTTCCCGTCACATTCTCAATGACAAAGGACACCGGACAATTCACCGACACCCGTGGAGCCCGCCGTGCGTCTTGCATACATCCACTCCTAGTTCGGTCTCTGGTCCTTCCACTCACCGATGATCTTGAGGCTCGCGCTGGTACCGATGCGATCCGCTCCGGCTTCGAGCATCGCCAGCGTGGTCTTCCAATCCCGGATGCCCCCCGACGCCTTCACCTTCGCCCTGCCGGCGACGGCCTGCTTCATCAGCCGCACATCCTCAACCGTGGCGCCCGCCGCGCCGAATCCGGTCGAGGTCTTCACATAATCCGCCCCCGCTTCGACGACGAGATGGCAGGCGGCGATCTTTTCCTCTTGCGTGAGATAGCAGGTTTCAAGAATGACCTTGTGCTCAACCTTCGGCGTCGCCTGCACCACTTCCACAATGTCCTGGCGGACATAGGCCTGATCGCCCGACTTCAAGCGGCTGACATTGATGACCATGTCCAACACCTGGGCGCCCCGTACCACCGCCTCGACCGCCTCCGCCACCTTCGCCTTCGTCGTATGGCCTCCGAGCGGGAATCCGATCGGAATGCCGACGCGGATTGACGTGCCGGCCACGGCGGCCACTGCTTCATCGACATAACATGGCGGCACGAAAATCACCACAAAACCATGATCTTTTGCATCCTGGCACAAGCGCAGCACATCGGCTTTCGTCGCCTCCGGCCGCAACACCGTGTGATCTAGCAGAGCAGGCACATTCCAATCAGCCATGAGATGACACACTCCTCTTACGTTCGGGTTCGATGCTGATGCGAGAAAAACTGCTTCTGGTATTTCTCGACCGCTTTGTTATGTTCAACCAGCGTCGCGGAGAACTGATGGGTCCCGTCATTCTTTGACACAAAATACAGATACGGTGAGGCGGCAGGATAGAGTGCCGCCCTGATCGACTGTGCGCCGGGACTGGCGATCGGACCGGGTGGAAGCCCGCCCCACCGATAGGTGTTATACGGGCTGGGATTCGACAGGTCCTTCTTGTGGAGATTCCCGTCGAAATTCGGCAGCCCATAGATGACCGTCGGATCGCTCTGCAAGGGAATCCGTTTCTTCAAGCGGTTGTGAAAGACCGCGGCAATCTGCGGCCGTTCGTCGCCTGCGCCCGTCTCCTTCTCGATCACCGAAGCGAGCGTGAGCACTTCGTGTTTCGTCAGATGAATATCGTTCGCCCGGGCCTGCCATTCGGTGTTGAAGACCTGGTTGAGCTGCTCGACCATCGTCCGAATCACATCCTTGGCAGCCATCGGTCTGGGAAACCGGTAGGTGTCCGGGTAGAGATACCCTTCCAGCGTTTCAGCTGAAATGCCCAAACTCTTGATGAACGCCTTCTCTTTGACCAGCCGGAGAAACTCGGAGCGATCCGTAATCTGCTGCTGGGCCAGCACATCGGCGATCTGCGCCATCGTGTAGCCCTCGGGAATCGTTACCGAATGGAGCACCACACGGCCGGCGATGAGCTTGGCCAGAATATCCGCCGGCGCCATCGCCGGATTCAACTCATATTCTCCCGGATGGATCTTGCGCTCCGCCTCCTGGGCCTTGCCGAGCAGCACGAACGCCGAGCGGCTCTTAATCAGACGCTCCCGTTCCAACGCGCTCGCCACCTTTTGAAAGGTCGCGCCTTCAGGGATCACGACGAGGGTTGAGGGAGGATGCTCGGATTCTGGTACGACCGGGGCTTCAGCCCATTTCATCATCATCCGATACCCGGCCAGACCGGCGAGCACGGCGGCGAGGACGAGCACGCTCAGGGTCATGCGAAAGGTCATAGGAGCGATCGACTAGTTCGTGATGGGGATCACCTGGCTCACTGCCTTCTTCGGCATCGGCCGGCCTGTTCTGAAGCGGCGGCGGCGCGTGAGCCTCCAAGTAACTCTGCAACAAGAACGCGGCGGCAATCCGATCGACGATGCCTTTCCGGTCCTTGCGGCTGACATCGGCGGCGATCAGCAGCTCTTGCGCCTCCGACGTCGTCAGCCGTTCGTCCCAGGTCACTACCGGAACCGGGAGCGCCTCGGCCAAAGGCACCAGAAACTGATGGACCGCCTGCACCGCCGGCCCTTCTTCACCGCCCAACCGCAGCGGGAGCCCGAGCACCACCCGCTCTGCGTCATGCGTCCGCACAAGATCCTGAATGTGGGCAATGTCCTGATCCAGCGTGCGCCGCTCGTAGGTTTCCAGCGGCTGCGCGGTCCAGCCCATTTCATCGCTCAACGCCACGCCGATCCGTTTCGTGCCGTAATCCAGTGCCAGAATGCGGCGTGGCATCAGTTTACCGCTGGAGGGAGGATTCGACCAGAGCAAAGACTTTTTCGAGCGCGGCATCCAAACGGGACGGATCCTTGCCGCCGGCTTGCGCCATCTCGGGGCGGCCGCCGCCGGTGCCGCCGACCTCGGTGGCCATGACCTTGATCAAATCCCCGGCCTTGAGCTTGCCGATGAGATCCTTCGTGACGACAACCAGCAATACCACCTTGCCGTCCTCCGTCGCCGCGCCAAGCGCGACCACGCCGCTCTTCAGCTTATCGCGCAATTGATCGGCCAGCGCCCGCATGCCATTCACATCCAGCCCGTCGGTCCGCTGCACATGCACCGGCACACCGGCAACCGTTTTGGCCGTCGACGCGACGGCGGATCCGCTCGCCATCTTGAGCTTGAGTTCTTCCAGTTCCCGCTCTTTATCCTTGAGCTGCGCGAGCACCTTGCGGGTCTTGGACACCAACTCCGCCTGCCCGACCTTCAACAGCTCCGACATCTCGCGGATTTCGGCTTCCAGCTTCTTGACCAGCGCAAAGGCCCCGCTCCCGGTCTGCGCTTCGATCCGGCGCACGCCGGCCGCCACGCCCGTTTCCGACACGATCCGGAAGAGGCCGATCTCCCCCGTATGCCGGCAGTGGGTCCCGCCGCAGAGTTCCTTGCTGAACGATTCGACCGAGACCACCCGCACCTGCTCGCCATATTTATCACCGAAGAACGCCAGAGCGCCCTTTGCCACCGCATCCTGAATGCTCATCACTTCGGTGGACACCGTTTCGTTCTTGCGGATCTCGTTGTTCACCACTGTCTCGATTTCGTCGATATCGCGTGTCGAAAGCGGGCGGAAATGGGCAAAGTCAAACCGCAGCCGGTTCGGACCGACCAACGATCCGTACTGCTTCACATGAGGACCCAGCATGTCGCGCAAGGCCGCATGCACCAGATGTGTCGCGGTATGGTTGCGCGCCGCATCCTGCCGGATCGTGGCATTGACGGACAGGCGAAGCTGTTCGCCTTCCCTGATGCGCCCCTTGCTCACCCGGCCCTTATGCAGAATCAAGGTCGGCACGGGTCTGGTCGTTTCCTTGATATCGAGCCGCCCTTCCGGTCCGACGAGCACCCCCTGATCACCGACCTGGCCGCCGCCTTCAGCATAGAACGGCGTCACATCGAGCGCGACTTCCACTTCATCGCCCTCGGCCGCTTCCTTCACCATCCGCTCGCCCTTGAGAATGGCCTGCAGCACCGCGTCGGTTTCCAGCCGGTCATAGCCCACGAACTTGGTCGTGCCCAATCGTCCGGCCAGTTCCGACACAACCGGCCTGGCGGTCTCCTGCTCAAAGCCGCCGGTCTTGCGCGCGCGCGTGCGTTGTTCCTCGATCGCCTGATCGAAGCCCTTCTCATCAACCGTCATCCCCTGCTCGCGGCAGGACTCGCCGATGAGGTCCATCGGAAATCCGTACGTGTCGTAGAGCTTGAACACGTCAGCACCGGACAAGACCGTCTGCCCGGCCGACCGTGTCTTGGCAATCATGTCGTTGAGAATCGGCAACCCCTGATCGAGCGTGGCGATGAAGCGTTCCTCTTCCCCGCGCGTGGCTTCGGCGATGGTTCCCGCAGCCGCCTTCACTTCCGAATACACGCCGCCCATCTGCTCTACCACGACCGTACTCAGCTCATGCAGGAACGGTTCGACAATGCCCAGCAGCCGGCCATGGCGCGCCGCGCGCCGGAGAATGCGGCGCAGAACATAGCCCCGCCCTTCATTGGAGGGCAACACGCCGTCGGTCATCAAAAAGCTGATCGCACGCAAGTGATCGGCCACGACACGCATTGAACGGTCGGCCGTATCTTTCTGGCCGTACTGCATCCCAGCCCGTTTCGCGATCGCCGTGAGCAGCGGCGTAAAGAGATCGCTGTCGTAATTGCTGTAGACCCCCTGAGCCACCGCCGTCAGCCGCTCCAGCCCCATGCCGGTATCGATGCTGGGCTTTGGCAAGGGATTCAAGGTCCCGGAGGCATCCCGGTTGTACTGCATGAACACGAGATTCCAAATCTCAATGACGCGATCGCCCTCGCCGTTCGGCGTATCATCGCCGGGAACGGTCGGGCCCTGGTCGAAATGGATTTCCGAGCAGGGGCCGCAGGGACCGGTATCGGCCATCTGCCAAAAGTTATCCTTCTCGCCACAACGCACAAGGCGCGACGGCGATACGCCGATTTTTCGCCAGAGCTGCTCGGCCTCGTCATCCTCACGGAACACCGTCACCCACATCCGGCTCTTATCCAGCCCGACCGTCTGCGTCAGAAATTCCCAGCCGAACTTGATCGCATCTTCCTTGAAATAGTCACCGAACGAGAAGTTCCCGAGCATCTCGAAGAAGGTGTGGTGCCGTCTCGTGTAGCCGACGTTTTCGAGATCGTTGTGCTTCCCCCCGGCGCGCAGGCACTTCTGCACCGTCACGGCGCGCGTGTAGGCCCGCGTTTCCTCGCCGAGAAAGACCCGTTTGAATTGATTCATCCCGGCATTGGTAAACAGCAGGGTCGGATCGGCCTGGGGAATCAACGCCGAGCTTGGCACCGCCTGGTGCCCCTGCTGTTCAAAGTACCGGATAAACGCCTGCCGAAGTTCGTGTGCGCTATTCTTCATCAATCAGATCCTTCACGTCCGGAACGAGCCCCGATAATACGGTCAATCGTGTCTTCTTCGAAACCCCACTGACGTAGGAGGCGCACCGCCTGCGCCGGCGTCATGCGGCACCCCTTGCGCTGCCTGGCCTTGAGCGCCCTCCGCGCCAGCGCCTCTTCGTCAACATCATGAATGGCGGCGCCAATCGCCTGGTCTGCGACCGCCTCTTCGATCCCTTTGGCCTGCAGTTCCGCTTTCAACCGTTCACGCCCCATGGGCCGGCGAGCCAAACGGCTCTCGATCCACCGCTCTGCATAGGCGCGATCGTTGAGATAACGGAGGTCGGACAAGCGGCCAATGACCTGTGTGACCTGGGCGGGAGAGGCTCCTTTGCTCCCGAGATACTGCTCGACCTGAGCCACCGTCCGGTCCCAGCGAGCCAGGTACCGGACAGCCAGATGCATCCACTCTTCTTGGGAGGATGGGCTGATTCGCCTGGGCGCACCCACGCTCGCCTACCTACTTGTGAGCCCGCTTCTCGTCACCCTTGCCTGCCGGTTTTTCTTTCTCGTCCTTGGGCTCGGCCTTCTTTTCGTTCCGCGCCGGCACCCCGGCCAGCTCACGGATCTTCGCTTCCACCTCAAGCGCCGCCGCCGGATTATTCTTCAGAAACGCGCAGGCCGCCTCGCGGCCCTGGCCGATCCGCTCCCCTTTGTAGGAGTACCAGGCGCCGGACTTGTCGATCACCTTCTTCTCCACACCGATATCAACCAACTCACCCGTTTTGGAAATGCCTTCCGCGAACATGATGTCGAACTCCGCCTGCCGGAACGGCGGCGCCATCTTGTTCTTTACCACCTTCACGCGGACCCGGCTGCCCATCACATCCTGGCCTTCTTTAATGGACTCGATGCGCCGGATGTCCAGCCGCACCGATGAGTAGAACTTCAGCGCGTTGCCGCCGGTCGTCGTTTCCGGATTGCCGAACATCACGCCGATCTTCATGCGGATCTGGTTGATAAAAATCAGCGTCGTCTGCGACTTGGAGATCGCCGCCGTGAGTTTGCGCAAGGCCTGGGACATCAGCCTGGCTTGAAGGCCCATGTGCGAATCGCCCATCTCGCCTTCGATCTCGGCGCGCGGCGTGAGCGCCGCCACCGAGTCCACAACGATCAGATCGATCGCCCCGCTGCGCACCAAGGTCTCGGCAATTTCCAGCGCCTGTTCACCGGTATCCGGTTGCGACACCAGCAGATCGTCCGCCTGCACACCCAGCTTCTTTGCATAGGTCAGGTCCAAGGCATGTTCCGCGTCAATAAATGCCGCCACTCCGCCCGTCTTCTGCACTTCGGCTATACAATGGAGCGTCATAGTCGTTTTGCCCGAGGCTTCCGGGCCGAAAATCTCGATCACCCGCCCGCGGGGAATCCCGCCCACGCCGAGCGCAATATCCAAGCCGAGCGACCCGGTCGAAATCGCCGGGATATCGGCCGGCCGGTCCTCGGATCCGAGCTTCATAATGGCGCCCTTCCCGTACTGTTTTTCGATCTGGGAGAGGGCCAAATCCAACGCGCGCTTCTTGTCGTCTTTCTCTGACATGAGCATCTCCTACATTAGAGGAATTCGGAAGGGGGGATTATACCGAAGCAGAATGGGGAAACCTAGCCTGACCGTGTCAACTGGCCCCATCCAAGGAAAGGCCGGCGGCACCAACGTTCAACGTCCAGACCTTGCGTCAAATCACTCCGCTGCAAGGCCGGGCTGATTCGGCCCTGCCTGGTTCGTCGTTTTACTTGCCAGGCCAAGACTCTCCCCTATAATCAACCTGGCACAACCCTTTCGACACCAGATTTCCGGGAGAATCGAGATGGCCAAGATAGACGATCTCTTCAAACTCATGTCCGAGCACGGCGCGTCCGACTTGCACCTCATTGCCGGACAGCCGCCGGCCCTGCGGATCAACGGCGAGCTCGAGCGCATCAGCAGCCAGGGCATTCTGGCCCAGGACGGGCTGAAAGAACTCCTGTACGAAATCACGCCCGCCGCCAAAAAGGATCATTTCGAGCTAACCGGCGATGTCGATTTCGGCTACGAGATCCCGGGGCTGGCCCGGTTCCGTGCCAACCTCTTCAATCAGAAATACGGCTGCGGCGCCGTGTTCCGCAAAATTCCCAGCAAAGTGCTGACGGCGGAGGATTTGGGGTTGCCCCCCATCTTGACCAAAGCCGCCATGCTGAAAAAAGGGCTGGTCCTGGTGACCGGCCCCACGGGAAGCGGCAAATCCACCACCTTGGCGGCCATGATCGATTACGCCAATAAAAACCGGAAGGACCACATCCTGACGGTCGAAGACCCGATCGAGTTCGTGCACCAAAGCCAGGGCTGCATCGTCAACCATCGGGAAGTCGGCGTCCACACACAATCCTTCGGGGCGGCGCTGCGCGGCGCGATGCGTGAGGATCCGGACATTATCCTGGTCGGAGAAATGCGCGACCTCGAAACGATTCGACTGGCGGTCGAAGCCGCCGCGACCGGGCACCTGGTTTTCGGCACACTGCATACGGAAAATGCCGCCAAGACCGTGGACCGGATCATCGAAGTGTTCCCGCATCAGGAGCAGGCGCAGATTCGGAATACGCTCTCCACCGCCCTTCGGGTCATCGTCGCGCAAAACCTGTTTAAGCGCATCGATCAGAAAGGCCGCTGCGCCGCGCTGGAAATTCTGGTCTGCACCCCGGCCGTCGCCAATCTCGTGCGCGACGCAAAAACCTTCCAGATTGCCTCAATCATGCAGACAGGCAAAGCCGCCGGCATGCAAACACTGGATGATGCGATCCAAGATCTCCTGACCAAAAAATGGATTGCGCCGGAAGAAGCCTACGAGAAGGCGATCGACAAAAGCCGGTTTGCGAAATTCCTCAAGACACCGCCGGACTCTTTGCAGTAACCGCTTACGTGGGATGCACGGCTCTTACGATCCGATCCGTGCGTCCCACAGCTTCGTATAGATAGGCCCGGATGGTTTCAGCTCGCTCTTCATCAGAACCATCGAGTCCACTGCCAGCGCTCCCAAAGACCATGGCCGATCCATCGCGCCGCTCTTAGCCATGGCCTGTCCCACATGGCGTTCCCCCGCTTTGATCCGCGCCAGGGTGAGATGCGGGCTCAAGGGTCGGCCTTCCCGCGCAAACCCCAATAATTCGCAACAGTCTTCGAGCGATTGATGCAGCGCGGACAGCCGTGCCGCTTCTTCCCCCTTCTCCCACTGTGCTGACGCGCCTGCCCATACGACTCGTGGCTGCTGCGGATGAGGGAAGGCCCCGAGTCGCTCGATTGGAATATGAATGATTCGATGGGCCTTCACCACCTGTTCGATGGCCTGGCGCATCGGTTCAACGAGCGATTCCTCGATATCACCGAGGAATTTGACGGTGAGATGGATCAAGGCAGGCTGCACCCAGGAAAGGCGAACGTCTTTGGGAAAATCACGGCCGAGCCGCTGTTTGAGATCCTGCTGTACTTGCGCGAGTTGCGTCCTGAGGCCGTCACTGAGCTCAACGGCGAGAAAGACCCTGATCATGCGCCGCTCCTGTTCAGAGCCCAGCGGCGAAGAAGATCGAGCGCGGCCTGCGAGGACCGCTGTTTGATGACCTGACGGTCGCCGTGAAAGCGATACTCTTTCGTAATCGCCTCACCAGGCCCGCCATCGAGTCCGATATAGACCAGGCCCACTGGTTTCGTCTCCGTCGCGCCACCCGGTCCGGCAATACCGGTCACACTCAGCCCCACCGAGACACCGGCACGTTCGCGAATCCCCTTCGCCATGGCCGCCGCGACGGCCTGACTGACCGCGCCCTGTTTCGCAATCAGGTCCGCTGGCACGCCCAACATATCGATCTTTGATTGATTGCTGTAGCAGATCGCGCCGCGATCGACATACGCCGAGGATCCCGGCACTTGAGTCAGCCGATGGCCGATCAATCCCCCGGTGCAGGACTCCGCTGTCGCGACTGTCAGCTTCCGTTCCGCCAAGAGCCGCCCGACCACGGCTTCCATCGTGTCATGCCCCTCGGCAAAGAGCCACTCGCTCAATCGGGAACGGACCTGTTCGGCAAGCCCTGGCAACAGATCGGACGTACCCCTCTTCTTGCCACTCGGCTTCGTCGTCAATGAGACGAGCACACCCATGGGCGAGGCCAGCAAGCCCAGATCGATGGGCGCACCCTTGGGAATCACGCCCTTGAGCCTGGCATCCACATCCGCCTCCGGCAATCCCCAGGTGTGAAATACGTGGCGGGCGATCGGACTCGGGCATTGCGCGCAGGCGGCGATTCTGGCCTTGAGCAGGGGCACCACTTCCTGCAGGACCATCGCTTCCATTTCCCTGGGCACACCAGGCAAGGACACCAGCAGAGCGTTTTTCCAGGACAGGCAAAACCCCGGAGCAGACCCGACGGAATTGGCCAACACGGTCGCGCCGGACGGAATCAGCGCTTGCCGCATCTGCGCGGGATTGGGGGTCCGCCCCCATTCGGCCAATCGCGCCGTCATGCCGTCAAACGCCTCCTTGCGGCGCGCCAGCCGCCGTCCCGTCGCCTTGGCAATGGCTTCTCTTGTGCAATCGTCCACGGTCGGCCCCAGGCCGCCAGTGATCACGACCACGCCTGCGCGGCTGACTGCCGCCTTGAGAACCCGCACGATATCCACCTGGTCATCCCCCACCACGGTCTTGAAACGCACCTCGATGCCCAGTTGGCCGAGCATCTCCGCGAGAAAGAGCGAATTGCTGTCGGTCCGTCCGCCCACGAGCAACTCGGACCCAATGGCAATGGTTTCAGCGAGGAACGGACGATCGGCAGGCCGTGAGGCACTCATGGATGGCATACGCTCCGTTATGGGATTGCCGAAAAATCGACAAGAAAATTGACCGCTCCACCGGCGGCCGGAAAGACCGTGATTGTCGTGGTGGCCGTGGGATCGAGGTCGCCATAGTCGAACGAGGCGACGACTTTGGCCTTAAAGCGCGGGCTGTCAGGCCAGGCCGCGCTGCGGCTGGCCTGCCCGTCAAAGCGGACAGTCACCGGCTTGACGGTCTGGCCTCGCTGATCGAGCACCAGATAACTCTCCACGGCGAAATTCGGCGCATCCCCGAAGATGACCGCGCTGATCAGCATCGTCTTGGCGTCAAGTACCTGCGCGATATCGGCCTCGCTGGGCTGCAATCCGCGCAGAGCCATGTGCGTGGCCATGACCGAGAGGGCCCCCAGCTTCGTAATCAGAAATCCGCTCGGATGCACCTCATCCTCGGCTCCGAAGCGGGCGTAGAAACTGTCTGGCGGCCCTCCACGTTGCGCCATCGCGTGGCCTGCATCCAGCGACGCGCGGATCTGCGCAGAGGTTGGATGCACCTCAATCGCACACACAGGCGATGCGCTCAACAGAAGCGCAGCGCCCACGCACCGGACCAGCCAATGACCAGTCGGGATCGGCATGACGTGAAGCCGTACCAGATCGATTTTCGCCTGTCAATGAAGGCGCGCGCGGGCTTTCGCCCGTTGACAAGACCGAAGATGAAGTGCTAAAGAATCACGCCTTTACTTACCGTGCCTTTTCAAGCAGTTACACGGAGGAGTTTCGATGTCCAGCCCTGAACAGACACCCGCAGCACAACCACCCAAACGTCAGTACGTCAATTTCGTGTTCTATAAAGTCGACCCGGCCTGGCGCCGCCTCCCGGAAGAGGAGCGCACCAAGGGCAAGCAGGAATTCCTGCGCGCCGTCGAAGACTATGCCGGCCGAGTCATGGTCATCGCCTATTCGGCCGTCGGCATCCGGGGCGATTGCGACATCATGCTCTGGCGCATCAGCTACGAATTGGAGTTGTTCCAGGAGATGACCACGAAGATCCTGGCATCGGGACTGGGCAAATACATCACGACGCCCTATTCCTATCTCTCCATGACCAAGCGGTCCATCTATGTGGACAACCACACCCACGAAGGACAGGAGAGCAAGCGCCTCACGGTCGTGCCGGGGAAGGGCAAGTATATTTTCGTGTATCCGTTCCTGAAAACCCGCGAGTGGTTCCTGCTCACCAAGGCCGCGCGGCAGGGCATGATGGACGAACACATTGAAGTCGGCCATCGCTTCCCCTCCGTCAAGCTGAATACGACCTATTCCTTCGGCCTCGACGATCAAGAATGGGTCGTGGCGTTCGAAAGCGATAAGCCCGAAGATTTTCTCGACTTGGTCATGGCCCTGCGTGAGACCGAAGGTTCGCGCTACACCTTGCGCGATACGCCGATCTTCACCTGCATTCGCCAGAGCCTGAAAGAAACGCTCGATACGCTCGGCGGTTAAGCGTCACGCAGAGCAACCGTCAACGGGCCTTCGATCATCCGATCGAAGGCCCGTCGTTTTTCCAGGCTTCAGCAAGACCACCATTCAGCCGCCCGTTTCGCCTCTCACGCCTTACGTTTTACGAATCCTGGCACAACCTGCGCAACGGCATCCGACGGCTTTGACAGCCAAATCGCGCATGTGTTACCTCTACTACGTCACTTTTCACTAACCAACCTGGTATGTCGATGGCTGATACCACTGCCCTGTATGCCCTCCGGTTCCCAGATGGATCCGTGAGTCTATATATTGACGAGCACTATGCCCAGGAACGCGGCGTAGACCCGTCGAAACTGGTGCGAATTGAGATCCCACGCGAAATGTTCATCAGCGGAAGCGTCCAGGAAGTCCGCGAATACGTCGCCCTCTACCTGGAGACCCATCAACAGCAAACCGGGAACGCCTAATCGGGGCAGACAGGATTCACCAATACCATGCCGTCTACCATGTCCTCCCCCCTCACAGCGGAACTCATCCAAGAGGTCATTGCCGGCCTGCCCATTCAGGGGCGGATCATGCTGCGCCTCCTCCTGCTCCAACATTTCGACGTCACGCAAGATGAAATTCTCTTTATGGTGTCGGACCGGCCTGATCCCCGTTGCGTCTCCGGCACCAAACCCATTACGACCATGACTCAAGAAGCCATCACCGCGATGCTGAACCGTCGCGATGAGTATCGCAAGCGGGCGCGCCTGAAGCGGGAACGGACCTGGCTCCAATGCACCGCGCTGCGTACCCTCGCTAAAACCTCCGAATCCTTGGCCGAACGCGCCGCGGCCTTGTTGCGCACCACCTATGGTGTTTCCGACGAGACGATCGCCGGCCTCCAAGTCAAAGCCCGGGTCGCCGTGCCACGGCCACTTCTACGGATGCTGGAAGAGCGCTGGGATACCGACGAAATTTCAGCCGAGGAGTACCAAAAGCAGCGGCTCGCGGTGGAATTGCAGCTGCAGCTCCGCATGGCCGAACGGTTCCGAAAACGCCTCGACCTGGCTGAGCGGGAACAACAGACGGCCGACAACAACACGCTCCAGGACCACGAGATCGGGCACATCTGGGGGATTCCGGCCGGCACGCTGGCCGCGAGAAAAGTGAAGTTTTTGTCACAATACCTGATGGCTCTGCAAACCAAGCTGACCGGCGCCCCCGTACAACCCAATACCGCCCCGCCGTTGGACCTCTGGAAAGAGACGCTGACCGTCCTCTCCCGCACGCCCATCGAACGATCCATCGCCACGTACGATGGGCTGGAAAAGACTGAAACCGCCTTGATCGATAAGTTGTCCCTCTATGTCGTGGGCGCGCTGCCCGAAGAGACGGAAGTGAAATTCTGGAATTCGCTCGTCTATGGCGCCAGCTCAAACGCCGTTCATACAGAAAACACCCGCACGCTGTTCGGCCTGCAACGGCTCGTCTCCATCCAACATGACACCGATACCAGCCCGGAGGCCCTCGACGAAGAACTGATGAAACGCACCGCGCCTCGCCACAAAGCCGAAGTGGGCGCGCTCGGAGGTCCTGGCGACGAGTCCAAACCGGAAATTACCGACTTGCAGAAGCAAATCCTGCACAACTTTATCGGAGAAGATGTCAGCGGCCGGGCATCGGACAAATGGTAGGTTCCGGCATCCATTGCGAATACCATCCGTTGCGGTATAATTGAACCACGTTATGGTGAGACCATCCGTCAACCAGCCAGCCGCTTCCAGATCCATGCTGACAGGCTTGTTCTTCGGCCTGCTCGTCGGCCTCGGATTTCCCTACAGTACGTCCGCCGCCAATTTGCTCGAGATCGCCGAATTGATCGCGCACCCGGAGCAATATGACCATCAAGATGTGGTCGTGAGCGGCAAGGTCACCAACGTCCAGCTCGCCACCAATCGGCAGGGACAACCGGCCTATGGATTTTTGCTGCAAGACCAGGCCGGCACGTTGAAGGTGGTCAGCCTCGGCCAGGCGGAAGTCCATGAGGGCGATCACGTGATCGTCGAAGGCGTGTTCAGCCGGTTACGCCAGGCTGGCCGAACCATCGTCTATAATGAAATCAAAGCCCTCTCCGTCAAACCGATGAATCGGCTGAATCCCGATCTCGTCGGATAAGAATCCGACCCATGCCGCCCGTCCAATCACTGCACATCAGGCACTTCTTCAATCTGAGCCTCGGACTCCTCGCCGTTGCCTGGGTGACCGGCTGCGCCACCCCCGCCCAAGTCGGCGAGTATCCGAATCAGCAGCGCATGGTCGGTGCCTCAAAAGCTGCGGTGCTGGCTTGCGCCGGAAAACCGGTCAAGGAACAAACCAGAAACGGCGTCACCCTCCTGCAATATTATCGTGAAGCCCCGATGCTTGAAGAATCGTCGCCGGTCGGGAAAGGCAGCTTTCCCACCGTGCATCATGGCTGCTGGGCGACCGTGATCATCGCCGACGACCGCGTGACAGAAGTGCGCTACCGGTTCGCCCCGCCCTCCTTCGACGCGTCGAACGACTGCGAAGCCATCTTCGAGTCCTGCCAGCAATAGCGCGCCACCCAGGCCGGCCAGTTACGTTTTCAGCCTAGCCGATCGATGCAAATCGTGGTACTCCTAGCCCCTATGGCACGGCGTAGCCCCCTCTATAGGATCGCGCAGGGATTCGTCTTCATACTCCTGTTCGTCTGGCCCTTCGATACGCAGGCGCTGGAGAAATACGGCCGCCCTCTGCCCTCGATGGAGGACACGGACGAAAACGGCCATGAGGCCGAGGAAACCTTGTTCGGCGGCTACCTGCTCACCGGCGCATTCGTAAAAAATCCCACCTTTGCCGCCAGACCGGATAACAGCGGACTGGTCGGCCTGCGCCACATGCTGCATCTTGAAACCGATCTCTACAAACAATACCTGACCTTTTACACTGACCAGAACTTCTTTTCTGATCGGACGAATGGCTGGATCAGACTCAGCGAATGGGACGGCACCTACGCCTTCACTGGAGTCGTCGATCATTTTGGCTGGCGGCTGCAATATGAACGGGATGCACCGATCGACCGCCGCGGAATCAAACAGGCCTATGCCGACGGCCTGCTCACCGCCAAACTGCAATCAGCGCAAGACATGGCCTGGTGGCGGCAACTCCTTCCGAACCAAAGCCTGACCATGTACGGCGGGGCTGGCTGGCTCTTTCACAACAGCCAATATTTCGCCAGGCCGGACAACACCGGCCGCGCCCTCTTCCGCTATGTCGCGCATGCCGATCTTGATCTCTACAAAAATAAAGTCGTGCTCTACGGCGACGCGAATATGTTCACGGACCGTGAGGCCGGCAATCAGATGAAGCCGTCTGAGCTGGATTGGATCGTCGGGCTGGCCGTCCGCTGGAAGGATATGGAGCTGGCCTTCTATCGAGAACAGGATCAGCCGTTGGACAAAGCCGGCCTGGTCCAGAAATACTTGGCCGTCCAGCTCCGCTTCTCCTTCGACGTCTCAAAGCAAGATTTGGGAATGGGGGGAGCACCAGGCCTCTCGTCCGCTCACTGAGGCAAGTGCAAGATTTTGGTCATCAGCCGATCCGAGAGCCGATCGGGAAGCAGTTTGACCATGAGCGCGCGCAGCTTCGCATCGCGTCCGACCAGATACCGGGTCTTGGGATGCGCGGCGGTCAGGGCATGCTCCACCACCCGAGCCACAGCCTCCGCCGGAATCGCCCGCGCGGCCGCTTCTGCCACACAGGCTTTCACCCCTGCCGCCGCCGCCGCATACAGCTGCTTCAACTCACCTGACACCGTGGCTTCCAGCTCATCGGCCTTCGCTCCGGACTTCTCCCAGATCGGCGTGGCGATAGCCCCAGGCTCGACGATCGACACCTGAATCCCCCACTGTTGCACTTCAAGCCGTAGCGCATCCGTCAGCGCCTCCAGGGCAAACTTCGACGCGGAATAAGGCCCCATTAGCGGCATAGCCGCACGCCCGGCAATCGACCCCATATTCACGATGCGGCCGCGCCCCTTCCGTAACGAGGGAAGAAAGGCCTGAGTCACCGCGACCTGGCCGATGACATTCACCTCGAACTGCCGTCGAAGATCCGGGATCGGCACCGCTTCAAGCGGGCCCGCGACAGCGATTCCCGCATTGTTCACCAAACCGGCCAACCCCGCCTCGCCCACCCGTTCGGCAACCAGGCGGCGTGCCTGCTCGATCATGCCGGCATCCGTCACATCCAGCACGATCGGCTGCAGCCGGGGTGACGCCTGCGCTCTCAGGCGCACACCATCCTCCGTGCGTCGCACACCGGCAAACACGACAAACCCCAGACGATCCAGATGCCAAGCACAAGCCGCCCCGATTCCCGTCGAGGCACCGGTGATCAGCACAAACTTCGGTTGTGTCTCCACGTCACACCCATTCCTTGAGATAATTCAGGCCACGATACCAGCTTTTGCCGATGGGTTCACGCCAAACACACAGTTCGTCAAGAAGCACCACGCCACCCTTGACGATGAGCAGGGAAGTATGCGAGTTTTCACTCGCATGGCGGTGTAGCTCAGTTGGCAGAGCAGCGGACTCATAAGCCGCGGGTCACCCGTTCAATCCGGGTCACCGCCACCACTTCTTACTCCGTTTTATATAATCCGCAACCTGTTGCCTGCTCCACGGGGATCGACCTGCGCAAGACGCGCTCCTCGCAAGGTGCGCACTCCAGTCCATTGAGCATTCCGCAAGGGCAATCTCTTGCTGGACACGAGAAATAGAATCGCCATCACCTTTCCTCTTCAGATTCTTCCCTCCTGGAATCCATTATGAACCACGGATGCGGGCAAACAACGCTGTGCGTTCAAAATCTGGCTTTCTCCAACTTGCGCAACTTGAATCACCCACATCCCTCTCACCAGAAAAAACTCGCCGACACACACGACAAACTCTCTTCAAAGACAATTTCGAAGAGAAAAATTTTACTCGCCGCACAATCTCTGATATAGAAGACATATCTTTTCACTTTTAACATCGAAGGGGGGTGGAGTACTCATGGCAACGAAGAAAGCAGCGCCGAAGAAAGCAGCCGCCGCGAAGAAGCCGGCAAAGAAGGCCGCCGCCAAGAAAAAGAAGTAGGCGCCCATGAGGAGGCGGCGGCCACGTCGCCTCCTCACCTTCCTCCTCGATAACTACACAGTCCGACCACCACAACCCCATTTGAACTTCTCTTCGCAGTACCGGCTCAACCACTGATTGTCACCGCACGGCAATTTCTCACCTCTCCCTGATAGGCACCTGGGGAGAAACGGGAATGGTCCACGCGCCTGAATACAAGTGGAATGCCCCATACCAACTACGCTACGCCACCAGTGGCAAGACAAGAAAATAGAATTGGGCGATATCAATACGGCATTGCTCAGGTAAAGAGTCTGATCATCGATGAGAGGGGCAAGGTATCTGCAGGTAATGATCAGAAAGAAGAACGTCAGAGCAGAAAAAAATGGGGAGGTGATGGCCACATCACCTCCCCGACTTCCTCTGGTCCAGGGGAGACCCTTGGCACCAAGAAAGCAGCGAAAGCAGCACCGACATCATACCATGAACATTCCAGCGAAATCATGCAACGAAAAATTTATATACTTACCGTTATTTATCAATTATTTACGTTATATCGAGCTGTCAAAATAGACCCAATTTGAAAGGGATCGAGAAGACCCCACCCGCACGATCCACCTACCCATCTGAGAAGGCACCAGACTTTGCAGTGCAGCACGTACACCACACACCGCCCCGCAAGCGACACACTCTGTTCTGCACCTATCCGCAACAGCCTCCGGCAAAAACCTGCCGCTGGCGAGTAACCAGCCAACAAAATGGGCAGAGCTCGACCCGCGAACGAGTCTCGCAATCGAACACTTCCATCCTGCCCACAATCACCATGCCGCATTCTGCGCAGGGCCCACTCACTATACTATCGACGTTACGCTCTTGAACTGGCATAGGACACCACCTTTGTATTCGGACGGACCTTCCGGTTGCAGACCGCCGACATATACTCCTGACTGGACTTCAATCGCACAAGATTGCGCCAGAACCGAACCGGCAGCGGCTGAACCTTTGCCTGATGCAGCTCGCAGCGCACTTCCTGGAGTTGTCCGGTCAAGGAATCAATCGTTCGTTCAAGATCCACCAACCTTTCCGTCATCCGAGTCTGTCCTCCGGTAAGCATTAGCCCCTCCTTCCTGCAGTTAGATGGCACAATGGCGAATCACCCCAATAAGCAATCCCTCGATATGAAACTGATCATTCGCAGTGACGATGATCGGCTGCATCGCGGCATTGGCCGGGTGCAGCTCGATGTGCGTGTCTTTTTTATAATAGGTCTTAATCGTCGCTTCCTGATTCACCAACGCGACCACCGTTTGCCCATTGCGGGCATATTCTTGCCGCCGCACAACCACAAGATCGCCAGGCAGAATGCCGTCATCTTTCATCGACTCGCCCTTCACACGTAAGGCAAACGTCTCACCTCCCCGCAACATGCTCGGGGGGACATCCACAAGATCAGATTGGAGCACCGGCTCAATGGGAGATCCGGCGGCGACAAGTCCCGCCATCGGAATTTCTGTACGGCGCTGCAGTTGTTCCAGCGCCACCCGTACCATGCCGGGAATGCGCCTCATCCCAGACTCATAGCGGGCAATCGACACGCGCGTCGTCTTCAACACATCAGCCAATTGCTGCTGCGTCAGCCCCAATGCATCTCGAATCTGTTTGAGATCGTTTGCCTGCATGATGTAACCAATGGTTACACCACTTAATCCAAGGTTGTCAAGAGAAGAAAACGAGATTTTTAGAAGAACCCTACTGATACCCTGTGAATCACTTGCTCAATTAATACCGAAGGTATGAGATTTATTGATAAATTAACTAACAGTCTACCTCTCATGGCCTTATTACATGTAATAAGGCCATGGCTATACGGTCCCCACCATATCTTGTAGGCTATCATGGGAGATCTTCAATGACTAAAACTTAGGCAACTTGTTCGGTTAGTGGTGGATTCAAGCCAATAGTGCGATCGTCTCACTGTTATAAACAGGCTTATCCACAGAAGCTGGGGAGAGGAATATAGGCGGAAAAACCAGCACGCAGGGCACTGAATTCGGGGAGTACGGGGCGCCGTAATCGAGAACGCTCAGCGTGAAATCAAGTGCACAGCCCCGGCTTTCATGGCAGCAGTAACGGGACTTCCAATACACAGTCTCAAATCTTCCATCGCCCCCCTCGTCACCAGCGCAGCGAGTGGAAACCCGCAGTCGATCATGACCTGCACCATCACCCCTTGCGGCATCATGCCGGTCACGGAGCCGAC
Source organism: Nitrospira sp. (assembly GCA_035968315.1). Taxonomy (NCBI): domain Bacteria; kingdom Pseudomonadati; phylum Nitrospirota; class Nitrospiria; order Nitrospirales; family Nitrospiraceae; genus Nitrospira; species Nitrospira sp. Next base: position 805,171 of record JAVYIN010000005.1, read on the forward strand.
GAGATGGTTGCGCGCACTAGTCATCCCGCTGCCGGCCGGCTCTAATACGACATCCTCGGCCCTGATACAGACCAGCACCGATGCCCCGACCGGATGAGCCCCTAGTCCCTTGAGCGTCGTGCCGTTCACCCGAACCGTCGCCAGCCCCTCGCCTTGTTCAATCACGCTCCCCTCGACCACCGTTTCGACACCGACGATCAGCGCGACGTCGGCATTCTTGGGACGGGAAAACACGTCTTTCGGCGAACCGACTTGCAGCACATTTCCCTTGCCCATCACGGCGATGACATCGCCGAAGGTCAGGGCTTCGGTCCAATCGTGCGTGACGATGATGGAGGGCAGGGCCAGTTGGGTCAACAGCCGCCGCAGATCGCCCCGCACTTGCACACGCGTAGGCGCATCGAGCGCGGAAAGCGGTTCATCCAGCAAGAGCAACTGCGGCCGCGGGGCAACGGCCCGCGCCAGCGCCACCCGCTGCTGCTGACCGCCGGACAATTCTCGTGGCTTGGCCGACTCCAGCCCTTGCAACTGGAACAGCTCGATCATTTCTTCCACCCGTGTCATCCGTTCGGCAAGCGACAACTCGCCAAGTCCATACCCGATGTTCCCCGCCACCGTGTAGTTGGGAAACAACGCATAGTCTTGGGGCATATAGCCGATCCGGCGCTCCTGCGGAGGCACCCGCACCCTGGCCTCAGCATCGAGCCACGTGCGCGAGATAAACCGGATGGTTCCGCGCTCCGGCCACTCAAGGCCTGCGATCGAGCGCAGCACGGTGGTCTTTCCGGATCCGGACGGGCCGAACAGCACCAGAGACGTGGCCTGATCAAGAGGATACCGGATCGCCGCATGGATCGGCGGACGCCCCGGATAGGTCTTGGTGATGTCGATGGCTACTTCTGCGGCCATGCCGCCCAGACCTTTCGATTCATGGCATAGACCGTCAGCAATACGAGATACGACACCACCAGGAGAAAGAACGCCGTCTTCGCCGCCCCCGCATAATTCAGCGCCTGCACCTCGTCATAAATGTCGATCGAGACCGTCCTCGTCTCCCCGGCGATATTGCCGCCGACCATGAGGACCACACCGAACTCGCCAAGCGTATGGGCGAAGCTGAGCACCACGCCCGTAATGAGCCCGGTGGCCGAGAGGGGGACAATGAGCCGAAAGAACGTCTGCACCTTGGAGCGGCCCAGCGTCCAGGAGGCTTCGAGCAAGCGGCGATCGACCTGCTCGAACGCCGACGCGAACGGCTGTACGGCAAACGGCAAGCTATACAGAATCGACGCCAACAAAAGCCCTTCGAAGGTGAATGGAAGAGGATGGCCGACCAGGTCCACATAGAAGCGGCCGATGGGGCTATGAGGCCCAATGGCGACGAGGATGTAGAACCCCAGCACCGTCGGCGGGAGCACCAGCGGCAAGGCGACAATCGACTCGACCAGAAATTTCCAGCGCCAGGTTGAAAACGTGACCCAATAGGCGATCGGCAACCCGATCAGCAGCAAGGAGCCAGCCGTAAGGCTGGCCAATTTGACAGTGACCCAAATGGCAAGCCAGTTCATCTCAGAATACGTCCTACTTGCATATGAACTGCATTCCCCACCGCCGGCCGGTGACCTCCCCCTCCGCCCCTTCCACGCTGGACAGGCTGCCGTACCCTTTGACTTCCCCCTCCTTCAGCACCACGTAGCCGGACGGACACTTCTGCTCCATGACCTTCAACGCCTCTCTCCGATGGATTGAGCCCATCGGCCCCCCACGCTCTTCTTTAAAGAGGTAGGACACGACCCCGCTCGTCGGCGTCTCCCGCACCATCGTCACGGCATCGGAGCATCCGGCGCTAACAGCGAACACCGCCGCACCGAACAGCGCCTTCACCGCATTATCTCGGCAATGTAAATCCATACCGCCTCATGATGTCCTGCCCCTGCGAGCTTTGTAAGAATTCCAGGAAGCTCCGCGCCGCGGCCTGATTCTTGGATTGTTTGAGAATCACCGCCCCCTGCTCCAACGAAGGATACGCCTCAGCCGGAATCTCCCAGTAAGAGCCTTTGTCTTTCATGGCAGGGGCCATCGCAAGCGATAACGCGATGACCCCGATGTCACAAGCACCGGATTCGATAAACTGCGCGGCCTGCGAGATATTCTCCCCCAAGATCAGTTTATCTTTGACCGATTCGTAGACCTTGGCGTACTCCATCGCCGCTACCGCCGCACGACCATACGGGGCATGTTTGGGATTCGCAATCGCAATCTTCTTGATACCCGGCTCCCGCAGGACATCGAGCCCCTTAGATACATCCAGGCGCGATGCCGTCCCTGCCCATAAGACAATGCGCCCCACCGCGTATCGATAGAGCGACCCTGGCACCGTGAGCCCGGCCTCTTCCAGCTTCTTGGGGTACCCGCTATCGGCGGAAAAATACAGATCGAAGGGCGCCCCGTTCTGAATCTGCGCATAGAAATTGCCCGACGACCCCAACGACAGCTTCACATGGTTCCCCGTAGTCTTTTCATATTCGGCCACGAGTTCCTTGAACGCGAAATTCAGATCCGACGCCGCGGCAATCGTCACCTCCTCCGCGCCGGCCAGGTTTACACCTGAGAGGACAAGCATACATATGATGGCAATGATTCGAAGCATAGCCCGGCCTCCTTAAAAGAATATTTGATATTGGATGCGGACCGCATTTTCAATCAACGTCCTGGCATTCACATCCAATGCTACGGTTCCGGACGGGAAATTGGTGCCCACCGCCGGCAACGGCGCACTACGTCCAATCGCAAAGCCGCCTTGTCCCATCGCAATATTGCTATAGGTCACCATGATCTGATGATCGTACGTCCCGCTCAGAAACCAGTTCAATGAGACATCCACTTCCTTGATCAAATCCCCGCCCGATCTGGTATCCGGATCCCACCAGGCATAACGCGCCGCGACTTCGACTTTCCGGGGAATCAGATAGTAACCCGATTGCACATACCAACCCGTCGCATTGCCGAACTGTCCCGGCGCATAGACCGTACAAGGCCCTCCCACCGTGGCCGTCTGCAAACAGGGGAGTCCTTTCTCATGCCGCGTCACGTTCCTGAACCAGTATTCTGCCTGCAGCGAGAATCCACGGTACTTGAACGCATAATCGAGGGTCCAGGTGGAAAAGTCGACGATCCCTTGCCCGAGCATTCTCCCATTTCCCAGCACGGCCAGCGACCGTCTGAGATTCAGATTTGCCAGATCGATGCCGACGAACGCATTATCGGTGCTGGTATTAAGCCCGGGGTTATACGCATAGCCACCCCCTATCGCCATTTGCGGAGTCTCGGAGTAGGCAATATCACCTTCGCCATATCCAGCCCGGCCCAAGACATTCCACTGCAACCGCGCCGTATACATGAGCTGGTTGATGCTGGTTCGGACATTGGCGTTGAGATTTCGGTTATTCGCCGGACAGCCTGTCGGAGAGGGAAAGGGATTCCCACCAGTCTGTCCTCCCGAACACCCCACCGTGGCTTCCTCGCTGCCGAATTGAGCGAACCGATTCACCAGAGGACCTTCGCCATTGAAAATGCCGAAATAGTAATTGACCGGGTATATTTCTTCATCATTCATGATCGTGATGCCGACGTCACGCCGGTTGAGCCCGCTCGCCGCAAAGGCATCCATCGCGAGGGCTCGGTTGGCAAACTGCATCGCCGCGGTCGAATTAATCTGCGACCGATTGAAGTAGACCTTGAACTGACCGACCTGCACATTCAGCCAGGGGATATGAGTGCTGAGCACATACGCGTCAAGCATCGAAATGGAGCCAGGTGCCTGCGCATTTTCACTCGTCTCCCCTGCCAGCTGAAAGTAGTATTTCAAGTCAGGGCTGAAGAGATGTCCCATGAAATAGAGGCGGGCGGTCCGTAAATTGAATGTGGATCCATCATTGGTCGATCGATTCGCACGGTAATCACCGAACACCCCGAGCAGCTCAGGAAAATCTTTCGAATCTCCTGTCGTGCGCCAGGCATCATTCCTATACCGCTGTGTATAGCGCGTTGCGAACCGGCCACGGATTTTGAGGAGGAAGTCATTGTCGTTCATCGAAAAGTTAAAACCCCGGTCATACCAGGCTTTGAAGCTGGGCTGTAAGAGATATGTGCGCTCCTGCGATTCCCTGACCACGTGATCGTACTCTTCCTGCGTAATCGTGCCCTGCTTGACCGCCCGCTGCAGCAAGAGCTTGGTGGCCGGATCCATGCTTTCGACAAACACGTAGCGTCCGTCTTTTTCGACGAGCTTCCCGGCATCCGCAGCCCAAGCCGGGCTCATACACAGACCCAACAGAACCATATATCCAGCAACAAACCATCGAGCGTGATGAGACATGGCAATGAGCTCCTCAATCAAAGCGAACAGACGATCGCGAATGAACGATGGCGACAAGGATGAAAATGAAGGTTACGACCCTGGAGACGTTCCGACTTTGGGCATTTTCAAGAACGCACGATAGTCCAGCGCTGAGACACCCTGTTGGTCGGCAGCCCAAAATCGGCCAGGCTCAAAATAGAGAAGGTACTCGGCGGGCGGTGGCGGCGGGGTGGGGTAATTGTAGTCGTAGAGATCTGATTTTCTGGTCGGGATCTGCACATGCACATGCTCAAGCGTAAGATAGAAATAGGGTTCACGAACCGCTACCCACCCGCCGACAACATCACGGAGGACACTGGGATTGAGACCCGGCGCGCGCAATTCGAAATGCACGCGCTCCTCCGGCCCGGCGGCTCGGAGGCCTTCCGAGAGGCGGACGGCCAACGCGGTCAGTTCATCCTGGCGGAACACCGGCTTCGGAGGATTTTCTTCCGCGAACCAGCGCAACGGCATGCGCTGCTTGGGCCGGAATGAGAACCCCTGCAAGATGTCCGTTAACTCCGCCGCGGTCAGGTGTGCCGGATGTGAATAGGCCGAGGTCTCCACTTCCCGCTGAAGCGAGACAATCACACGCGCGTCTTCATGGACCATAGTCGTGGTGTACGGCAGACGCGCACAGGAAGCGGATAGGCCCACGGCAGCCACACAGAGAACTATCCGCGGAAATATGAAGGCACGGTATTGATGACGCATACATGCTCTCCGTTGATATGAAAAGACGCCGCCAGGAACCTTGTCTGACCGCCCACTCAGGGAATAGAAACGCGCACCGGTGATTCAGGCGTTTTCCCCGGTCCATACCCCAATCGTTTCAATACCGACTGCCCGTCCGGGCTCGTCACAAACCGCAAAAACTCTTCACAGAGCGGACGATCCGGGCAATACCGTTCCATGGCGATAGAATGCGGAATCGGCTTGTAGAGGCCGGCTGGAGCCGTCGCCACAATGCGGACCCGCTGCTGAACCTTCATCGCATCCTGGCCGAAGAGGATGCCGACATCGGCCTGGCCGCTCAGCACATGATCAAGAATGCCCGCCTGATCGTTGGCAAGATCGAGCCTCTTCCCCTTGAGGCCCAAGGCCCTCAAGACCTGATCGGTTTCTACGCCCAGTCGCGTGGACAGGTCGGCGACAGCGATACGCACCGTCCCCATCGTCGCCAACGCCTCAAATGATTCCGGTGCTTCGCTCAAGGACTCTGGTGCAATCAGCACGAGCCGTTCCGTCGCATACAAGGCGTTCGCTTCCGGCAGCAAATAATATTTCTGTTCCATACGGGTGATGACTTCATCGCCGCCCGGCGCCACGAGGTGAATCGGGCCTGAGCCGATGAAGGACTTGCCTCGGCTCTCCATCGCGGCAACCATCCGGCGCAAATCGAGCGCTGGATCGACAGAAAGCTGGACGCGCACCCCCGGATGGCTGACCTCGAACGCCTGGCCGAGTTGAGTCAGCGCCTCCGCCACGGCCGGTGACGTCGCAATGACCAGCACCCGAACCGCGCCTTCATCTCGAACCGAACGTGGCACCGGCCCACAATTCACGCTGGCGGCGATACAGAGCCCCACCGTGACAACACTCATCCATCGCATAGTCATCAGATTTCCGCCCTCATCATTACAACGCCTGAACCTTGCCCGTGTCCGTCGTGTCATACCCGCCGATGGCGGCGATCTCCGACCGAAACGGCCGGCTGGCCAGCGTGTCGAAGAGATGGTTCAGGGAGGGATGGCTGGAGAGATAGGCTTTCGGCACCACCAAATCGTAGCGTGCCGACTGCAACGGAATGAAGTCGAGGCCATAGGACTGCGCGGCGGATCTGATGCCCACCCCCGCATCCGCCTGCCCTTCCGAGACCAGACGCGCGACATGGAGATGGGACGCCGCCGTGCGATCGTACCCGTTTACCTGCGAACCGACGAACCCTGCCGCGCGCAGCCGCTGATCAAGCAATAATCGGGCACCAGCTCCCTCCTCCCGATTGATCAGGGTCACATCCTCCCGCACCAAATCCACAACCGATCGAAGCCCCTTGGGGTTGCCAGGCCTGACCATCAATCCTTCTTCCCAAGTAGCGAACGTAATCACCTCATAAGCACTCGCCTTCAACTGCCGGCGGAGAAACGGGAGATTGCTCTCACCGGTCGACGCATCGGTCAGATGAATGCCGGCCACATGGACCTCGCCTCGTTGCAACGCCTGGAGCGCGGCGGTGCTCCCCATCGTCCAGCCCACCACGCTGGTCTGGTCCTTCCGCCGGCGAAGGTGTTCTCCCGCCAAAAAGATGGCGGGATCGCACCCGGCCACAGCGATTTCCTGCTCGATCGCCTGGCGGTCACGTGAAAGCCGCACCTGCACAACAGGCGCATCGACGCGCCCTCGACGAGCGATTTCCTGCGATTCAAGAAACCCATCGGCCGCGACGGTATAGCTCAAGACTTCACCAAGACCTGCCACGGGCCGCGCATAATACCGGCCATTCACCTTCACCACCTTCACCCGAGGCAACGAAGAGACGGACGACGTCGGCCTCGGCACATCAATCAATCTGGCCTCGATCACCTCTCCCGCGGATTGCAGGGAAAACAACTCTTCCACCGAGGTATTCAGTACACGCGCGAGTTGGAGCGCCACAGCAGTGGTTGGGAGATAGCGGTTGGCTTCGATCGAAGAAATGGCCTGGCGAGTAATGTCTGCACGGGCCGCGAGCTCACCCTGCGAGAGCCCCCTGGCGACTCGCACGTCCTTGAGCCGATTCAGGAAAGTCGGTGGCACCGCGGGAGATGGATTTCGTTGAGTCATGCAAAACGAAATAGCAAATATACTTTACTTAAGTCAATCAAAATTGACAGACCAAACATTTATTGCTCATTATTAATGACTCCACATATCAATGTTTCTGTCTTTAGCACCCATGCAATTTACTTGTTGACAATGTAGCTCCACTTACTATATTTACATTTATCTCAATCTTGATCGGTTTACAGATATATAATTATTTATAAGAAAGACCAGCCACCATGACTCGAGTACTTGTTCTTCTCGCAGCCCTTATCTCTTCACTCTTTATTGCCCTGCTCCCCATCGTTCACGCATTCGATTGGGTGCCGACGGATGAGGACATCAAGAAGTACCGGCAGAGCTGGAATCCCCTCTCACATGGCCCCATCCTCCTTCAGTCGGTCGATACACAGCCGAAAGGCCAGCTCTCCATCCGAGAGTTTTTCTTCTCCCAGATCAGTGAAAGCAGCTTCGGCAACCGGCTCAGCTTCGCGACCGACAGCAAGAACGGCCCCGTTCACCTCTATCAAATCTCGCCATCCGTGAATGCGGCCTACGGGCTTAGCAATCACGTCGAGGTGGGAGCCGCGCTGTCCATGAACGCCTTCTGGGCCACGCAGAATGGAACCCACACGTCCGATACCAGTTTCGGAGACGTGTCGCTTGTCATGAAATACCGTCCGATCATCCAGGATCCGGATAGCTGGAAACCGTCCATCACCCACTTTACGCAAATCGTGCTCCCCACCAGCCGCTGGACGGGCGCCGAGCGTCCCCCCGGAGGATTTTCGCCGCTTGGCCGGCTGCCCAGCACGCGGTTCGGCGAATACGGCATTACCCAGGGGCTCATGATGCGCAAGAACTTCGAGCCCATCCGGATCAGCGCCGCCGTGTTTTATACCTATGCGGTCCCTGGAGAAAACCAGGGGCTGACGACCTATTCAGGCGATGTCATCAACACACGCCTGATTGTCGAACATATCGTCGATGACAAACACGGGTTCGGCTACAACATCGAGATCAGCACCTTGCATGGCACCACCTGGCGCGCCGACGGACACCAGATCAATACAGGCCAGCTGAAGGGCTTCTCGATTATCGGCGTCGAGCCCGCCCTGCAATGGAACTTCTCGCAAAACTGGATGGTCGCGGCCGGCTGCCTGTTTACGGCGGCGGGACAAAATGCGAGCAATTCCATCTACCCGAACGTGTCCCTGTTCTGGTTCTGGGACCGAAGCGGCAAGATCATCATGCGATAAGCGCCATGTTGCAGCGGCGACAACACATACCATCATGGAACACGAAAACCGATCAGAACGAAAGAGCGATCACGACATCGCCCAGACCATTCTGGCCGCATTGAAGGGAATCCGATTCGGCTCAGTCGAAATCGTGATCCACAACTCCAAAGTGGTCCAGATCGAACGAAAGGAAAAACTGCGTATTGGCACGGATAGCCTCTCGTCTGCGCAGTGAGCTGACATGAACACACAACCCTGTCTTTCCCTATAAGAAACCGGCACGGGCCATCCAGACGACTGGAGCCCACACGATATAAAACACCCTACACACATTCCGAAAACTGACCGGATCACCGGAAGTTTTCATGTCCAGGAGGAGCAGCGACATGAGAATTTCCGGTGTGCTTTTATTGATTCTTGGATCATTGACGATTCTGACCAATCCACCCCCTGCCCTGGCCGCCGAGGAAGGCCAACTCGTCAAGAAGGAAGGCAAGTGGGAGTACTATTCCGGCGAAGACCCTGGATTGAAGTATCTTTATCTGAAAGGGCTGATCACCCAGGAGGAGTACGACAAAGGCCTGAAGGTGATCGAAACGAAAGAACGCCTTTCACGGCTGAATTTTGGCCTCGATGTCAACAACGGCTTGAACATCCGGGTCGGAGAGAAGTTCTTTCTGAAACTTCGGCTGCTGACTCAGGTACGCTACACCCACAGTGACTACAACAGCGCCTGGGGCACGATCGGAGATTCGAGAAACCCGGAGATTCTGGGGGGCCAGGTCGAGTTTCGGGCCGTCAAGAAGCAGAGCGATTCCAATCTCTTCTCCGTCCCCCGCGCCCGCGTCCAGTTTCTGGGCTACGCCTTCGATCCGGATTTCCGTTACAACTTTTCCTGGTCGTTCGATCAAACCTCGTGGGATCAGGAAGGGGGCAGCGGCCGGGCAAGACTGCTTGATGCCTATGTCGCCTCCTGGCACATTCCATTGGCAACGGTCCAAGTCGGCCAGCAGCGCGTCTGGTTCAACCGCGCCAATATCAGTTCCATTGCCACCTCCACGTTTGCGGACAATATGATTGTCCAGCGGGCCTTTGCCGCCAATCAAATCGACAGCCGCGACGTCGGCATCAGCATCCTCAGCGATGAGGATCAATACAAGCTGAACTATGCCGTTGGTATCTGGGGAGGGGTTGGACCGAACCTGACCAGGGAAGGCACTTCTGTCAGCCAACGGGTCCTGCCTCCTAGCGGCGGCGGCGGCCCCTCATCAGGAACGACTCGCACCTACAACTACGACACTCGATTCATGACCGGCGAGATGTTGTACACCGCCAGGATTCTGTACAAGATTTCTGGAAATCCGGGGTATGGCCAAGGAGACATCTTGAACTCACGCACCCCACAGGCAGCCATCGCCTTCGGGTATGCCTACAATCCGGCACAAAACTACCTGAGCGCCATTCGCTCCGACATCGTCGACCGGGCCTATCGCCAGAGTGTCACCAAAGCTTTTAATGGCCGGCTCCTCGGCGGAGGCATCTACGATTTCCAGACCTACGAGACGGACTTCATCGCCAAATACCAAGGCTGGTCCCTCCAGGCTGAAGGGTACTTCCGGCATCAGCGTGTCCGTCATAGCGACAGCGGCGCGACCCCCTTCGACCTCGCCACCATCCCGGCAGCTCAATTCACCGGCCCCCCAGTAGCGCTGGGGCACGCCTGGGGTTGGTACACCCAAGTGGGGAAATACCTCATCCCCCGCAAACTCGAAGTGGCTGTCCGGTATGGCGTGATGGACCCCTCGACCAAACAGAAGCGCGATCTCACCAAGGAGTTCGGCTTCGCCATCAACTACAGCTTCGACGGCACCTACAACAACCGGCTTGTCATCGATTACTCCAACATCACACAAGGCAGCGGCGGGCGCGCCCCAGACCGCTATCCCTTCGAAAGCCTCCCTGGCTTCGGACAGGATCTCATCGAAAACCGCATCAATGTGCAATACCAGTTCTACTTCTAACGAAACATGCAGAACACCACACACATCACCACGAGGACGTCCATGAAACACCAGGCTCAGCTCTTTCGACGATGGCTGCTGCTCAGCATCGCGGCTCTTACATTTTGGGCACCGGCCGGCGCATCAGCGCAACCGGAAACGCTCACCATTGCCGCCGCCAACAGCGTCAAGGACGCATTACGGAAAGTCTTGCCGCTGTTCGAATCCCAGCACCGTGAAGTCAACGTGCGGGTCATCTATGGCCCGTCCCAAACCCTCCGAAAGCAAATCGAAGAAGGAGCACCCGTGGATGTGTTCCTCCCCTCCTTGTCCGAGGAAATCGATCAGCTCGAAAAAAAGGGCCTCGTCATTCAGGGCAGCAAACGTGTCTATGCCGGCACGTCGCTGGTGCTGATCACCAGCACCACGCTTCCCGCGCCCATCGCCTCGATTCAGGACCTGCACACCGTCCCGGTCCGGCGCATCGCGATCGGTGACCCCAAAGCCTCATCGGTGGGAAAAGTCGCTATGCAGTTTCTCACGCACAGCAAACTCGAACCGCAACTGAAATCGCAGTTTATTTATGGCGAACATTCGCGCGCCGTGCTGGATTTGGTCGCCAAGGGTGAGGCCGAAATCGGCATCGTCTATCGGACAGACGCCGTCGCGGACGAACACGTTCGCATTCTCGATACGGCCCCGGAAAACTCGCATACCCCGATTCGCTACGGCGTAGCCGTTGTCTGGACAGCGAAGAACCTGTCTGGAGCGGGGGACTTCATCGAGTTTCTCCTGACACCCCAGACCCAAACGCAACTCAAAGAACATGGGTTCGATCAAGCATCTCGCAATGCCGGATTGGCCCAACAGCAGGAGGGAAAACCATGAACAGCACCGCACCGTCAACACCGCACGCCTACACCTGGTCGATCACGGGGCTCCTCTTCTTCGCAGGCCTCACTATCTTGGCAGGTTGCGCCACACAGCCCGTCTCAGCGCCGAAGGCGATCTATGAATCAGGACTCAATACGATACGGCTGGAAGGAGATCCCGATTCATCGGTGAACGCACACCCGGCCGCACTCACACCGACTGAAATCGGCACGCTCTTGCGAAACGTGCGGGTGTGGGAGCGGCGGAATGTGATCCACCGTTTATTCAGCGGTGACGCCAACAGGACCAGGGCCTTCCGGGATGAAGAAATCGTGCTGTTGGCCCCACACCTGGCAAAGGGATTGGCTCAGGCCACACCGGCTCAGCGGGTGCATTTCCGCCTGAGTCATGCCACGGACCAGGGGGAGGAGGAAACGACGGCAGGATGGCTCTCCGTTCGTGACAATATCCTCGTCCTGACCCTCAGCGAGGTGCACGACCGGCACAGCCCCGGTCCAGACATCAGCAAATACGACCGCCAAATGCCGAATGTCCCGGAACGATCCGCCGCCTTCGATGCGGCCTTCGAGCCGGAAGAATATCTGGCCAAGGTCAGTTCAGGCGGCCGCCTATTTGCCCCGGACCAACAGGAGGAACTGCACATTCGCTATCGCGAAGCGCTGACGGCTCTCCCCGTTTATCCAGGCCTTGAGCAAGGGCGTCACCTACGCCCGTAGCCAGCGCACGCATCCACCGGAATGGAGAGAGCCCCTGCTCCCAATGGGCATCACCTTGGATCAAGAGGAACCATCATGAAACGATTGTCAGCGATAGCTCTCGGCTTACTCTTACTCACTGCGTCGGCCGGAATCTCTACACCTCAACAGGCGCTGGCAGCCGAAACCATTCGCGTCGGACATTTTCCGAATATCACCCACGTCCAGGGTCTGGTCGCCCAACACCTTTCTCGCACGGGACGCGGATGGTTTGAAGAGCGGCTCGGCCAAGACGTGAAGATCGAGTGGTTTATCTACAACGCCGGACCGAGCGCCATGGAAGCGATTCTGTCCGGCTCCATCGACCTCACTTACGTGGGGCCAAGCCCAGCCTTGAATGCCTATGCGAAATCGAACGGCGAGGAAATCCGCATCATCGCCGGCGCCGCGACCGGAGGCGCCGCCTTGGTTGTCCAACCCGATTCCACATTTACGCAACCCGCCGATTTTCGAGGAAAGACCATCGCGACTCCCCAGCTCGGGAATACGCAAGACGTGGCCTGCCGGGCCTGGCTGGCCAATGGCGGGTTGAAGATTACGCAGACTGGCGGCGATGCCTTCATCGTCCCCACACCAAACCCCGACCAATTCGCCTTATTCCAAAGCAAGAAGCTCGATGCCGTCTGGACCGTTGAACCCTGGGTCTCCCGTCTGGAACGTGACGCCGGAGGCAAGATCCTTCTCGAACAATCGAAGGACAGCATCACAGTCCTGGTATCGAGTGTGAAGTTTCTCAAGACCAAACGCGAACTCGCCAAGAAATTTGCACAGGCCCACCGTGAACTCACCGAGTGGATCCTCGCGCATCCGGCAGAGGCGAAGCAGATGGCGCAACAAGAACTGGCGGCTGAAACCCACGCCGCCGTCTCAACCGAATTGATCGCCCAGGCCTGGACACGGATCGGCCTGACCACTGAAGCCTCGCCCGGCGAGTATCAGCAATTCGTCGCCAACGCGCAGCGCGCCGGATTTATTCGCACAGCCCCAGACTTGTCCCGCTTGATCGAAAGGTTGAATTGACATGCCGACACCGGAAAGCCCATCGACCACCACCGCCTCCAGCAAACTTGTGTTTGAACATATCTCGAAGTCCTTTCAGACCAGCTCGCTGCATGTTCAGGCGCTCAACGACGTGACGCTCCGTATCGCCGACGGAGAGTTCGTCTGTCTCGTCGGCCCCAGCGGCTGCGGCAAATCGACCTTGCTCAACATCATGGCCGGCCTCGACCGGCCTGATCGCGGGCTCGTTCAAGCCGACGGCCACACCATCACCGGCCCAGGCCCCCACCGTCTTATGATGTTTCAGGAAGCCGCCTTGTTCCCGTGGCTGACCGTGTTGGGCAACGTCCTCTTTGGGCTGAAACTCAGCAACGGATTGACGGCCGCGGAACGTCAGGAGAAGGCCGAATATTTCCTGGAACTCGTCGGCCTGAAGCGGTTCATGCATGCCAATGTCCATGAACTTTCCGGCGGCATGAAACAACGCGTAGCCCTGGCTAGAGCGCTGGCACCGAACCCCAGCGTGCTCTTGATGGACGAACCATTCGGCGCCCTGGATGCTCTCACACGCGAGCAACTTTATGGCGACATTCAACGCATCTGGAGCCAGCATCGCAAGACCATCGTCTTCGTCACGCATAACGTGCGAGAAGCGGTCTGCCTGGGAGACCGCGTGATCTTGTTTTCACCAAACCCCGGACGGATTCGCGAAGAATTTGCGATTCCTCTTCCACGCCCGCGTGACATCAACAGTGTGGACCTCGCGCGCTACGCCACGGAGATTACCCGCGTGCTGAAAGGCTACGTCAAAACGGAGGTGGCAGGATGATCGTACGATGGCTGTCCGCATCGCTATTTTTCCTGGCCCTCCTGGCTGTATGGCACCTCGCCGTGAAAGCCAAGATCTGGTCGCCGCTCCTATTGCCGTCTCCCATGAGCGTCTTCGACTATCTGCGGTCCGCCGTGGAAGACGGCACACTCTGGGAGGCCACCGTCGTCACCGTGCGACGGCTCCTTATCGGATACGGACTCGGCGTCCTTGCCGGGCTTCCTTTGGGCCTCCTCACCGCCTCGTCCCGCTGGTCTCAAGACACCATTGGAATCCTCGCACTGGGACTCCAGACGCTTCCGAGCGTCTGCTGGGTGCCGCTCGCACTCCTCTGGTTCGGGCAAACCGAATCCGCCATGCTCTTCGTCGTGGTGATGGGAACCCTCTGGTCATTGATTCTCGCCACGAACAACGGCGTGCGGACGATCCCGCCGATCTATACCCGTGCCGCCCGCAGCATGGGGTCAACCGGCCTGCACACCTGGACACATGTGATCCTGCCGGCATCGCTGCCATTCCTTTTGAGTGGCATGAAGCAAGGCTGGGCCTTCGCCTGGCGCTCGCTGATGGCGGCGGAAATATTCGTCACGATCCTGACCGGCTTTGGCCTGGGGCATTTATTGCACTATGGACGGGAACTTAACGCAATGGATCAAGTGATCGGAGTGATGCTGGTCATCGTAGTGATCGGGCTGGCCGTAGACAAATCACTGTTTACTCCTATAGAACAATTTCTCCATCGCCGCTGGGGAACCGCGCGCCAGTAGATTTTCCAATGGAAAGGAATTGCCATGGCAACTCAGCAAAAGACGGCCGCACCATTCCTAGTTTCAACAGCCTTATCCATGGCGCTGATATTCGTGTCCGCTGTATTTGCAGGACAATTCGGCACACCCAAAGAACACGAAGGAACCAGGATTTTTCAAGCCACTGAACATCCATACTATACGGGCCAATTCCACCTTTCCGGCCAAAGAACCACTCTGATCGGAAGCATGAATGACCGCGCACCCTGGGACCACCTCGATTATGCCGGCAAACACCTGACCCCGGTGCAGGGCGCCATCGAGATCGCCGTGAATGAACTCACGGATAGCGGCCAGATCACCGCCGAATTTTCCGAGGGCGCGGACCACTATCGGATCGTCTTTGACCGGTTCAGTGCGAAAGCTCCGTTTCAGAATGGCGGAATTGCCACACGATTGTATGAACATGGGGACTCAGGCAACGGCGATCCCCTGTACCCGAAAACGTGGCTCTATCTTGGCGGATGGGGCACCGCGACCATGCATAAAAACGATCAGATCCTCTACAAAGACTACGATGCGCATTTCATGGTAATGGAACGGTCTCGCGATCCCATAACCCATGAGGTTCGCTATCCGGTCAAGCGGACTCTGCCTGGGGGCGAAACCGATCCAGCCGGTATGGAAATCGATCTCTGGCTTAGGTCGAAGGAACAAAACAGCAATAACTTTCCTCCCTTTGAAACCTTCGTTCATCTCTGCTGGGAGGAAGTGACGTGGAAGTAACGTCGACACATTCGGCGGCTCCGATTGTGATGCAAGGCTCCGTCTCCACTCCCCATCACAATCCGTTCAACGCTGAAACTGTTACACAAGGGACCAGGCCTGATGCCTCACCGACTTCGGTGATCCCTGGCTGATGCGCTTGAAATGAACCAGGACATGCCGACCAGATTGCCACCCGCGGTCTCCTTCTCCGAAGCGTTGCGCTTCTGGATCAAGCTCGGTTTCATCAGTTTCGGCGGGCCGGCCGGGCAGATCTCGGTGATGCACCAGGAACTGGTCGAACGCAAACGGTGGATCTCGGAGCGGCGATTTCTCCATGCCCTTAACTACTGCATGCTCCTGCCAGGACCGGAAGCCCAGCAGCTCGCGACCTACATCGGCTGGCTCCTGCACCGCACATGGGGCGGCATCGTGGCGGGCGGCTTGTTCGTGCTGCCATCCCTCTTCATTTTGATCGGCCTCTCGTGGATCTACATGGCCTATGGCGATCTTCCGGCCGTCGCCGGCCTCTTCTATGGCATCAAACCAGCCGTCACGGCCATCGTCGTCTTCGCCGCCTTTCGAATCGGATCGAGGGCGCTGAAGAACGCCTGGCTCTGGGCGATTGCGGGCACCTCGTTCGTCAGCATCTTCGCCATGCACGTTCCGTTTCCCGCCATTGTGCTGGCCGCAGGTGTGCTCGGCTATCTGGGCAGCCGCCTGCGCCCGGAATATTTCACACTGGGAGGCGGGCACGGCGCCACGGACACACCCCACGAGCCATCGGTGATCGATGACCACACCCCGATCCCGGATCATGCGCGATTTTCATGGCCCTCCTTTTGGACACATCTTGGAATCGGGATCGGCTTATGGGCCGCGGCGCTCGGCGGACTTGTCGGGATCTACGGGTGGAATCATCCATTGGCACAAATGGGCTGGTTCTTTACCAAAGCCGCCCTGCTCACATTCGGCGGGGCCTACGCGGTGCTCCCCTATGTCTACCAAGGCGCCGTCGAACACTATCACTGGCTCACCCCGCTCCAAATGATCGACGGGCTCGCCCTGGGCGAAACCACGCCCGGCCCGCTCATCATGGTGGTGACCTTCGTCGGGTTCGTCGGCGGCTGGACCACCACCCTGTTCGGTCCCGACGCGCTGCTCTGGGCCGGCATCGTCGCCGCAACCGTCGTCACGTTCTTTACCTTTCTCCCCTCCTTTCTCTTCATCTTGATCGGCGGCCCCATCGTGGAATCCACCCATGGCGACCTGAAATTCACCGCGCCGCTCACCGGCATTACGGCCGCCGTCGTTGGCGTCATTCTCAACCTGGCGCTATTCTTTGCCTATCACGTCTTATGGCCGCAGGGATTTGCCGGCCGCTTCGAGTGGATACCCGCACTCATCGGGATCGCCGCGTTTGTAGCCCTCTATCGATTCAAAATCCCGATCATTCCTGTCGTCGGAGCCTGCGCGGCAGCGGGCTTTCTGCTCAAATTTCTCGGCATGGCCTGAGCACCGCCGTCCGGCTGACACTCTCCCGTGTGCTGTGCTAGGGTACATCATGCCTCAGACACCCGTCGGCTGGATTGCCCGCCTCGCCATCGGCCAAAAACTCGCCGTTGCCTTTGGGCTGATCTTGCTACTGCTCGTCGTCAGCTTCTCCGCCACACTCGTCTATCTCTCCCGGGTCAATAGTTACGTCGATCGCCACCAGCGCATTACCATCCCCGGCGTGGTCACCGCCTCGGAAATGCTGCGGAATATCAGCGATATCGAAACCGCCATGCATCACGCCCGGGAACATCTCTCCGATGCGAATCGGACCGCCGGCTTTGCCGCCATCGCTGACATCGAGCGGCGCACCCTGGCCGCGCTCGACACGTATCAGGCGGCGCATGCCGCCCGCACCCACCCGGTGCTCTATGGCATGCTGGAGCACCATGGCCGAACCGACTTGGCCCTCCAGGAAGACCAGGCCGTCGTCGCCATCGCCGATGGCCTCACCAGCTTGCGCGCGCAGCGGGAAGACCTGGCCAGCGCCCTCGGCACGCATCCCGCCGATCGCGCCGGATCGGAAGCCGCCTACGAACAAGCCGCGACCCGCACCAAAGAAGCCATCGCCGCCTTGATCGAAGTCCATCGCAAGATCGATGTCGAAATGAAAATCGAAGGCGACCGCCTCGTCGATCAAGCCCGCATGATGGTCATGGGCATTCTCGGCGTCCTCACGCTGCTGATCGTCGCCGTCTATGGGACCATGAAACGGCATGTGGCCAACCCGCTCACACGCCTGGCGGCCACCGCCGACCGTGTGGCACATCACGACCTCGCGGCCCAATTCGAACCCTGGCCCAGCCGTGACGAAGTCGGCGCCCTCGCCGGCTCACTCGCCACCATGCTGGCGAGCCTGCGGGACCACAGCACCGCGCTCATGCGCAAGACCAAAGAGCTGGAAGCCTTCACCTATTCCATCGCGCACGACCTGAAAGGCCCCTTGCGCGAAATCGAAGGCTTTTCATCGATCCTCGAAAAGCAATTCGCCGAGTCGAACGACGCACCGCTGCGGCACCACATCGGCGTCATCCGGCAATCAGCCTTGCGCCTCACGCACATGATCGACGCCCTCTTGAAGTATTCCCGATTGGAGCAGCAAGACTTGCCCCGCATTCGCTTCAACGTCATGGAGCTAATCACCGGCATGGTCACGGACCGGCTGCACCCGCGCTCCGGCGCCACACCGGCCATCACCGTAAACCTGCCCTTCTCCGACCTGTACGGCGAACCGGTCAGCGTGCGCCAAGCCATCACCAATCTGCTCGATAACGCCATCAAATTTTCCGCCCGCACGGTCGCACCGGCCCTGACGATCGGCGGAGAGCAGACGCCGAAGGAGAGGATCCTCTGGATTCGCGATAACGGCATCGGCTTCGACACACACCAAGCCGGCAAACTGTTCGGCCTCTTTGAACGGCTCCATAGCCCAGGCGAGTATGAGGGCACCGGCGTCGGACTCGCCATTGTAAAGCTGGTGATGGACAAGCACGGCGGCCGGGTGTGGGCTGAATCCACGCCCGGCCAGGGCAGCACATTCTATTTGGCATTTCCCAATCAGGTGCACTGATGCGTACACTCATCATCGACGACGAAGCCTATGTCCGGCTGGTCCTGGAACAGGCCCTGCGCGAAGAGGGCTGCCAGGTCACCGCCGTCACGCATGGCCAGGCCGGTCTCGACGCCTTGCAAACGTCGCCCTTCGATTGCGTGATTACGGACCTGCGGATGCCCGGTCTAGACGGCCGCGCCGTGCTGAAATGGATTACTGAGCACCAGCCGGACGTCGATGTGCTCATGCTCACCGGACACGGCGACGTGAAAGACGCGGTCGAGGCCATGAAGCAAGGCGCCTGGGACTTCCTCATCAAGGACACGCCGTTCGATGCCGGCGTGGTGAAGGCGGCGCTGACCAAGCTCAAGACCGTCCGTGCGCTCCGCAAGGAAAACCTGGCGGCCCGCCATGGCGGATTTACGCGCGATGTGATTGTCGATGGGACCAGCCCGGCCTGGCAGAAACTCACAACCCAGATTGCCCAGGTGGCACCGGCCAATGCGCCCGTCCTCATACAAGGAGAAACGGGCTCCGGCAAAGAAGTGGCGGCGCGGTTGCTCCACGATCTGAGCCGGCGGGCCAACGGGCCGTTCCTCGCCATCAACTGCGGCGCCGTCAGCCGGGAACTGCTCGAAAGCGAACTCTTCGGGCACGAAAAGGGCTCGTTTACCGGCGCCACCGCCGCCAAGATCGGGCTCATCGCCGCCGCTGAAGGCGGCACGTTGTTTCTCGACGAACTGGGCGAGATGCCGGGACCGATGCAGGTGAGCCTCTTGCGGTTTCTCGACCGCAATGAATACCGCCCCGTCGGCAGCACCCGCACCCTGCACGCCGACGTACGGATCATCGGCGCCACCAATCAGGATATTCAGGAACTCGTCCATCAAGGCCGCTTCCGCGACGACCTCCTGTACCGCATCAACACCATTACCCTGCGTGTGCCGCCGCTGCGTGAGCGAACTGAGGATATCCCCGCCTTGGTCGAGCACATCCTCCAAACATGGCCGGTGCCCGGCTCACCCAAGCGCACGCTCTCGGCGGACGCCCTCCAGCAACTGGCCACCTACCACTGGCCGGGCAATGTGCGGGAACTGCGGAATGTGGTCGAGCGCATGGTCTTGATGCACACCGGCACGGGTCCGATCGGCCGGGACGACGTGGCGCAGAGCCTTCCCCCATCAGCGGGGCAAGAGCGCGACGGCAACCTCTCCGCCTGTTCGCTCGATGACATCGAACGGCGCCATATCCAACGCGTCCTCGATGCCAGCGGGGGCAACAAAACCCAGGCCGCCAAAACCCTCGACATCGACTACAAGACCCTGCTCGCGAAACTGAAGAAATATGGGATCGCCGCAGACCATCACGAACACCATCCCGGGGCACACAAAGCCCCCGCCCCATAGAAGGAACACCGGCTATGACACAACCGGCATCATCGGGAGAACAGCAGGCCCAGCAACGGTTCGGCACCACCACGCGCGCCGCCGCCTTCTACGCCAATCAGATGCTGGACCATCTCAACCGGCCCATGCAGCAGTTCATCGCGCGGCAAGAAATGGTCTTTATCGCCACCGCCGATGCGAAGGGCGCCTGCGACAGCTCATTCCGCGCCGGCACCAGGGGATTCGTCACCGTGCTGGACGAGAAGACGCTGGTCTATCCGGAATATCGAGGCAACGGCGTGCTGGCGAGCGTCGGCAATATCTTGGAAAACCCCCACATCGGGATGATCTTCCTGGATTACTATCTGACCACGATGGGGTTGCACGTCAACGGCAAAGCGCAGGTCTTGACGCCCGGTGAGCTGGAAGGGATCCAGCAGCTTCCCGCCAGTATTCTCGAAGCCATGCAGATCAAAGGCGGCCGGCATCCGGAAGCCTGGGTCCTGGTGAACGTCGAGGAAGCCTACGTCCATTGCTCCAAACATGTGCCGCTCATGAAGCGCCTGGACAAACATATCGCCTGGGGCAGCGACGACGAGTTTGTCAAAGGCGGCGACTTCTTCAACGTGCGCGCCGAGCGGTAGCTACGAGACGGCTCGGAATGGCGGTCCTGCAAAGCCGCATTTCCGTGGCCTCCTCTCGTTTCACGCCTCACGTTTCACGATTTCAGGGAACGCCGCTGGCGGACATTACCAACAGCCTGTCAGGTTTTTTGCTTGGCCTTGGCCAAGGCCAGCGCCATCGCGCTGACCGGCTGAGGCAAGCGTGTGGCCGCTTGGCCGGATGCCGAGGGACCGCGTCCCCGCTGATCGCGAGGGCCGGCCGTCACGGCCTCGCTCCCAGGCTGAGCGGGACGGCTGGCCGCATCGTCCAGCCGCATGGTCAAGGCAATCCGCTGGCGCTTCAAATCCACGTCGAGCACCTTCACCTTGACGATCTGGCCTGGCTTGACCACTTCATGCGGATCTTTCACGAATTTATTGGCCAGCGCCGAGACATGCACAAGCCCGTCCTGGTGCACGCCGATATCGACGAACGCGCCGAACGCGGCGACATTCGTCACCACGCCTTCCAGCACCATGCCCGGCTGCAAATCGGCCACCGCCTCGACGCCGTCACGGAAGGCCGCCGTTTTGAATTCCGGACGAGGGTCACGGCCCGGCTTTTCCAACTCGGTGAGAATATCGCGCACCGTCGGCACCCCGAACTTCTCATCGGTGAAGTCCGTCGGCGACAATCCCTTCAAGACGGCCGGCTGGCGCATCACGTCACGAATCCCAGTCCCCAGGCGCGTGAGAATGCGCTCGACCACCGGATAGGCCTCCGGGTGGACGGCGGACCGGTCCAAGGGATTGTCTCCATCGGGGATACGGAGAAAGCCCGCCGCCTGCTCGAACGTCTTCTCGCCCAAGCGCGGCACCTTGCGAATCGTCAGGCGGTTCAAGAACGGGCCATGGGCATCCCGATAGTCCACAATATTTTTCGCCAGCGCCTTGTTCAGCCCCGACACCCGCTCCAGCAACGGAATCGACGCCGTATTGACGTTCACACCGACGGCGTTCACGCAGTCTTCGACCGTGGCATCGAGCGACCGCGCCAAGGCCCGCTGATTGACGTCATGCTGATATTGGCCCACGCCGATGGCCTTCGGCTCGATCTTGACCAGCTCGGCCAGGGGATCTTGCACACGCCGTGCAATGGACACGGCCCCGCGCAAACTAACATCCAGCTCGGGAAACTCCGCGGCCGCAAAGGCCGACGCGGAGTACACCGACGCCCCCGCCTCGCTCACCACGATTTTGGCAATCTTCTGCTCCGGCTTGTGTGTGGCCACCAGCTTGATCACCTCGATTGCCAGCTTGTCGGTTTCCCGGCTCGCCGTCCCATTGCCGATCGAGATCAATTCCACGCCATGCCGGACCACGAGACGCACCAGCGTTTCCAGCGATCCCTGCCAGTCGTTGCGCGGCTGATGCGGGTAAATCGTCTCCGTCGCCAGCAGCTTGCCCGTCGCATCGACCACGGCCACTTTGCACCCGGTGCGAATGCCGGGATCGAGCCCAAGCACAGTCTTGGAGCCGGCGGGCGCCGCCAGCAGCAGCTCGTGGAGATTGCGCCCGAAAATCTTGATCGCCTCGGCCTCCGCCGCCTCGCGCAACTGCACCAGCAATTCCACACTGAGCTGCACATGGATTTTCATCCGCCAGGTCCAATCGCAGACGCCGGCCAGCCACTTGTCGGCGGGGCGCCCGCGATCCGCGATCCCGGCATGAGCCGCGATCATCGCCACACAGGGATGGGGCACGACCGCTTCGCTCGCTTCCCCCAAACCCAATTCCAGCTTCAACACACCGAGGGTGCGCCCCCGGAAGAGCGCGAGGGCCCGATGCGACGGAATGGTCTTGATGGACTCCGAATAGGCATAGTAATCGCGGAACTTTTCCTCTTCGGCCAGCTCCTTGTCTTTCATCACCGTCGAGGTCAAGACACCCTGCTCCCAGAGACGCGTCCGCAGAGCCGCCAGCAGATCGGCTGTTTCGGCAAAGCGCTCCATCAAAATATCGCGTGCTCCTTCAAGCGCCGTCTTGGCATCGGGCACATTGATCGCCTCGGCGCCTTCGGCCGCCGGCTTCACATTGAGATACTTGGCCGCTTCCACCTCAGGCACGAGCATCGGATCAGCCAGCAGCACATCGGCCAAGGGCTCCAACCCGGCCTCCCGCGCGATCTGCGCCCGCGTGCGGCGCTTGGGCTTGAAAGGCAGATAGAGATCTTCCACGGCCTGCTTGGTCGTGGCGGCATCCAGGCTCGCTCGCAAGGCGTCGGTCAACTTTCCCTGCTCGTCAATCGAGGCCAGAATCGCCGCGCGCCGCGCCTCCAACTCACGGAGATAGAGCAGCCGCTCTTCCAGTGTCCGCAGCTGCGTATCGTCCAAATTCCCCGTCACCTCTTTCCGGTACCGCGCGATAAAGGGAACGGTCGAACCTTCGTCGAGCAGCGCCACCGCCGCCGCCACCTGATGGGCGCCGACACCGAGTTCCTTGGCGATGAGGGAACCGATCTTGAGCTGCGCTGCGGCTGAAATCTGAGCCTGTGTTGAAGTCGTCATAGAGTCCTCGTGTGATGCATCGGACAATGCGGCGGTGGAATCTATCAGAAGCCCCCTGTGACTTCCAGCACGAAGGCGGGACAGGCCCATCCCCTCAGACTCCATCGGCCCTTTCAGGCTGGCACTCCGCCGGCGAGTCCGTTACACTCCGCTTCTGAGCCATTCCACCTGGGAGCCTCGCACAGTGACCTACTATCAGGTGCTTGAATTAAGCCCGTTGGCCACCGCCACCGATATTAAAAAGGCCTGGATTGAACAACTCCAAGTCTGGCATCCGGACCGGTTCACCCACGCCCCCGCGCTGCACAGCAAAGCGGAAGCTCGTACGCAGCTCATCAACCAGGCCTATCAGACTCTGAGCGATCCGGTCTTGCGTCAGCGCTATGACGCCCAGACGCAACCGGCCTCGACGCGCACAACGCCCGCCGCCGCGCCCCAACCGTCACGCCCGGCTTCGCCCGTGCGGCCTCAGCCGGCGGCCCCGCGTCACGCCAGGCAGGAGCCGCGCGGCCCGCAATTGCCCGTCACGCTCTTTCGAGATGAACAGCCCAAGACTCCGGTGCCGGCCATTCATATCCTCGTCGATAGCCGCCAGCACCAGCCCTATGAGTTTCGCGGTCTGATTCGTATCGCCGGCACCATGCAGCAACCGCTGGCCGCCGGAGACTATGCGATTGCCGAAGCGCCGGAACTCTTCTGCGTCGTCCGGAAACGCGTCGAAGAGTTCAATACGATTTTTTCCAATCCCGCCGATAACCGGCTGCCCTTTCTGCGCGAACTCGAACCGCTGCTCGCCATCCCCCACCGATTTCTCGTCATCGAAGGCGCCATTCAGGCGCGGATCGCCAGCGGCCGGCTCGGCCAGTATCACAAGAACGGCTTGATGGATTTTCTGGATGCCATCACGGCGCGGTATGGGATGCAGATCATCTATACCGACAGCCGCGAAGAAGCGGAGGAGCGGATCGCCAATCTCGCCGCCCTCCACTATGCGTACTACTTCGCTCAGCGGCAGGGACTTGGCCGGTATCTCAAAAAGAACGACCTCTAGCAGAAACTCAAAGAGCTGATGGCGGATAGCCACAAACAAAGACCTGCTCGGTCATCTCTATTTCCTGCTATCAGCCATACGCCATACGCTCTTGGATCTTCACTGCGTCACCGGCAAGGCCCAAATCCGACCTGACGCAAGGCTTCATACAGCACCACCGCTACGGCATTGGAGAGATTCACGCTCCGGCTCTCCGGCTTCATCGGGATGCGAATCCGCTGCCCCTCGGCGACCGATCCTAAGAGTTCTGGCGGCAAGCCACGGCTTTCCGGCCCAAAGACAAACACATCGCCCTCGGCATAGGACACCAGATCATACCGCTGAGTGCTCTTGGTAGAGGCCGCAAACAGACGGCGATTCTTGAAATGCGCCGCACAGTCGGCCCAGGTTTCGTAGACCGCGAGGGTCGCGAATTCGTGATAGTCCAATCCAGCCCGCCGCATTTGCCGGTCGTCCAGATCAAACCCCAGCGGCTTGACCAGATGCAGCCCTGCCCCGGTATTCGCGCAGAGGCGGATGATGTTGCCGGTATTCGGGGGAATTTCAGGCTGGTAGAGAATGATGTCGAACATGGGGCGCGCAGTCTATCATGGCCGCACCGGATCTCGCGATCCCGGCCTCAATGCCTCTTGTCTTTTTTCGGCCTCTCCCCTATAGATTGGCAGGGCGAGCGGCTCAATGAGGATCTCTATCCACGACTTCGCACACCAGGCTCCGGAGGAGTGTCTGCCATGAAAATGCTGATGATTGTGTTTCGGGAATCGATCGTTCAACACATCCATGCGCTGCTGAAGGAACACCAGGTCACGTCCTTTAGCGAAATCCACAACGTCGAAGGCCAGGGAGAGACCGGGCCATCCGTGAAATCCTTTTTCTCCCCGGGAGCCAACTGTATGATCCTTACGGCAGTGCAGGAGCCCGCGGCCGCTCGTCTCATCGACGCGTTCACGCGCTTCAGAGAAACGCATGGGCTGCATGAGCATGGCAACACCTTCCCGCTGCACGTCTTTGCCCTCCCCTGCGAAAAAGTGGTGTAATGAAGCCCCTACGAATCATCGTTGCACTTATTCACCAAGGAGGCCGTTATGATTCGACACGTGACGCTGACCATCCTCATTGCCAGTTCCCTTGCGCTGCCGGCTCTTGCCACAGCGGGAGATACACACCATAAGAAAGGGGCCACGGTCAAAGACGTGAAGGCCATGTCCGAGAAAGACCAGACGGCACTGGCCTTGAGCGCAGCCCCGGCGCATATTGCGAAAGACGCCGGCGTCATGGTCTTCGGTGCCGACGGCACATTGACCGAAACGCGGAAAAGCGCCAACGGCTTTACCTGCATCCCGACCGTGATGAATCTGCCAGATCCCGATCCCATGTGCATGGACGCCGCCTCCCAGCAATGGTTCACCGACATCATGAACAACGCCCCCAAGCCGACGAACACCGTGCCCGGCATCGCCTACATGGTGCGCGGCGGCTCCCATTTTGAAAAAGACGGGAAAGTGGTCATGTCCGGGGAGGGCGCAAAGATTGTCAAAGAACCCGCGCACTGGATGGTCATGTGGCCGTTTGACGCCGCCGCCACGAAACTCCCGACCACCCCGAACCCCTCCGGCACCTACATCATGTTCGACGGCACCCCCTACGCCCATCTCATGGTGTACCAAGACCCCAGGAAAATGAAGTAAGCGGCCTGAGCCGTGCGGAGTGTGTCTGCCTTCGCACGGCCCTTCATCTCCCGCCCTCCCCTCCCACGGCCCCTCTTGCGCAGGTGCTACCACATTCCCCCGATCTCTTGGTACAGTACACATCAGCAACCACCGGACGGCTACTGGCGTACCGCCTTCTTCCTATGCAGCGATTACAGATAACAGACCGGCTGCGACCTGGCACCATCGCCGGACTTTTGACGCTCCCGCTGACGCTCTTCCTCTTCATACGTCCGCTCGCCTTCGCGGAAGCCCCTCAATCTCCCCCGGCGGAGCAGATCGCGCAACAGGCCAAAGCCCTCTGGGAAAGCGGCGCGGTATCAACTGCCCTCGACCTGCTCGATCAGGGCCTTCGCAGCCACGCACACGCCCTGCCGCTCCACAAATTGCGGGGTGACATCCTCGCCACCTCACGGGGCCCCCAAGAAGCGGTCCAGGCCTACGACGCCGTCCTCACCAAGCACCCTGCCGCCCTCGATGTCCGATGGGCGAAATGGAGCGTTCTGGTTCGATGGGGGCAGGCAGAGGAATCGCTTGCCGAATTGCAACGCATTGCTGAATTCGATGCCCAGAACCCGCTCGTGCATCTGCGGCTGGCGCAGGAACTCCGAAAACTCGACCGGCTGGAGGACTCGCTGGAATCATATAAGAAGGCCGTGGCGCTCAGGCCGGATCTGCCCGGCTGGCGGCTCGCACTGGCGCGGGGGCGATTCGATCTGCTGGATTACGACGGCGCGAATGGCGACGTGCAGGATATTCTGACACACGCGCCTCCCGGCTCTCCGCTGGAAATTCCCGCCAAAACGCTGCTGTCCCTCATCGAGGGCACCTCCACGGAGCGAGGCCGGCGCTACGAACGCGTCCTGACCCCGGACGCCACAGAAGCACAATTGAAAGAATGGGCCTTCCTGCGAGCGGAAGCCTGGAGACTCTTCGAAGCCGGGCGCTATCAGGAGGCCGCGCCGATCTACCGTAAAATGCTGGCGCTCAATCCGATGGATCCCACGGCGACCTACCAATTGGGCCTGACACTCATGCAAGTGGGCCAATGCCAAGAAGCGCTGACGATTTTCCGCAAACTCTCCGATCTCGATACGACCGATGAAGACTATACGGATTCCGTGTTTCGCATGGGCCAATGTCTCGTCGAGTTAGAACGCTGGGAAGACGCCTTCGTCCATTTTCACATCCTCTACGAGACGGCCATCGAGTTTGAAGAGGCAAACAAGCAGGTAGCGCTGCCTCCGGGAACCCGTGTGCTGGATAAAGGCAAACTGGCGAAATGGCTCGACAAGGTGCGCCCTCACGTCCCTGAATTGGCGCAGCTCGCACAGAAGGCCCCGCTTCCTGCGACTCCGGCCGGCGATTCAGCTCCTGCCGGAAACGCAGCGGCCGAAGACCTGTTCGCGAACGCACTCGACCGGTTCAAACCGCAGAAGACGCTGGAGACAGGAGCCGCTCTGATGGGACGAGACGCCGATTTCAGCTGGTTTCGGTTTGTCATTCCGGCGGCCAAAGTCATGCGGGATGATTTCCCCACCGGCGCGCATGACTTCATTCCGTTGAACCCCGGGGACAGCTTTCCCGCCACCCAGCAGGAGATCTACCTGGTATTTGGGCTGGTGGGCGCCTCGTATGATGCCGTGCCCCTGACCGCCCAGTGTTTCCTCGAAACAGCCGAATCGACCGATCGGCAACACCCGATCGTGCAGGACCACGCCATGACGACCATGAACGATCAGTCCGGCTATTTCCTGCTCTCCCGGCCCCGCACGGGATGGCTGCCGGGACTCTATCGCTGCGGCCTCTTTGCGGGGGATACCACCTCCGCCTATACCCATGTGGATGAAGTCCGCTTCCGGATTATCGAGACAAGCCCGGCGTCATAACGAAGCGGCCCGCACCAGCCGATGCCGGATCAAGTAGCGCCCGGTACAGGTCTCCCCGGGAACCAGGCGTTTCAATCCCCACTCCGGATGATTGAAGGCATCCGTCGCGCAGGTCATCGGCTCGATGGCGAAGGCGCGGCGCGGAACCTCAGCGATCGCGTCGCCCGTGTAGACCACTACTGCGGAAAATGACTGGTCCATGACCACCTCGACGACACGTCCGCTCGCCGAATGATGCAGGGAGGCCGTGGCCATTCCCTCCGCATCCCGTTCAAGCCGCACATAGCAGTGGTTGAAGCGGCGCGGGCCGATCGGTCGAGCCTTGCGATAATCCCACTCCGTCCCGGCTGCGTCGATGACTCGCCCAGTCGGTGCAAGCCGTTCGTTGAATTCCAAAAACGCCGCGCCGGGAATCTTCACCTCGGCCTCATCGACCAGCTCTGTGCCGACCGTGAAGTAGGGATGAAAGCCCACCCCGACCGGCGCCGCCTGGCTCCCGGCATTCCGCACGGCGAATGAACAGGACAGGCCTTGGCGGTCCAAGGCGTACCTGACGCGACAATCGAGCGTAAACGGATAGCCCCGAGGGCCGTAGGTCGTGGCATCGAGACGGATCTCGAACGCGGCGCTCCGGGCATCGGCCTGCGCGAGGCGCCAAGGCAGCGCCCGCACAAACCCGTGGATCGCATTGGGCCCTTCCTTGTCATTCCGGTCGAGCTGTAAAACCTGTCCGTCAAACGAGTAGCGCCCCTCCGCAATACGTCCTGGAAAGGGAATGAGCACGTCCCCCTGGCCGCCCTTTTTATTGCCGCCACCCGAATAGCCCCAGACGATATCGGTTTCACCACCGCCCGGTTCCACGACACCATATTGCCGTAAAGACGCCCCCCAGGGCGACACGACCGCTCGCTGATGGTCGAATGACAGGATGATCTCAGTATCCGGCGTGCATTCGACCGTCATTACATCCCTCGCTCACGACCGGCTATCGAGCAGCCGAGTCAGCACGGCCCCCAACTCCTGCAACATGGTGGGTTTCGGAATCGTTTCCTTGACGCCGGCGGCCAGAACGGAGGCCTGCTCGGCCGGCGTGAGATACCCCGAGACCAACACCACCGGCAGCGTCGCGCAAATCTTCATCACCTCGCGCGCCACATCCAGGCCAGAGAGTTCCGGCATATTGTAATCCGTCACAACGGCATCGAAGCCGTCCGGATTGGCGCGGACCAATGCCAGCGCCTCCGCCGGCTTGGTGCAGCCGGTGACCTGATAGCCCTGCGGCTCAAAGAGCGCCCGCACCAATTCCACCAGCATCTCTTCGTCATCCAGATAGAGCAGACGGCAGGTTCGACCAGGACGGGCCGCCTGGGAGGCCTTGGCTGGTTCATGCGCCGGAGCCGGAGCCTCGACGGCCGGAAAGTACAAGTGAAAGGCCGTCCCTTGCCCCTGGGCGCTCTCGACAACAATGGTCCCGTCGTGCCCCTGCACAATGCCATGCACAACGCTCAAGCCCAGTCCCGTGCCCTGCCCGAGCGGCTTGGTCGTAAAGAACGGATCGAAAATACGCGCCATCGTCTCGCGCGACATGCCGCAGCCGGTATCGCGCACCGAGAGGCGCGCATAGCGGCCCGGCGGCAGCGTCACATGCAGGCTGTGCAGCGGCTGAGCCAGCGTGACAGGCGCCAGGTCCACGGTGATGCGGCCAGGATGATCCCCCAACGCATGCCAGGCGTTGGTGCAGAGGTTCATGAGGACTTGATGGAGCTGCGTGCCATTGGCCAGCACGTGCGGCGTGGCCGCATCGACCGTGCTGGTCAATTCAACGCCGGCCGGCAAGGTGGCGCGCAGCAACGCCAGCGCTTCGGTGACGACGGGGGAAAGCGGCAGCACGGTGCGGGATACGTCCTGCTGGCGCGTGAAGGTGAGGATTTGCTGCACAACATGGGAGGCCCGCTGCCCGCCTTCGATAATCCGCGCCAAGTTCGGCCTGGACGGATGATCGTCCGCGCTCTTGGCGCAGGCGATCTCGGCGTTGCCCAGGATGGCGGTCAGGATATTATTGAAGTCGTGCGCGATGCCCCCGGCCAATTGCCCAAGCGCCTCCATTTTCTGCATCTGCTGGATCTGGTCCTGTGAGGCCTGGAGGGCCGCCTCCGCCTCCTTACGGTCAGTAATGTCGTTTCCCACCGTGATCAGGCAGGCCACCCCGTTCAGTTCGATAAGATCCGAGGACACCAGGATGTGGCGCAGGCTCCCGGATTTCATCCGGCAAGTCATCTCGCGATTGAGCACCGGCTTGCCGGATTGCACCTGCTCGATCAGCCGGCGGCGGTCTTCGGGATCAGGCCAGATCCCGAGCATCAGCGTCGTGCGCCCGATCACCTCTTCACGCGGATATCCAAATAGCGCCAAACAGGCGTCGTTCACGTCGATGGTGCGCCCCGTGGCGATTTCGGTGATACCGACCGGATTGGGGCTTGCACGGAACGCTTTCGCAAACTGCTCTTCGCTTTGATCCAATGCCCGTTCGGTCAGCTGACGCTCGGCAATCTCGACTTGAAGCTGTTCGACCGTGTCCCGCAACTGCCGGTCCCGCTCATGAATCTGAGCCAGCATCTCATTGAGGCCGTCCGCCAACAGGCCGATTTCGTCGTCCCCCCGCTTCACGGCTTGCACCGTATAGTCCTTGTCCTGGGACACTCGGCGGGCCACCCGCGTGAGATCCGTAATCGGGCCGGAAATCGATGCCTGCAACCGTGAGGCAATGAAAAATGCCAGGGCAAACGAGACACCCAGTACCCCCGCGCCGATGAGCAACAACGAACGGAGACGCGTCTGCTGCTCAGTGAGATCCGCCCGAATTGCGATGTGGCCAATCACGTCGTGGTCCAGCAAGACCGGCAAATACAGGTCGATGGTGTTTCCCTCGAAGCGCACCTCTTTCTCATCGGTCCGGTACGGCGGCACAACGACATCAGGGCTTCGGCGATACTCGGCGAACAGCAGGCCGGCCTTGTCATAAATCACGGCGGCCACCAGCCGGGGATCGGCGCGCAACGGAATCAGATTTTCCTGGGCGGCCGCGCGGTCCCGGAACGCGAGCGGCGCGGCATTATTGATTTCCAGAACCTTCAACCGAAGCAGCAGATCGCTCGCCAGCGACTGCCGGTACGTCGTCATATCGTAGGTGAGGAATGCGGCGGCGGCGAGCAGCAGGGCGCTGCCAGCAGCCAGCATCGTGATCCAGATCAGCTTCTGTTTAATGGGAAGATGCTGCCACACCTGTTTCATCGTGCGTCCCATCACCGTCATGGCGCCTCGACGATCCGCCCAAGCTTGAGCAACTTCGAGCTGACCTTCAGCTGCGCGCGCGCCGCCGCCTGCGGGCTGATTTCAAACCGCAGTTTGCCGTCTTCCACGAATAGCTTGATGATCCCCCCTTTTTGGATGAACCGATCCGACTCGCCCACCGTGAGAATGGGCAGCGTCTTGGCCAGACTCCCCGCCCATTCGGCCACATCGATAGCCGAGGCCTCCACGAAGAGAACCTGACAGGCACTGGCTTCATCGAGGGAGCGCAGCGACCGCGTCACTACTGTGCGGCCCTGCACCTGCTTGTCTTGCAGCGTCAGACTCGTGGCCTGCATCATGCGCTCGTCG
The DNA here is from genome assembly GCA_035968315.1 of Nitrospira sp. Lineage (NCBI taxonomy): Bacteria > Pseudomonadati > Nitrospirota > Nitrospiria > Nitrospirales > Nitrospiraceae > Nitrospira > Nitrospira sp. The sequence goes on from JAVYIN010000005.1 coordinate 836,570, forward strand.
CCGATAACGCAAATCGTAAAGGTCTCCGCCTTACTCGGCAACGCCATTTCCGGCCATTCGACAAACTTGGAAAAATTATAGAGGAATGCTGCCTTGATCTCATACTCCTCGCCGACGGCATGGCCAGGCACCACGGACAGCCACAGTGTGACCAGACCAGCGAACACCACTACGCGCCAGGACGGTTGACGGCCCATCACCATCGCCAGGTTACTTTCCCATAGACGCCGCGCTGAATCTCCGTCGGCGTAAAAGACACGATCCTCTCCCGAAACTCCGGCCGGTGAGGATCCAGCAGGTTTTGCCCCACCAGCGAGATTTCCATTCGAGCCGTTGGTTTCCAGCCTAGCCGCGCATCAAGCGTCACATAGGATGGAATCTGAATCCCCGGCAACCGGTCCACATACCGCGCCCACAGATCGAATTCAGTTCTATGTGGGAGCGACATCAACGATCGAAGCGAGATTTGATGGGCTGGATTCTCACCTGTGGCATTGCCTGCCCCGGTGTCATTAGAACGATCGGTATACAAATGCATATAGAGATAGGTATAGGAGGGCTGAATCCGCCACCACTCGACCGGGCGCCACTCCAGCGAGGCCTCGATTCCGTATGTTTCAGCGCGCAATTTGTTGCTCACATTCAGCGGCAACACCGTGTGGCTGGGAGCTGGGGCAGTTTCTGTAAAGGTTGGTCCGGGTTCGAACGTCCTCAGGTCTTTATAGTTGTTGTAAAACGTGGCGAGGTCCAGGGATAGCGCCGGCGTGATCTGATTGCGATACCCAGCTTCGTATGCCATCATTTGTTCATTCCCGAAACCTCGATCACCCATCACCGCAACCAACGGAGACCGCCCTGTAGGCTGGTTCACACGCACATCGTCCTCTGCCACTGACGGTGTGCGAATAGCCCGTGATACCGCAGTCCAGACGGTTTGACGTTCCGTGGGCGTCCAACGCAATTTGATGCTGGGCTGTACGACAAAGCCGGTGAAATCGTTATGTTCCACTTTCGTGCCGAGCGTGAGCGTCACTTGTTGGGGGATAAGAGTGATGTCATCTTGGATAAATCCGCTCCAGAGGCTAAAGAAGCGGGTTTTCGGGTTATAGCTGGAACCGAGAAGATCTGAACTATTGTCCGTTAGGTTGTTCACAAACCGATAACCGAGCCCCCAGATGACATTTTGCCTGACGCCCAAAGCTGCATGGTGCTGGAAGTTAATATCGGCCGTGTCGGTCTTGATCCACTGACGACCATTGTCGAGCTCAAGCCGGTCGTAATAGGCTTGAAGGATCAGGCCTGACGTCGGAGAAATCTTATGGGTCCAACGCCCCAGAAGATTGCCTCCAGTTGCCAGGGCCTTGAAATCGAAGGCCTGAGTGAATGGCGTGGTAAGAATGGGCAAGGTCGTATTTTCTCGGTATCGCTCGGAATAGTAATCTCCCTGGAGAGTAAACGCATCTCCGTTGTTGGCAGTATGGTCCATCCGCATCCCCGCGCGGCCTTGCTGCCACCGGTCAGTTGCGGGGTCGCCTGTGCGTGTCGCTTGATCGTCACGCGCGAAGAATTTGCCATAGACACGGAGGTGCGTATCGTCTGATAGCGCGGCTCCATAGCGCATGCCGGTAAAACCGCGTTCTTCGGTACCCGCGCCGCCTACAAACAGGCCACCCTGGGTATCCTTCGCCTTTTTTGTAATGACGTTGATAACCCCGTTGACGGCATTGGATCCCCAGAGTGTCGCCCCCGGTCCGCGAATGACTTCGATGCGCTCGATATCTTCGAGCAGCGTATCTTGAACGTCCCAATACACACCCGCGAATGTGGGCGTATAGACCGTGCGGCCATCGATGAGGACGAGCAGCTTATTGGCAAATCGTCCGTTAAAACCCCTCGCGGAGATCGCCCACTTATTGCTGTCGATTTTGGCAACCTGCAGCCCCGGCACCATCCGAAGCGCTTCGGGAATGGAGGTTGCGCCGGAACGACGGATATCCTCCTGAGTCAACACAAACAGCGCAGCGGCAGACTGTGAGAAGGGCTGCTCACGTTTGCTCACGGACGTCACCGGCAAGTCCATCAGTTCCTCGAGGCTAAGCTCGGCAAGATCGACTTGATCGGCGGCAGGTGGCACTATATTGGCCGCCAGAATGGGCAGCGGGCGCAGGAGCGCCGCGAGACCCAGAACAACCACCATAACGACACGTCCATACCTGTGGCTGTCCTGGCATTTCCAGGGAACAATCAACCCCATTATCAATCTCTTATATGCTTAATCCCCGTGAGAACATTCCGATCATTCCCATGGCATGGTTTTTCGCTGGCGACACCCGCATAACAAGTCCGGAATAGTCGCGCCCACGAGTCAGGACTCGGCCAAACGCCAAAATACAGGGAGATTAATTCGTTATCAAGATTTTACCTACTTATGGCTATAGCCTTATATCCCTATTTCGACCATTCTTTCACAAGTACGCTAACCGAACCCAAACCGTATTTCGCGCATGGCGCGACGTTCAGCCGTCAACGTTTTCCCCGCTTCCTACCATCGCCAGATCACTTTTCCATAGAAGCCGCGCTGAACTTCCGTGGGACAAAAAAGACCGTTCGCTCCCGATACTCGGGCCGGCGAGGATCCAGCATGTCTTCCCCCACCAGCGACACTTCCATGCGAAATGTCGGTTTCCAGCCTAGGACAACTCACGGACAAATCAGGTCATCACATACGAGAGAACGGGATGTTTGCGATCACATGGAGGGAGGCACGCGTAATCCGATAAGTACAGTGATCGACGGCCACAAGAAGGACCATCGGAGGGAAATGGCACCATAGCGGATGCAACCGTTACATGGGGATGTCTCTCGTCCCATCGTAGGCGTTGTTCGACTGGAACGAGACCTTAATGGTGTCGCCGCTCTTCACGGCCGTGTCTTCGGTGCCGACTTTCTTGTTCACCGTGATGAGCGCTTCGCGGCTGGCAATAAACCGGAGCAGCGGGCCCAGTTGATCAGGATTGGCCTCGATCAATTTCCTCACCGTCGTCACTTCGCTCGTCTCAATGTAGAACTCATTCTCCCCCACGGCCTCTAGGAGCGTCCTGCCGAATACCAGTACGGTTACCATATCAATCCTTGTCGGTCGTTATATTGTCTATCTGGTCTATTCGGTCGGTCGGTCTGTCTGGTCTGTCTAGTCTTTTTCGTCTGTCTGGTTCTCTGTCACTGGCCCCTCGCATGACACCGGAAACAATCCTGACGCTTGGGATGGCGGTCCGGAAGCGGCTTGGCGGCACCGGCCTGGTGGCACGTCACACAATCCTTTTCAACCACGATAGCCTGATGCTCCGCATTCTTGGGAATCACGGGGTTGCGATCCTTCGGCGTCGGCAATAACGACACACCCACCACGACCGCCACGGCAAACAGCACGAACAACCAATCGACTTTTCTCAGTTTCATCTCGGCGTCGCTTTCTGACCATCAGCCGCTTCGTAGGATTCTTGGAGAAGCTGTGCCACATGCTTCACGTCGGCCTTGCCCTTCAAGCCGTGCTTCAATTGAATCATGCAGGCCGGGCAGCTCGTCGCCACGACGTCAGCCCCCACCTGATCGATCGCCCGCGCTTTCCGCTCGAAGATCTTCTGCGACGTGTCGTAATCCTTCACCAGGAACGTCCCGGCCCCTCCGGCGCAGCGATCGGCATCGGGCATCTCGGCATACTGCACCCCAGGCAAGGCCGACAGAATCTTGCGCGGCTCCTTCGTCACACCCGCGGCGCGCAAATGACAGGACGAGTGGTAGGTCACACGTGTCGTCCCGCTCGCCGCCGCGGCCATGGCAGGATGTGCGGAGGAACGGCTGACAAATTCCGCGATATGCACCACTTTCTTGGCCAGTCCTTCCGCCTGCCGCCGCTCCTCCCCCTCCTCAAAGAGGGCCGGATAGTCTTTCAACATCAGCGTACAGGAGGCACAGCCTGTCACAACGGTGTCGTATGAAGCAAACGAGACGAGGTTGAACCGCGCCCCCTCCCGCGCCAGGTCCTGATGCCCGTAGGTTTGCACCGGCGTCCCCGAGCAGCGCTGCGGCGGGAGCGCCGGCTCGACGCCGTGTTTGCGCAAGACCGCAATCACCGCATCGCCCACCCCGTCGTCGAAATAGTTCGCGGCGCAGCCGTGAAAATAGGCAACCCCACCAGCAGGCTTTGCGCCAGCCTGTGGAATGAGGTCCGCATGCCGGTCGCGCAGGTGGCGCGACGCCAGCCTGGGCAGGAGCAAGTCGTGCGGCAATTTCGCCGTCGGCGCGAGCAGTTTCATCACAGGATTCGAAACCCATTCCAGAATCTTCCGGACCAGTGGCCGATCCCACAGCAGCTGAGTGTGCCCCAACAGCCGCAGCAAGGCCCCGAAGGGCTCCCCCTTCGCCTGCCAGCGGAAGATCCACCCGGCCAGCCGGTTGGGATGCTCAGCCCGTTTCTTCAAAATGAGGTCCGACACATCGACGCCAGCCGGACAGGCCGTGCGGCAGGACTTGCAGTTCAGACAGGATTCCACCACCCGCTTTGAGTTGAGATAGCTGTAATCCTTCGACGTGACGATCTCAAACCAGCCCCGCGAGCTCATGTCCTCCGATTGGAACACATCGTAGACCGGGCAGACGGCATTGCACTTGGCGCAGGTCGCGCAGGACTTGGACAACCTGGTGTAATCGATGTGTTCGGTAAAGGAGGCCTCGCTGATCTTGATGCCGGGATTGAGCACGCCACTGGGATCAAAACTCTTTTTGACCTGGACAAAGAGGTTGTAGAGATCGTCGCCAAACATCTTCCTGACATACTCGGCGCGAATCCGTCCGTCGCCATGTTCGCCGCAGATGGACCCGCCAAAGCGATTCAGAACGGCTCCATGAATCTCATGATACCCCTGAACCATCTTTTCGAAGTCATTGGAATCATTCACATCGAGGAGAGGAACGATATGCGCGTTTCCATTGCCGATATGCCCGAAAATCGCCACCGGCACCTGCTGCCCCGCGAAGAACTCTTCCAGATAGCGGATCAATTCGCTGATCCGATCCGCCGGCACCACCACATCGTCCACGAAATTGATCGGCTTCTTGCGCGGATCGAATCGATAGAGCGTGGGATACAAGGCCTTGCGCGCCTTCCACAATTGCTCACGCTGCTCCGGATCGAATGCCAGCGTCAGGTCAGCGGCCAGGCGGAAGGGCCGGCAGACCGCCGCCATGCGTTCCGCCTGTTCCTGGAGATCAACATCCACGGAATTGGCATCCAGCTCGGCCAGCAAGGTGGCGGCCGCATCGGCGGGGATGCCGTGTTTTACCCGCCCGATCAGTTCCAGCGTATTGGCATCCATCACTTCCAGCGCGCTCGGCTCCAGCGCGAGCAACGCCGGTACCGCCGCCCCCACATCCTCCAAATGCCGGAAATGGATGAGCGCGGTCAGCGTGGCCTTCGGCTTCTCAACCAGACGAAGAGTGGCTTCACTCACAACACCGAGCGTGCCCTCGCTGCCGACAAACAGCTTGGGCAGATCAAACTCCCCCTTTGCCAGCCCATCGACCAGCCCAAATACATTATAGCCGCAGCTATTCTTGCTGACCGTCGGGCGCTTGGCTGAAATGGCACCAGCCTGCCCCTGCACCAGGCTCAAGACCGTCCGCAACGCCGGGCTGGAGGCCAGCAGCCCCGTCAACACAGGATCGTTCAGCGCGTAGGCCTTCGCCTCCAGCCACGTGCTGGATTCGAGACAGACCCGCAGCCGGGACACATTGTCCTTCACGGCCCCATACCGCAACGTATGCGGCCCGGCTGAATTATTGGCCAGCATGCCGCCCAGCTTGCACATGTCGCCGCTGGAGGGATCAGGCCCAAAGAGCAGCCCCTGCCGCGCGAGCTGTTTATTCAACTCCGCCAGGACAATCCCCGGCTGCACCCTGGCCCAACGCTCGTCCTGATTGACTTCGAGGAGGCGATTCATGCGGGACACGTCCAGAATGATCCCGCTACCGACCGCCGATCCGGTGAGATTGGTCCCGGCAGCGCGCGGTGTCAGAGGAATGCCGCGTGACACGGCATAGGTCACCGTCGCGGCAATATCCTCTTCCGACTCCGCCAGCACCACCGCCTTAGGCTCCATGCGATAGATGCTGGCATCCACGGCATAGGCCGTTTTGGTCGGGAAATCGTCTTTGACCTTGTCGGCTCCCAGCGCCGCGCGCAGATCGGCGGCAATGGCGTGGGAGCGGTCTGGGAGAATGAGAGTTGGTGCGCTCATAAAAGATCGTGGCGCATTCTAGACGGTCCCAGAGAGAGAGAACAAGTCAGCGGTTGTTGCGGGAACCACGATTCCCGTACAATGCGGCCTCGCTCACGAGGACACGATGCCGCTTCCCTCACTGTATATCACTCGACTGCTCCCTGCACCTATCATGGAGGCGATCCGTACCCGCTATGCGCTGGTCTCGGAACCGCGCGAGGGTGACATTCCCACCGCCGAGGCCATGCGGCGCGGGTTTGCTGATGCCGATGCGGTCATCTGCACGCTGGCGGACCCGATCACCGACGAGCTGTTCGCCGCAGCGCCACGGCTCAAGATCGTGGCGAACTATGCTGTCGGCTATAACAACATCGACGTCGCCACCGCCACGCGGCGCGGCATCGTGGTGACAAACACCCCGGAGGTGCTGACCGATGCGACCGCCGATCTGGTCTGGGCCTTGATGCTCGCCGTGGCCAGGCGCGTGGTCGAAGGCGATCGCTGGGTCCGCACAGGGCAATGGCCAGGCTGGGCTCCGACTCAAATGCTGGGCACCGAGGTTGCCGGAAAAACGCTGGGCATCATCGGGATGGGGCGCATCGGCCAGGCCGTGGCACGGCGGGCGTCTGGATTTGACATGCCGGTGCTCTATGCGAGCAGACACAAGCTGCCTCACAGCGCGCTCTATACCGGATGGACACGGGCTTCGATTCGGCAGGTCTTTGAACGGTCAGACTTCTTGTCGCTGCACGTGCCCCTTACCGAATCGACCCGCCATCTGATCGGCGCCAAGGAGCTGGCCCTCATGAAACCCGGTGCCATCCTCATCAACACGGCGCGCGGCCCGGTGGTCGATGAGGCCGCACTGCTGGCGGCGCTGCAACAAGGAACGATTGCTGGTGCCGGACTGGATGTGTATGAGCGGGAACCCACCCTACAGGCTGGACTCGAACAACTGCCGAACGTGGTACTGCTGCCCCATTTGGGGTCTGCGACACAGGACACCCGGATCAAGATGGGACTGATCTGTTTGGAGAATATTGCCGCAGTGCTGAGCGGATGCGCACCGATCAACCCGGTGCACTAGACGCTCTCAACTAGCTCGCGATACGAAATTCGGCAGGGGCCTGGAGACACTTTTCCCGAAGCGATTCCAACCGCTTGGGAACATCGTGGAAGGAGGGGATCGTCTCGTAGGTCTGCGCAGCCTGTTCCCACAGTGACTCCACTTCATACAACCGGCCGAGCTCATACCGAATCGCTTGGCCCTTCGCCCCCTGACAGCGCGGATCCGAAAGGGCCGCCTCCAGCCCTCGAATCGCCTGGCGATACTGCCGCTGCTCCTTCATGCAGACGGCCGTCATGAGACAGGCGTCGAGATAAAAGGAATCGGAGGCTTTCGCGATGTACAACTCGTCCAGGGCGTCATCGTAGAGCCCCATGTTCTTATAGGCCACCCCCAGGGTGTAGTGCGCCTCGTAGTCCGGCTCGCTCTGCGGCGGCGCGGCGGCCTCAGCCGACACAACAGCGAGGGACACCGGTTCCACAACTGAAATCACCGACAGCTCCTCGACAGGTGGCACCACAAGAACTGCTTCTTCTAACGCCTGTGCCACGACTGGCGCAACCGTATCGGTCGCGGCCAGCGTCTCGCATTCAATGGGATCGGGAGGAGGCGCCAGATGATCGAACGAAGGCGCCGCAACGCCCCGCGCATCAACGACCGCATCAGGAACGGCCCCAACGAGGGAGAAGGTCGATTCATCCGAAGCGGCCGCTGACACGGGAACACTTGAACAAGGCTCCGGTTCGGTTCCGGCCGCGGCGGCCTCCGTCGGTTGAACGGCGGATTCAGCCACAGGCTCGCCCGCTATCTTCGCCGACAACCGGGCCACCAGCGCCGATCCTGGGGCGAGGGCTTTGACCTTCTCAAACAACTCCTCATGCAAACTCTCCATCCCCGGCTCGGGATGGGCCAAGAGCAATTCGACGGCCTTGGCATATTGCTCCGCCGCGGCTGCCGCCTCCCCTTTTTCCTCGCACAACTCCGCATAGAGCTCCAGCAAGGGAACCGAATTGGGCTCGGCCGCGAGAAACTCCGCGATCAGGGCTTCGGCCAGGGGATACTCTTGCGCGCGCAACGCGGCCCCGGCCAGAAACCGATATTCACCGAGCGCCACCTGAATATCGCCGCGCAGCAAATGCAGCCGGGCGAGCAGCTGGCAGACTTGCGGATTCCCCGGTTCTCTGGTGAGCAACTGATTCAGAATCGCCTCGGCCCCGGCATATTGCTGTTCATCCATCCGGCGGGTCGCTTCGGCCAGTAGATCCAACGGCTCCGTCGACTTAGCCGCCAAGGTCACCGGCCGGCCGGAAGCCTCCGCCTGCAACGATGGCGCCCCGCCCTTGGCCGCACTTTCCACAAATTGCGCGGCTTCGCTATTCTTCGGATCGATCCGCAACACGGCCAAGTAGGCATCTTTCGCCTCATTGTACAGTCCCTGGGCGGATCGCTCCCGGCCCAGCTGGAGATACACCTTGGTGGCTTCATCCTGCAGATTTTCCTGCAGACAGAGTTCGGCCACACGCTGTTGCGCATCCAGATTGGAGGGATCCTGGCTCACGATTTTCTTGTAGATGTCGAGCGCGTCCTTGCTCTTCTGCGCCTTGAGGTAATGCTTCCCCAAGGTCTGATAGTCCTGGACCGCGCTGCTGATCAAACCCCGTTCGGCATTGAGATCGCCCAGATGACGATAGACCTCATAACAGGTGGGATCGACTTTGAGGACCTTCTTGTAGGTGGCGATCGCTTTTAGGGTGGCGCCTTCGGCTCGGAATGCCGCGGCCGCCTGGAGAAAGGCCGTCACGGCTTCGGCAACGCCGTTTCGCTTGAGATAGAGATCGCCGATGGAGTTGTGCACACTCCCGTCGTTTGGCACCTCCTGTGCGAGCTTTTTCCACTCGGCAATAGCCGCATCAAACTGGCCGCGAGCGGCCAGCGATTGTGCGCTGTGCAATACCTTGCTACGGTCGAGAGCCAAATGTCGCTCCTTAGACAGGAATACGCAAACGCTAACAGTCTCCCCCCAGTTTGTAAACGAAAATGGCAAAAACAAAGGGCCTGCCTCCCCCAAGGGAAAGACAGGCCCCATGAAATTCCGGCACTGCGCAGGGCGGGATTACGATGCCGCCACGGCAGCCTTCAGCACATTGGCGGCTTGCGGCCCCTTGGCGCCTTGGACGATATCAAATTCGACGTTCTCGCCTTCCTTCAGCGTCTTGAACCCATCGCCTTGCAAGGCCGAATAATGGACAAACACATCGTCGCCGCTATCGAGGCGGATAAATCCAAACCCCTTCCGGTCGTTGAACCACTTCACCGTTCCTTTTGTCTTCACAATGCCCCCCTTTCCTCAATGACCACGCATAGTTGCGCAGCCGGCCGGATAAGCCGTAGATGGACTCGAACACAGGCGATGAAATGTAATGGCAATTCGAGGAGAAGACTGGACGGGACCCTGCAGGAAAAAATACATCACTCGCGGAACCCATCGGTAAAATGAAAATCGCGCTGGAAGTAACATAGCAATTCACCCTTGTCAAGCAATTCTTCCGCGCGCATAAGATTTCCCCTGCGGTTTACAAGGCTGGGCGACTTCCCTATAGTGACGGAACAGTTCCCATTGACGATGACACCTGTGATTCTACGAACCCTGCTCGACCGCTATATTTTCACCGAACTGCTCTCCCCCTTTGGGCTGAGCCTCGGCGCCCTGTGCTTCGTCATGCTCACCAGAGAGCTGCTCCGCCTCGTCGAACTCCTGGTGTCCAAGGGAGTCGGCCTTTGGGCGGTCATGAAAGTCTTCGCCACGCTGCTGCCGTCCTTCTTGGTCCTGACGCTGCCCATTGCCGGCATCATTGCCTCGATTACGGCCTTTGGACGCCTCTCCTTCGACAAGGAGCTCGTCGCCATGCGCGCGGCGGGATTGAGCCTCTTCCGCCTGACCCAGCCGGTCCTCCTGTTCGCCATCTCCGTGTTTGGCTTGACCCTGCTGCTCTCTCAATGGGGGCAGCCCTGGAGCTCGCTCAATCTCAAGAAGGTCGCGCTGAACCTCTTGCGCGATCAACTCGTGCTGGCGCTCGAACGCGGCACGTTCAACGAACCGATCCCGAATGTGATGATCTATATCCCCGACAGCCAATCAGGGCAGCCCGCTCCGGGCATTTTCGTCTCGGACGAACGGGTGCGCGATGAACCGCGCATCATTGTCGCCGAACACTACGAGGTCCTCATGGACGCCGAGCACGAGCAAGTCGCGCTCCGGCTAGTCAATGGGGTGATTCATAGCCGTCCGGATGTCGTCGATCAATACCAGCAAGTCTCGTTTACGAATTACGATTTGAAGATGAACCTGAGTCAAAGCGGCTATGCCGCGACCGAAGAACGCCCCACCTACGCCAGCATTCTGGCAACATTGAATGCGACCCAATGGAAGGATCAACAGGCCTTGCGCCGCCTGATGGAGCACTATAAAGATCTCGCCTTCCCGACGGCGTCGCTGGTCTTCTGCCTGATGGGCGTGCCTGTCGGCATTGTCTCCAAACGCTCGGGCCGCATGGGGGGATTTGCCGTCGGCGTCCTGATTGTCGTGGCCTATTATATTTTGAACATCGCCTGCGAATTTCTCGTGACCACGCTTTGGATCTCCCCGTTTGCCGGCGCCTGGCTGCCGAACGGGCTGTTCACGCTGCTCACGATCGGACTCTTCTGGAACATGAGCCGCCAATAGCCGTTATGACGATTCTCTTCCGCTATATTCTCCGCGAATACGCCAAGATTTTCCTCATGTGTTTCTCCGGATTGATGACCATCTATCTCGTCATCGACTTTTTCGAAAAAGTCCGCCGGTTCCTGCGCTATGACGCCAACATGCTCGACGTGCTGACTTACTTCGCGCTCAAAACGCCGGCCATCTCGTTCCAAATCTCGCCGCTGGCCATCTTGATGGCCACACTCCTGACACTGGGCCTCTTCTCCCGCAACAATGAAATCACCGCCATGCGCAGTTGCGGCATCAGCCTGCCGTGGATCGCCTCTCCGTTCCTGATCTTTGCCACGGTCATCTCCCTCATCCTGCTCAGCTTCAGCTCGACCGTCATCCCGCTGGCATCCGAAAAAGCGGAACAGATTCGCCTGGTCAACATCGAGAAAAAGCCCGCGCCCTCGACGGTCAAACCGGCACATCCATGGGCGAGAACCGACGCCAACACCTTGATGCATATCTCCGAGATCGAAATCGGCGGGGCTATCCTCCACAACGTCCATCTCTACCACTTGCAGAATGGATTCCGGCTGGACCGGATGACGGAAGCCGCCACGGCGCAATACGGTCCGGAGGGGTGGATGCTCTCACAGGGCAATCAACGCCGCTTCAATCCGAACGGCACGGTGGCGCTGATCGAGTTCACGCAACAGCCCATCGATCTCTCCCTGATTCCCGACGACTTTACGACCTGGCTCGCGGGAGAGTCCGACACGATGACGGTCCGGGAAATCCGGCACTACCTTGCCCGCTTCAAAGACGAGGGGTTCTCCTTCGCCCGTCTCCGCACGGACTATTACGGACGCCTGGCCTTCCCCTTCGTCGCCATCATTATGGTGATCGTCGGGATCGCCTTGAGTCTGCGCCGGAGCGGCGTGCGCGGAGGCAGCATGGCCATGGGCATCGGCCAGGCCTTCGTGGTCGGCTTCTGCTACTGGACGACCCATTCCATCGCCATCGCCTTGGGCCGGGGCGGCGCGCTGGAGCCCATGCTCGCCGGATGGATGGCCAATCTCCTGTTCGCCAGCTTCGGCCTCTATCTCCTGCTCAAAGTTCGCTATTAAGGGCGGGGGAATCGGTTGACTGCGTGCGGACCTTCCGGTAAGTAAAGACTGGTGGCTATGTCTCACAAGGAGCTCATCGCGTGGCCGTTCGTGTGGTAATTACCGGGCTTGGAATCGTCTCCCCTATTGGAATCGGCGTGAGCGCCTTTTGGAAAGCCGCATTGGCCGGCCAATCGGGCATTTCGGCGATCACCTCGTTCGACCCGTTTCCCATGGATGGCTATCGCTCAAAGGTGGCCGGACAAATCCATGACTTTTCCCCTGCACTCCATATCGGCTCGCAACAGGGCGACCGCGTGGACCGCTATGCCCAGTTTGCCCTCGCGGCCAGCCGCGAAGCCATTGCCGACTCCAAGCTGCGCATCGACAAAGAGCCGCCGCACCGTGTCGGCGTGATCGTCGGAGCCGGGATGGGCGGAATGGTCATGGGCGAGCGCGAGATCACCCAACTCTACGAGACTCACAAGCCACACCGCGTGCACCCCAACTTCATTCCGACGATTACCTTGAATTCCGCCTCGGGGATTGTGGCGATGGCCTCCGGTGCGAAAGGGCCAAATCTCACGATTTCAACGGCCTGCTCATCCAGCGCCCATGCCCTGGGCCAGGCGCTGCAATGCATTCGCGCCGGCCAAGCCGATGTCGTCATTACCGTCGGCGCCGATGCCAGCATTACCCCCCTTGTTTTTGCCGGCTTTTGCTCGATGCGCGCCCTATCCAGCAAGTTCAATGACCAGCCGCAACGCGCCTCCCGTCCATTCGACCGGGGGCGGGACGGATTCGTGATGGGCGAAGGCGCAGGCGCACTGATTGTCGAATCACTGGCCCACGCGAAGAAACGGAAAGCGGCCATCTATGCCGAACTCTCCGGTTACGCCGCCACGAGTGAGGCGTACCACATGGTCATTCCCCGTGAAGACGGCGAAGAAGTAGCCACGACCATGAAGCTGGCCTTGAAGGCCGCCGACGTGAGCCCTTCAGAAGTGGACTACATCAACGCCCATGCCACGTCGACCACTATCGGCGATGCCGTCGAAGCGAAGGCCATCCGCAGCCTCTTCAAGAGTCGAGCGGATAAGATTGCCATCAGTGCCACAAAATCCCTGGTCGGACATACCTTGGGCGCGGCCGGCGCCATTGGCGCCATCGCGACGACCTTGGCGATTCAGTCAGGCCACATTCATCCCACGGCGAACTATGATGACCCCGACCCAGACTGCCAACTAAGCGGCATCAGCCGCTCACCCCAAGAGCGCACGATCAGAGCCGCGTTGCTCAATGCCTTTGGGTTCGGCAGCAACAACGCCGCCGTGGTGCTCAAATCATTCAAAGCCTAGCAAGCCCCTGCGGCGAAGAAGGAACCACCACCATGGCCGACCAGACGATCGTTGACAAGATCACGCAGGCTCTCGCAGCCTACCTGAAACGGGATGCCGCCACGATTCACGCCGCTCACCATTTGCGCGACGACCTTGGGCTCGACTCGATGGCGGTGATCGAACTCCTCTACAAAATCGAAGAGACCTTCGACCTCCAAATCCCTGACCAGGATCTTTCGGCCATGACAACCGTGGGATCGGTCGCGGCCTATGTGGAGAAGCGTCTGGCTCCAGCCTCCAGTACTCCGGCAGCCTCCCCCAAACCGGCTCCGACCAAACGCACTCCGGCAGCCAAACCCACATCATCCTCGACCAAGAAGACTCCGGCGGCCAAGCCCACATCTTCCAAGGCCAAGAACGCTCCGTCCGCCAAACCGAAACACGCACCGGCTAAACCCGCATCGAAAAGGAAGGTCTGACCGATGGCTGCCTCAACTCCATCGATTCAGCTGACACTCGCGCAAGTCCATCAACTGGTGGGTGGCGAATTACACGGCGATGGGAATACCAGGCTCACCGGCCTCGCCGGCCTGGGCGAAGCCACTGCACACTCGTTATCCTTCGTGGCCAACGATAAAGCCGGCAAAACACCCGGCGCGAGCCACGCCGGCGCCCTCTTAGTCCATCGCCATCTCGCAGAGCTTCCTGTGCCTCAGATCGTGGTCGCCAATCCTCAGCTGGCGTTTGCGCAGACGGCTCAAACCTTCTTCGTCCCTTCTGCCCCCCCGCGAGGCATTGCCGCGGATCTGGTGCGTGGTACAGCGGTTGAGCTCGGCGCCGACGTCTCCATCTGGCCCTTCGTCTCGCTGGGAGATCGTGTCAGGATTGGAGCCAGAGTGACCCTCTATCCGGGCGTCTTTGTCGGCTCGGATTCGACCATCGGCGACGATACGATTCTCTACCCCAATGTCGTTGTGCGTGAAGGCTGTTCGATCGGCGCCCGAGTCATTGTCCACAGCGGAACGGTCATTGGATCGGATGGATTTGGCTACGTCCAGCATCAAGGACGCCACCATAAGATCCCACAACTGGGCGGCGTGACGATCGAAGATGATGTGGAATTGGGCGCGAACGTCACGATCGACCGGGCGACCCTGGGACAGACCGTGATTCAAACCGGCACCAAGGTCGATAACCTCGTGCAGATCGCCCATAACGTCACGGTGGGCGCGCACTCCATCGTCGTGGCACAGGTCGGGATTGCCGGCAGCACGACGATCGGCCGGCATGTGATGATCGGTGGACAAGCAGGCCTGGCGGATCATTTATCGATCGGCGATCAAGTGATGATTGCGGCGCGCGCAGGAGTGAACCGCAGCTTGGAGCCGAATCAGATCGTTTCCGGCGCGCCGGTGATGCCGCATGAAACCTGGATGAAGGCCCAGGCCGTGATTCCCCGGCTTCCCGAACTCCGGCAGTTGGTGAGAAATCTGGAGCAGCGTGTCGCAGAGCTGGAAGGAAAACTCGCGCTGGCCACGCAGCCGGCGCCGAAAAAGCCCGCTCGCCGATCACCGCGATAAGAATGTCGCGCCACTCAGACTCGGCCACGCCAGAAAAACAGCCTCGCCCAATAGAACCCCGCCCATGGCAGGAGCAAGGCCGGTACCGCATCCACCTGGCCCATCATGGCCGCAAACCAGGATGATCCCAAGATCATGCCCGTTCCAACTGTGTACGCAACGGGAATGAGCTGCCGGCCCTGATGGTCGATGACCGGAAGATCCGGATCTTTTTTAACCTTACTCCCCTTCTTCGCCGTAGCCGACCGCATCCTGGCCGCCAGCACCTCGGGAAATTGCGCCAGCAAGAACTGGTGATAGCGTGTCTGCACGATGCCCATCACCACGCCGAGAACAATCAGCCCCGTACTCTGGTAAAACGTGCCCCACGTATAATTGTCTGTCGCAAGCAGCTGGTATCCCAGCCCGCCCACGCCTCCGACCATGCAAATCAATCCCACAATCCCAGACGGAAGGAGAATGTAGGACTTCACATAATCCTGCGCGTGCTGCGCAATCTGTTCAGGCCGCGGCCTGGCAATCAATTTCGACACAATATCCTCACTGCAAGACGATACCGATAAGGGAATTGGGACGGGCCTGATTATAACGATCCTGAGACGATCTTGAAACCGTTCATCTTGAAGAGTTCGGAAGGCTGGACTGGAGAGGGAGAAAAGATCTGACCTGACGGGTATTCCGTCGATGAGTACAAGGATAGGTACGGGAAAAGACTCAGAACACCGTGGAGCCTTCCTGGCTGAGCGGTTCCTGAACCGGCTCCGCAATAGGCTGGTCCGGCTCCTCCTGCGCACACGCCTCTTGGGTTTCCACGGCACCCTGAATGGCCGACGCAATGATATCGAGACTCTCCAGCAACGCAGTAAACCGATCCGAACCCATGCCAGGCTGGACAGAATCTCCCCCATCGACAGCATGAGGCTCCGGGGCAAAGGTAACACGTCCAACAACGGGAAAGCTCAGCGCTTCAATGACCCCCACGAGCGGGGTCAAACTCAAATCAACCTGACGGTTCGCCGCGCCATCTTCCGACCCAGCTTCATCTACCTTTACAATTGGCCGTAGCGGATAGCGCGGGTTGACGCCCACAACCAACCCGGTTTCTCCGGTCGTCAATCGAACCGTAGTGCCCAGCGGGTAGACCGATAACTGTTCGACCAGGGCTTTCACGATCTCTCTCGGGAACGTCATCCGCTCTGCCACCATCAACTCTTGAATCGCCACGTGCGGAAGCATGCGGCGCCGATAGGGCCGCTCGCTGATCAGCGCATCGAAGACATCCGCGACTCCAATGATCTGCGCCATTTCGCTGATTTGCCGGCCTCTCAGCCTATTGGGATACCCTAAACCGTTCGAACGTTCATGCGCCTCTCGAACCACCTGCGCCAGCCACAGATACTCAGGGCCGGCCCGCTTGATGACCTCGTAACCCAGTTCCGGATGCTGTTCGATCAGCATCCGTTCATCCGGCGTCAGACGCCCCTCCTTCGTGACAAGTGACTGCGGCACAGCACACAACCCGATATCGTGAACAAGCCCGGCCACGGCCAGACGCTCCAACTCTGTACCGAAATATCCCAGCCGCATGCCCATTTTGGTGGCCACAATGGCCACATTCAGCAGATTCGTCAGGACGGGATCACCGGAAGGGCTTGATAACGCCACCACCGTCAATGCCTCGTTCCGCTTCAGCGACACCACCAACTCCGTCGCCAGCGACGTCACGCGATCAAGACACACGACCTCCTGGCGTTGAATCGCCAACGCCAATCGCCCCAATTCATCTTCGGCTTCGCGATACCACGACATCAACATCCGATCCCTTCTCTCCATGCTCTTGCCAGCGGACAGGCTGGCTGTCTAGGCGGCTGGCAACAGCGCGTTGATCGCTCCCCGCTCAGCACGCCCGGCCTCCACCCATTCCTGCATGGCGCCTAACATGCTCCGAAGCCGCTGCTCCACCGTCTCAAACTGCCTGGGATTCGGCAACACACGCCGCTCCATCACAATCGTCAGAAAACTCTTCAAACCCAGGAAAAACGTCATTGCCTGAACGGCATTGACCTGCTGCGAAGCCGACCACAGCGCACCCACCCGGTCAACTAACGCCTGCCATTCGCTGACGGGATTCTGGCCTGGCCCCCTCAACTCTCGATTCATCTGTGCCACACCCTCGGCCACCATCGGCCCCTGTTGCTGGACCACGCCCAAAAACATCTGCTCCGCATCGGCCACGCGTGTAAGGAACTCCCGCAGGGAGTTCGTATCGCATTGCGACACGCCCGTATTGACCAACCCTTCGACCTGCGCAATGACTGTCCGCGTCACGTTACGCGCCACCTCATCCGCCCCGGTCTGGCCTGACAGCAAGCCTTGCAGCGCCGCCAATAAATCCGACGTGGCCATCGTAGAGGGAACCGCCTCCGCGCTCGCGGAGGACTCGGCATCGAAGGTGACTCCGGTCGCATGAGTGAGCGCACCGTGAATCTGTCCGAGTTGTTTACAGAGAGCCAGGAACGCACTGGCAGATAACGCTACCGCGGGATTCTCGACCGCCTCGACAAAGGGCAAGGCAGAAAAACTCGCCTGTTCGACCCCTGTGAGATTGATGGTGGCAGCCGACCCTCCCAGATTGGTGAGGCCGGCCTTGATCGTTTGGGCCAGTTTTATATGCCGGTCTGCCGGCGGCCCTTGCTGCAACTCATCCAGCGCGACATGAATTTGCTGCAACCACTCTTGCGCTTCCTGCACAAAAAGGGTGATCAGCTCCTTCTGAAACTCATCGTCTGCATCGACGGACATCGTGCACAGTTCCTTGCGACGCACAACTAGACTGACAGGCGCAGCTGCTCAGGACCGCCCTTTGCCATGGCCCAACTGTGAAGCCAACCCTGCGATCTCACCGAGTTTTCTGGCCATGTCTTCAAATCGTTTTGTTGCCTGCTCAGCGGCATGTTCGGCTTCCGCCACTCGCCGGGTCAGCAACCCGTTCCGGTCCCGCTCCGTCGAAAGAAGCCCTTCGACCTCCTGCATCTTGGCCGCAGCCTTTTCCAGCTCCTGAATTTTTGCAGCCCCCGCGCTGACCTTCTGATTCGTGTCCGCCACAACCTGCTCAAGCTCCGCAACCCGCGCAATACTGCGTTCAGCCGTCGCCAACCGAGCACTTAACTCCCCGACACGCGCGCGCTCAGTCGTCAACGCGGTCTCCGCGGCTTTCGCCTGCAATTCACAGTCCGTTGCGCGATGTTCCTCGCGAGCCAGGCGGGTTTCCAGCTCCTTGGCACGAGCGGCCCCTTTTTCCAGGGTCGTTAATTGCTGCACCAATTGCGCCGCCGCTTCACGTTCGGCATGCAGCGCTGCTTCCAGCTCCGCGACCTTGGCCGTCGTCTTTTGAAAGTCAGCCAACTGCTGGCGATATTGCTGCGCCGCCGCCTGTTCATCTTTCAATGCCGATTGCAGCTCCTCCACCTTTGTCCGGACTTGCTCGCCCGCCGCCACCTGCTCCTGCAAATTGGCAATCTGCTGTTGCGCCTGGAGCAAGGCCGCCTCCAGCGATGCGGCCCGCTCAGACAGCACACTCAGTTCAGACGCTTGCTGCCGCTCAACCTGCACCGACCCTTCCAACTCCCGGACACGTCCTGCCACAGCCTCCAGTTCAGCCACCCGCCTGGCGAGTTGCTCTGCCCGATCCCGCTCGGCCGACAACTGCGCATCAACTTGCTGCGCTTGAGCCACGGCTTCCTGATACGCAGCCAATCGCTCAGGGGTAATCCAGGGAGTCCTTCCGGATTCTACCGGAGCGGCCGCGCTTGCCTCAGAAACAGAGGCAACCGGCGCGGCGGCCTGTGCGTGACGTTTGGCAATGAGTTCCAGCACCCGATCTTTGAGCGAGGTGCCCTGAAAGGGCTTCTTGAGCACGCCATTGGCATGGCAGGACTCGGCCTGCCTTGTGACTTCCTCGTTGACAATACCTGAAATCAAGAGAACCGGCGTCTCTGCCAACGCGGCATTCCCCCGGACAAACGCGCACACTTCGTATCCGCTCTTATCCGGCATGATGACGTCCGACACAATGACATCCGGCAGCTCTTTCGCGAGAAACGCCAATGCCTCTTCTCCATTCGCGGCCAAGGTGACCCCCAACCCGGCCTCAGTCAGCAGCCGCTCCGCGACTTTCCTGACTGCGATACTATCGTCCGCCACAAGAATCTTCGGCATACCGACTCCCTTCTACCGCCATCCCGCATTCAATTCGGCTTATGCATTGCCCAATCGCGCAAGAGAAATAATGGGAACCTCTTCGAACCCCACGAACACGCTCTCCACGGCTGGGACATCCTGCCCCCGATACGGATGCACTGTTCCCGTATCAGGCATATGGAGACTGGGCATTTCCTCATCGATGCAAATCGCCATGGCGCCTCCCGGCTGTTTCGCCAGTAAACACAGGGCCTGCTCTCCTTGCACCGTCACACGCAGCAATTGCGCGAGATCGAATACCGGAAACACCCCACGGTCCTGCCGTACCACCGCCGACACAAACGGGGTCAGACTGGGAATCGGGAAACTCCCCTTCCAAGCTGAGATACCGCCAATTTCCTCGGTCTTGACCGCCAGCCGGCGTCCGCCTACGGTAAACATCAGGAGGTGACAAGAACGGGAGGCCGCCTTCTGTTGCCGCCCAACCGCGCCCCTTAGCATGACGGGCCTCCTCCAATCGCCAGCGATGCCGCCTTCGACATGAGTGGCTGCCGATGCCCCTGGGACACACTCTCCGGATACGCCACGGCATACGCCCCATCCAAGAGCCACTGCGTATGAAGCACAACGGACACGCCCTCACTCAATGGCAGCAGCCCTACATACCAGCTCCGCTCCGGTCCACGAAACTGATGGGGAAGGGGAAGCACGTGTCTGCGCTCGCACTCGACAAGGCCGTGAACACAAGCCACTCGCACGCTGGCGCGCACGGTGCCCTGGGACAGCAAGATCACTCTCGTATCCGGACTATCGGCCTCGCGTGAAAGCCCCAGCCGGCTGGCCAAATCCATTGGTGCGTACACCTGGCCTTGAACCGTCAGCGGCCCATCCGATCCACCCTCCGCCATCGTCAGCAGGCCTTCAATCGTTTCCGCAGAGACGGCAACCTGCACCCCGCCAAGCGTCGCGATGAGATAGCGATCCAACGCCACCCGCGAGCGAGCACCCGCTTGACGCCCCCGCAAACTCATGACGCCGCCTCATTGGCCATCTCTCTTCGCCTCTCTGTCCGGACCAGATGATACCGTGGCATCTTGCACCCTGCTAGCGGACAATCTGCGCCTGCCCCACCCATCGCTCGACCTCTTGCAGCAACGCTCGTTCTTCCACCGGCTTGGCAATGTAGGCGCTGGCCCCGATATTGATCGCCATCTGACGGTGTTTGTCGCCCGCACGCGTGGTCATCACGACCACCGGCGTTTGTTGAGTCTGCGCCCGGCTCCGCAAGGCCTGGATCACTTCAAAGCCGTTCAGCTTCGGCATTTCAAGATCGGTAATAATTAGCCGGTAGAACTGTGCAGAGGCCTTCCTCAAGCCATCCTCGCCATCCACCGCCGTGTCTACCTGATAGCCGGCATTTTCCAGCATGCGGCCCACGAATTTGCGAATACTGAGCGAGTCGTCGATCAGCAGAATCGGCGCCACGGCCTTCTCGTCGGACGCCGCGGCCTCCCTGCTCTCATACTCCTCGAGCAAGGCCGTTTCTGCCGCCGTCGTCACCGCAAGCGATTCTTTCGTTTCACGGGCAAACAGGCGGCCCGGATCGATCACCAAGACAACCCGCCCTTCCGGATCGATCGTCGCGCCGCCAAAGAACGAACGTTCCATCGGCTTCAACGAGCCCAGCGTCTTGATGACGATTTCCTGGCGTCCCAGCAACTCATCGACGGCCAGCCCAACCGGACCCGCCATCGTCCGGACCACGACCACGGGCATGCTGCTGTCCACCGTTCCGGCCTCACGGCGCAGCAGATGGCGCAGCGCATAGAGATCCACCGCTTCGTCACCGATATGCAACATGGCGCGGTCGCCCATATGCTGGAGTGATGTGGCGGTCGGCATCGTCACTTCCCGCACATTCGGCAACGGAATCGCATACCGCTCGGATCCCGCGCGCACCAGCAATGCCGTGGCAATGAGAAGGGTCAGCGGCAAATCGAGCGTGAATTTAGTTCCGACGCCGGGAAGCGATTCGACATCGATATGCCCGTTCATGCCTTCGATCACACGCTTGACCACATCAAGCCCTACGCCGCGTCCGGCCTGATCGCCCACTTTGTCGGCGGTGGAGAATCCAGGGGCGAAAATGCACTTTAAGACTTCGCCGTCCGGCATGGATGACGCCTGCTCAGCCCGCACTAACCCCAGCTTCACCGCTTTATCCCGAATCTTTTTGAGATCGAGCCCCGCGCCGTCATCTTCCACTTCGATGATGATCGAGTTTCCGCGATGGGCCGCGTGCAAATACACCGTCCCGACCGCCGGCTTGCCCTTGGCCAGACGGTCCGCCGCAGACTCGATGCCGTGATACACAGCATTGCGCACGAGATGCACCAAGGGATCAACCAGCCGCTCCACAATTCCGGTGTCCACTTCAGTGTGTTCACCCGACGTCACTAAGGAGACCTCTTTCCCGGATGCCCTGGCGATTTCACGAATCGCGCGACGGAATCGGGTGAACGGCGTGCCAACCGGCACCATACGGGCACGAGCGATTTCATCCCGCATGCCCAAAGTCAGCTGTTGCAGCTGGCTCATGTCGTCGTGCGACCGGCGAATCGATCCGCTCAATTGCGACATCGACTCGGTAATATCCGCGGTCACCTCGCTGATCCGGCGAGCCAGGATGTTGAAATCATCGTATTTATCGAGCTCCAAACTCCCGAAATCGCTCAGCCCTGGAATCCCTGGCTCGCCCGACACGGCTGGATAGGTGGGTGCCGTGGGAAACGTAAACGTATGCTTTTCTTCGAACGATTGGACAGCATCGACCAGCCGGTTCTTACAGCCCAAGACCTGTTGAGACAATTGCTCTAACACTCGCAATCGCTGCTCTAACCGGCCGCGTCCGATCACCAGCTCGCCAACCAGATTCAACAGCCGCTCCAACCGTTCCCGGCTGACACGAATGACTTCACGATCCTCCGCCGTCTTCCCATCGGCCGCCTTGCCCTGCGATGGCCCCTCCTGGGATCCCGTGGGCTGGGGCGTTGGGAGCACGAGCGATTCAACCGCCGCCGGCTGCACCGCTCCGGTTGGAAGTTCGCCCTGATGAAGGTATTTCAATTCGGCCAAAGCCTTGGCAAACCGCTGTTGCGTCGTGGCCAGCATCGACGGATCACGCCGCATGAGCACGCGCACCACGTCGATCGAACGGAGCAGGAGATCCGTGTGGCCCGGCAAGACCGCCATTTGCCCGTCACGCACCGCTCCCATGAAGTCTTCCACATGATGCACAAGATCGCCGATCGATTGAAAACCGACGGTATAGGCGGACCCTTTTAAGGTATGGGCGGTGCGGAACAATTGGTTGATAAGTTCCGCATTTTGAGGATCCTTATCAAGCTGGAGGAAATTGGCTTCGAGCGATTCCAAATATTCTTGGGCTTCCGGCGCAAAATACGACAAGACTTCGGAGTCCAGCTGGGGAATCAAATACTCCGCTGACAGGGCCGGTGGGGGATTCTCCGGCATCGTCACAGGCGACAGCGCCGGCTTCTCCGTAACAGACGAGGCCGCGACGGCGGGTGCGATCGGAAGAGCCATCACTACCGCTTCCCCATCGCGAATCTGCCGCAACAGGGTGATGGTCGACGGGACCTCCTGCTGAAGCCGTTCAAGCTGGCTGGGGTCCCGGCGAAGCAATACACGAATCGTGTTCACCGCGCGCGTCATCCCCTCAAAGAGTTCATCATTCAGCTGGCGCCGTTGCTCCCGCACCGCGCCCATGCATTCTTCCATGGGATGCGACAAATCACCGATCACGGTAAAGCCGACCGTATATCCGGACCCCTTGAGGGTATGGGCCGTCCTGAAGAACCGGTAAATGGCCTCCTCGTCAGCCGGACGCGCCTGCAATCCACGGATCAAGCTGTCGATCGTGTCGAGATACTCCACGGCCTCCGGCACAAAATATGACAAGACCTCCTCATCCAAATCGGGAATCAAATACTGCCGGGACAGTGGCGAGGCCTCGCTACTCGCAACGGGTTCAGACACCGACTGAGGCGCGGAGACCCCTTGCACAATGGCATCATCAGGAAGAAATCCTGAGGACACGGCCAAACAGCGTTCAACCGTGACCTGATCCTCTCCCCCGCCTTGCCCAATCACGTCGAGCTGCAACTGCACCCCTTGCACAATCTCCCGCATCGCCCCCACGGCCCGGACCCACTCGGCCTCCAGGATGGACCCTGCCTGCTCGCAGAGGGATTCAAGCCGTTCGCCCAACTGAGCGATTCCCGCATACCCGTAGAGTGCAGCCGCACCGCGAATACGATGCGCCACGATATATTGTTCCTGAAGCTGCTGCGGGGTGGGAACCGTTCCGTCTGCGGGATGGAGCGCGGCCTTGAGCATGGCCATTCCATCCGACGCTTCAGCCAGAAAGATGCCGATCAGATTCTCTTGATCGAATTCCGCGCTCATCCGAGTCCCCCTCTTACCCGGAGAACCGTGGCAGTTCTCCGGGTCGCCGGCTTAAGCCAGTTTGAATTGCGATACGGAGGCCGTCAGACTTTCGGCCAGCTTGGCCATGTCCTCAACGGTCAGACGCGCCGAGTCCGTGGCTTTTTGCGTGGCCACGGCGCCGCCGGTAAAGTCCTTGATCGATCGGCCCACTTTATCCGTAGACGCCGTCTGTTCGGCGGCTGACGACGCAATGCTCTGGGCCAATTCTGCGGACCGTTGCGCAATCGTGGAAATTTCTTTGAACACGTCACCCGTGCGCAACGCCGAAGCGGATCCCGCTTCCACGGCCTGCGTTTCATGTTCCATAGCCACCACGGCATCCTGCGTTTCACCCTGAATGACCTTCACCAGATCGGCGATTTCGCGCGTCGCTTGCGTCGAACTTTCGGCTAGTTTTCTGACCTGGTCGGCGACGACGGCGAATCGGGCTCCGGCCTCTCCGGCACCCGCGGCTTCGATGGCGGCGTTGAGCGCCAGGAGGTTGGTCTGATTCGCGATATCGCGGATCGTGGACACGATTTGTGAAATCTCCAAAGACCGGTCGCCGAGCGCCTTCACCTGTTTCGACATGCGTTGCACCGCCGCCCGGATGCTCTGCATATCCTGCACAGTCTCTTGCACCGCGACACGTCCACGTTCCGTCGCTTGCAGCACTTGCCGCGCCGATTCGGACGAGGCGCCGGCCGTTTCCGACACCTGCCGCATCGAAGCCGCCAATTGTTCGACCGCGCCCATGGCCTTGACCGACTCGTCGGCCTGATGCTTGGCCGTCCCGGCCATCTGTCCGGCGTTATCACGCAACGTCCCCGCTGACTTGTTGACGCGTTCCGCGGCCTCTCGCACCTGGCGCATCAACTGCGCGAACCGCTGAATCATGAGGTTGAAACCGTCGGCCAAATTTCCGAACATGTCGGCCGTCACTTCGCCGCGCTTCGTCAAATCTCCCTTACCGACGTCGGACACCAAGACAAGAAACTGCATCAGGCGCTTCTGCATGATGTCTCGCTCTTCCTCCGTGGACACCAGGGCCGTAATACGATCCAACATCGAGTTGAACGCTTTGGCCATGTGCCCCACCTCGTCGTCGCTTTCGAGCTTCGCGCGGGCCTGCAGATTGCCCGCCGCGGCTTGCTCCGCCACGTCGGCCACATGCACGATGTTCCGCGCGATATAACGGGCCAGGAAGTAGCCGATCGCGCCTCCCAAGACGAGCGCCAACAGCCCTCCGAGCAGCACGACGTTCGTGCGATAGGTGGCCTCGGCCTGCCCGTTGTCGTTCAGATCCTTCGCGACATCTCGAATGGTCGTCATCAGCTCTCGTACGCGCAATGTCGCCGTACTGTACTTGTTCGCGACTTCGACGTTGAGCGCCAAGTTACCCAACTCACGCATGCTCTGCTTCTGATCTTCGGACAATGCGGAGGAAAAACTGTCGGCGAAGGCGCTCACCGCGCCGTCGGTTGAGGCAAAGTATTCAGTCAAAGCCGTACGCAGCGCGGCAACATCTTTAGCCTCATTGCGCCCCGAAGACGACTCATGCGCCTCATTCGCCTGATAAGCTGACAGAGGGCTTAACGTTTCCTTCTTCAAGTCGGCCAGCGGCGCGATGGCGTCCTCGAAATCGCTCTTGCGTGTTTGCCGGCCTGCGTTCAGCAACGCGTCGTGGTAGAGGCCCAAGTTGGTACTGCTCACTCCGGTATTCGACAGCGCCAGCGTTGATCCGTCGTAAATGTTCTGCAACTCACCCTTCAGCCGATTGAGGCCGATCAGACCGACCAGGCCGACCGCGATCATGATCGCGCCGACGGCCGAAAATCCGATAATGAGCTTGGGGAGCGTCTTGAGGTTTTGGAACCATGTCTGCACCGACCATCCTGTTTTCTCTGACTTCTCCACCTTCCCGTTCCTCGCCATACCATCCTCCTCTCACCCCTCAAGGTGATCCTTCCCGACCATAGCATTGTACTCGTTCGCGCCTGCTCGTCCGCGCCTCAGGCCCGCCTATACCGCCGTACCCTCCACGCAGGCCAACAGTTTGGACACATCCATCACACTGCTCATGCGTTCCTCGACTTTTACCAGGCCTGAAACAAACGGCCTGGTTTCTGCCAGCCCGCGCGACGCGGCACTCACAAGATCGTCCGAATGTATCGTCCGAATCTCCGGTACAGTATCGATCAAGATCCCTACCTGCTGGGATCCATGCCGTACGACAACCGCATATTTCTGATCTCCTGACGACGGGACGCCCAGCGACGGACGCAAATCCGCCAAGGGCATTACCGTTCCGCGAAGGTTCGCCACGCCGACCAGCATCGCCGGCATGCCAGGCACAGGCGTCACGGATTCAAGTTCGAAGACTTCTCGGACTTGGCGAAGATCGACGGCAAAGAGTTCCCCTCCGAGGCTCATGAGGCAGATACGAGAAGAGGCCGAGGCCTTGGCTCGTCCGGTCCGGTCTGGAGCTATGGATGGCAACTGTACGAGTTCGAGAGCTGGTTCCATATCGCTTCCTTCATGAACGCCCGATGCACACACTCACTCCAAGAGCTAACCTAACGCCCGCTTCACGGCGGCCAACAGATCCTCCGCCTTGAAGGGCTTCACAACGTGACCGTTGGCCCCTTGCTGCTGTCCCCAAAACTTGTCGCTCTCCTGGCCTTTTGAGGTGCAGAGCACCACGGGAATCCCCTTGAACCGATCGTCATTTTTCAAGTCACGGCAGGCCTGAAATCCGTTGCGGCCTGGCATGACCACGTCCATCACAATAAGATCGGGCTT
The DNA here is from genome assembly GCA_035968315.1 of Nitrospira sp. Lineage (NCBI taxonomy): Bacteria > Pseudomonadati > Nitrospirota > Nitrospiria > Nitrospirales > Nitrospiraceae > Nitrospira > Nitrospira sp. The sequence goes on from JAVYIN010000005.1 coordinate 863,145, forward strand.
CTCTGCCACGATTTTATCTTCCAATTTGTCGGTGTTCGGAAACGACACGACCGTATGGTTGGCCGCCTTCAGATAGCCTTCAATCATCTGCAACTCGGCATACGAATCGTCAACGACAACAATCTTGCTCATAATTCCCTTCCTCCGCCTCCATCGTTAATAAACACACCCTATTTCATCGGGATGACCACGCTGATAGCTCCAGCAAGATCTCCCTCTTTCCAACCTTCCTTTTTCGTTCCCGTAATATCGCGTTCACCCTTGGGCCCGCCGTGGCAGGTCAAGCAGGTGGCGCCGGCGTACTCAGGATCCATCACCCGCATTACCGGCTTTCCGCCCACCATCGTGGCCTTCGCATACTGCTGGCCCTTAGGATGCCGCGCATCGGCGAACATGCGCAGCACTTCCGATTCGAAATCATCCGGCTTATTGCCCGGGTACCGATAGTCAATCCCGGTCAGCTTCAAGCGAATGCCGGTCTTCTTGTAGAATTTTTCTCCCGCCTTCCGTCCGAACACGGCGGGAATAAATCCCTTGAAGGTCACGCCTTGCTTATTGATCACCGGCTGCCCTTCGAGCACCACTTCGCGCTCCGCTTCCAACAGCGCCAAGAGGACTCCGCTTTGGGGCACGCCACTCGGCCGGCTCAAATCCACGCGCGTTTTGGCTTTGAATTTCTCGATCACTTGCTGCGCGAGAAACTCGTCGGTAAATCCCTTGTTGCCCTTGCTGGAATCATTGATCAACGCCTGATGTTCCGAAACGACCGCTCGTCCGGCCTTCAGTAAATCAATCAGCAATTCCGCCGTTTCGGCTTCATCGCCTGCGCGGACAGACGACGGCATTCCCATCACCGTGACACAGAGCCCCGCCCCAAGAATGAGTGCCGCTATCTTCACATTCATAATGCCCCTCCTTCGAGACCTCACCACCATTGTTCATGAGCAAGTGTAGCTGCTTATGCGCCATTGGCAAGAAAACGATGGGTTTTCCACAACCCTGTCCTTGCTCCGTTTTGCCGCCAATTTGCGCACGGCCGGATCTCAGGCGCACACATGGAACACCTCTACAATGGCAACTATTGTGCCGCCATTGTACCGAGACGATCCCCATTGAGCGTCTCTGCACCGAATGCTAGCAAATGCTGCGAAAATGACCCACATTGCTATTCATATCGGCAGGAACAGCCAAATGCTGAAGATCCGTATTTTCCGTGCACTGTTGCGCGCCAGGTGACAATTCTTGGCACTATTGTGGATGGCACCAGTAGATGAGTGCGAATGGTGTAAGGAGAAAGGATCGAACGGCCGGCGGAATAGAATGGCGATAATACCGGCTAGGACAACGATTGGATCTGCAGCACGTCGATCCGTGGAAGATGGGTGCGCAAATGATCGGCCCACCGATCAAGCTCATGATCGAACCGTCGTGACACCCGTTCAGAAACCTGAGGATCGATCGGCAGCCATCCCTTCCGCAACCGAACCTGGTTCAGCCAGGCCCGCCGAAAACCTGGCCGATCGAACACCCCATGGATATAGGTACCCCAGACGAGACCGTGGTGGCCCACAGCCCCATCCAGATCATCCGGCCCTGTTCGACCGTTTGCGTCTTGCGTTCCTGCGAGGCGCACCTGGAAACAGGGGCGATCCGTTCCGCGATGCGTCTCGCCCATGTGAATGTAGTACCCCGTGACGGCACCGGCTGGGCCGCCATCGACATGCAGCGCGTGCGCCTCGACCAATTGGGTGACTTTCGTCGGCTGCATCCTCGTCGTCACATCCAGCCAGCCAAGGCCCTCCACCACACCACCGGACTCCACTCCTTCGGGATCGGCAATGCTGCGCCCCAGCATTTGATAGCCCCCGCAAAGACCAAGCAACTCACGCCCTTGTTCCACATGCTCCCGGAAGGCTTCCGGGAACCCGGCCTCCCGAAGATAGCGCAAATCACCGATCGTATTTTTGGTCCCTGGAATCACGATAATATCGGCTCCGCCCAGATCACGTGGCTCGGCGACATAACGAAGGGTCACGTCATCTTCGGCGGCCAGCCGGCGAACATCGGTAAAATTGCTCATGCGCGGCAGCAGGACCACGGCAATGTTGATCCGATCCGGGGCAAATGGAGCCTGACGGGCGCGGTCGATCTCAAGGCTATCCTCTTGATCCAGGACAAGATCACGTAACATCGGCACCACCCCGAGAACAGGAAGGCCGGTTCGTTGCTCGATGAACCGCACCCCATCCTCAAACAAGGTGGCATCGCCTCGAAATTTATTGATAATAATGCCGATCACCCGCGCCCGCTCGGAAGGGGCCAGCAGATCCAGCGTGCCGATGACCTGCGCGAAGACCCCGCCGCGATCAATGTCGGCCACCAGCACGACACGCGCATCGGCCATGTCCACCGCGGACCAATTGGCCAAATCGCGGTCGCGCAAATTCATTTCGGCGGCACTCCCCGCCCCCTCGATGACGATCAGGTCATACTGATCCGCCAGCCGCTCATAGCTCTCCCGCACCCGTTCAGCGAGTTCAGCACGCCGCTCAAAATAGGTTCTGGCTTCCGCCTTGCCCCACACCTTGCCCTGCACCACGATCTGCGCGCTGCGATCCGACTCCGGCTTCATCAGGATCGGATTCATGTCCGCATCGGGGTCAAGCCCGCAGGCCTGTGCTTGCAGCGCCTGCGCCCGTCCGATCTCTTTTCCGTCCGGCGTGACATATGAATTGTTCGACATGTTCTGCGCCTTAAATGGCGCGACTCGGACTCTGGCCCGAAGAAAAAGACGGCACAACCCGGCCGTGATCAAACTCTTGCCGACATCCGATCCCGTTCCCAACACGGCCAATGCGCGCGCCTTCATCTGTGCCGCTCCCGCCACTGTTTCTCCTTGGCTAAACCACGGGCCACACATCGGGCCACGACACGGCCGATCAGTGCCCCGATGACCGTATGGGTGCCGCTGTAGGCCAGCCACGGCCCCTTCCCCCGCAACCGGCAGGCCACCACCACGGCATCGGTCCCGGTCCCGGTCGCGCCAGACTCCCCCGTCCAACTCGGCACAGCGTGATCTCGCAACACCCCGGTTTTGCTCTCCGTCGCAACTTGCACCGCGCCGACCATCGCCGCACTCGACAGGCTGGCATTCGTCACCAGGATAAGATTGATTGTTCCCGGTCCCGCAGCCCGGTTGCGACGGGCGCTCGTTTCAGGCCATGCCCCCGCCCGTACGGCATTCGCCACCCCGATGGTGGCGAAACACTCGACCCAAACCGCCCCCGACATGCCCCGTGCGGTTACTACCTGCTTCATCGGGACGGCGGTCATCAGCCCGACTGTTCCCTGCTTCGCTCCCAGCGTGACGGCCAACCGCCGGAGATACCGGGCAGGATCCCCCCAGCGCGCTACGGGATGAGGCCTGTTCGTAACCGGATTCGACTGGACTTGGTGATTTAGGATATGCGCCGCCGTGGTGAACCCGCCTCCTTGCGGAGCGGACGAGAGCACACGCCGTCGTCCTCCAAGGTCAATAATCAGGGTCTGTTCCACAACTCGATACCGGGTCTGAACGCGAGACGAGCCTTCGTTCGTCATGATCGGCGCTCCCTCAGACATCGTGAAAGCGCCAAAAGCAGCCGGTCGTTGTCTCGCCGCTGCCGCACGGCAATCCTGATCGAGCGCGCGTTCGCGCCGGGCACTCTGGAGCAGTCCCGGATCAGCAATCCGTCCCGTCGCAGGCGTTCCGTCATCTGCCTCGCCTGCCAGCCACGGGGCAATTCCATGAAAATGTAATTGGCATGCGCTGGAAATACCCTGCACCCCGGCAACTCCGCAAGCAGCCCGGCCAATCGCGTGCGCTCTGTGATCACGTACTGGAGACTCTTCCGGGCATGCGCCGTATCCTGCAGCGCAGCCAAGGCGGCCACCTGCCCCATCGCATTCACTGACCAGGGCGGCAATGCGCCCCGCAGCGTCCGCGCCACGGAAGCCCTCGCGACCGCGTACCCGACCCGCAATCCAGGCAAACCATAGAATTTCGTCAGGCTCCGCAACACCACGACGCGCGACAACGACGCAGCCAGGGACAAGATCGATCGTTCCGGACAGTAGTCGGCAAATGTTTCATCGACGATCAACCAGACACCCCGCCGCTGCGCCATGCGCGCCAGCTCCAGTACAGCCTCGGCACCACAGGCCTGCCCCGTTGGACTGTTGGGATTGCAGAACATCACCCCGTCGATCGCCCGAGGCCCGTTCTTCTGCCGGTGCAGCAAGCCGCACAGGCGCTCGACCGGCAAGGCATACTGTTCGTTGCGATCAGCACAGACCTGCGACACGTGCCCGCCATGGCGCACCATGGACGCGGCATACTCGGAGAACGTGGGCTGCACCACCAACAGATGATCGATCTTGAGCGCGTGCGGCAGGGCATAGATCAATTCCATCGAGCCGTTTCCCACCACGATCTGTGCTGATTCACACTGCCATTGCGTGGCCAGCGCCTGGCGCAGTGCCCAACAGTCAGGATCGGGATAGTGGGACAACACATGACGAGCGCCGGTGATCGCCCGCCAGACCCGTGGCGACGGACCCAGCGGATTGATGCTGGCGCTGAAATCGAGCACCTCCGTCACATCGCACTGCAACTCGCGCGACGCGGCATAGACATCGCCGCCATGCGAGCGGGCCTTCAGACGAGCCATCGCATCCCTCCGGCCATGGCCAAGCCCAACACACAGGCCATGACCATCATCCGCATCGCAAGAGAGATATCCTCGACAACCAGCGCCCTAGCGGCCTCGCCAATGAATGGCCGCTCATGAGGCACGCCGTCATAGTAATTGAGCCCTCCCAGCTGCACACCGAGAACACCGGCCAACGCCGCTTCCGGCCTTCCGCTATTCGGACTGGGATGGTTGCCGCCATCCCGCCAGAATATGCGCCACCCGTTTCTCATCGGATCAATTTGTCCTGTGACCAGGCCAGACGCAAAGACCAGCAGCACAGCCGTCAGCCTGGCCGGAACCCAATTCGCAATGTCGTCAAGCCTGGCGGAGGCCCACCCGAAATCGAGATGCCACTCATCCCGATGGCCGACCATCGAATCCAGCGTATTCACCGCTTTATACGCCAGCGCCAGCGGCGCGCCACCGATGGCCAGGTAGAAGAGCGGCGCGATCACCCCATCGGCGGTGCTCTCCGCCACCGTTTCCACCGCCGCGCGCACCACGCCGGATTCGGACAGCGGCTCGGTGTCACGCCCGACGATCATCGCCACGGCCTGTCGGGCAGCGGGAAGATTGCCCTGCTGCAACGCGTCACGCACCGCCCGCACATGGTCCCATAAATCCCGTCCCGCGAGTGTGGTGGAGGCCAGGACAATAGACACGGCCGTCCCACACCACAGGGATAGATCCGAGGCGGCGTCAATTGCCGCATACCCGACCGCATAGACAGCTCCGGGTAAACCAACGGCCAGCCCGATCCCGGCCAGACGAAGACCAGCCGGACTCTGGCACATCCCTCTGACATGCGCATCGCACCAGGCAATGACAGCCCCCATTCCGCGAACGGGATGCGGCAGCCATCGGGGATCACCGACAAGCGTATCAAGGCAGGCTGCCAGCAGGAGTTCGCGTCCCGTCATAGGAACCACAGCAGCAACGGCACGAGGAGCAGAAAGACGATTTCGATAAGTTCATTCGTGGCACCCAGCGTGTCTCCCGTAATGCCGCCGAACCAATGGCGGCAACCGGCCCATACGGCGGCGACCAGCGCCGCCGCGCACAGCAGAACGACGAATGCGCTCTGTACGCCAAACGCCAAGCCCAGCCCGACGGAAAGCACCGCCGTCGAAATCAGCACTTGGAGGGACGACAGGTGCGTAAGAAATGGGGCAGCCAAGCCTCCCTCCGCCCGTGCGTAGGGTGAGGCCCAGGCCAGGGTCACCATCGCCCACCGTCCAACCGCCGGCATACAGAGCAGGGCGGGCAGCCTGAGCGCCTGTGGCAAGGCCATCAGCCCGGCATAGCGCAACAGCAAGGAGAGATACAGTCCCGTGGCACCGACCGCGCCGATGCGCGGATCGCGCATGATCGGCAGCCGCTCCGCCGGCGTCCGGCCGCCGGCCAATCCATCCAGCGTGTCCGCCAACCCATCCTGATGCAACCCGCGCGTCACCAGCACCAGCAGCATGATCAACAGTGCATTCACTACGGTGGGGGCAAAGAGATGTGTCAGTGCCATGTCAACAAGGGCGAGTCCGCCGCCGATGACCATCCCGACGAGAGGATACCAGGCCATCGACGCCGCCAATTCCGAGGCAGTCGGTTCATGATGCGCCCGGCTCAACGGAATGGCTGTCAAAAAATGCCACGCAAAGACGAATGGACGGACAACCGCTCCCATATCCTAGGCTTTCTCCGCCACCCCGGCTTCATCAAATGTCGCCATCTCATTGTAGATCTTGATCGCGGCGCACACGAGACTCATGCCCAGACAAGCGCCCGTTCCCTCTCCAAGACGCAGATCCAGGTCCAGGAGCGGCTTGGCCCCCACATGATCCAAGATGGCTTGATGCCCGCGCTCAACCGAGCGATGCGAGGCGATGAGATACTCCCGGCACCGCGGCTGGAGACCGACCGCGATCAATGCCGCAGCTCCGGCAATAAACCCATCCAAGACCACCGGCACTCGAGCCGCAGCCGCGCCGAGAATCAAACCGGCCAGCCCCCCGATTTCCAGCCCGCCCACTTTGGCCAAGACGTCGAGCGCGTCGGTTCGATCGGGACGGTGCAGATCCAGCGCGTGCTGGATCACGGTCACCTTCCGCGCATGTCCCGCCTCGTCGATGCCGGCTCCTCGCCCGGTCACCTCCGCCACAGGCCGCCCGGTCATCACCGCCGTAATCGCGGCGCTCGGCGTCGTATTCCCGATCCCCATATCACCGGTGCCGATGAGACCGACCCCTTCCCTAGCGGCCTGCGTGGCGAGTTCCACGCCGACCAAGACAGACTGCTCCGCTTGCGCACGAGTCATGGCCGGTTCGGCCAGCAAGTTGCGCGTCCCCCTCATCACTTTCTTCGCGATCAGTCCCGGCACCGACCCAAAATCATGATCGACGCCGATATCCACCACGCGGACATCCACACCGGCATGCCGAGCCAGCACATTCACCCCCGCCCCGCCGCGCAAAAAATTCAACACCATCTGCGGGGTCACTTCACGAGGATAGGCGCTGACGCCCTCTTTGGTCACCCCATGATCCGCCGCAAACGTGAACACGGCGCCGCGCGGGACTGATGGTTTTAGCTCGCCCGTGATCATCACATAGCGCGCCGCCATTTCCTCAAGCCGCCCCAGACTTCCCAACGGCTTGGTTAACCGATCCAGCCGCGCTTGCGCCTTCACCAGCAAATTCGGGTCAAGCGGCTGAATGCGACCGCACACTTCCTGTAATGACATGGCCGGCTCCTTAGTTCACTTCATGCGCAGCGGGATCCCGCTGACGACCAGATACACTTCGTCCGCTGCGGCCGCAATCTGCTGATTCACCCGCCCGGCCACATCACGAAACGCACGCGCCGATGGCTCCGCCGGCACCAGCCCCAGGCCTAACTCGTTACTGACAATCACCACTCTAGCCGAGGTCTTTCGGATCGCCTTGAGGAGTGCCGTGACACGCTTCGTGATGGCTGGCTCCGATACTCCCGAGCCGGTCAGATTGCTGAGCCACAGGGTCACGCAATCCAGGAGGATCGTCCGGTAGCGAGCACCCTCCTGCGAAAACCAGGACGCCAGTTCACGCGGCACTTCCGCCGTTTCCCAATCGGACGATCGCGTGGCTTGATGCCGGGCAATGCGCGCAGCCATCTCATCATCAAGCCCTTGCCCCGTCGCCACAAACGCTTTCGGCGTTTGCTCTCCAGCGAGGGTGAGAGCCACGTCGCTTTTCCCTGAGGCCGCCCCGCCCAGGACGAAGATGATCTGCGCGGGCACCTTCGCCAGCGTTGCTCGTTTACTTGGTTTTGCCTGCGCCATCCCGCTCCCAGAGAAATTCCGGTTCGCCCTGTGTTTTCGCCACCCACCGAGCCAACACGAACAAGGCATCGCTCAGCCGATTCACAAATTTGATGATGGTTGAGTCAACCGGCTCGACCTTCCCCAGCGCGACACAGAGCCGCTCCGCACGGCGGCACACGGTCCTGGCTTGATGGAGAAAGCCGGACACCTTTCCGCCTCCTGGCAGGATAAACTCCTTGAGCGGCGCCAGATCTTTCTGGCACCGATCGATCAGCTTTTCCAATCTCGTGACATCCGCCGCCGTTACCTGCGGCATATTCTTGAACGTCTGCCCCGGCGCCGTCGCCAGCAGGCTGCCGACGTCGAACAGTTTGTTCTGCACCCAGCGCAATTCCTCTTCCAGAATCGCCGCCGCCGAATACTCATCGAGCACCTCGGCATTCATCACCCGCACCACCCCGACCGACGCATTGAGCTCATCGATCGTCCCATAGGCTTCGACCCGCAGGCTGTCTTTCCAGACCTGCTGCCCGCCGGCCAATCTGGTTTTTCCCGCGTCACCCGTTCTGGTATAGACCTTGGTAATGCGCATCACTGCCTCCCCTCGTGTCCGGCTGCGACATTGCCCCACGATTCATAGTGAATGAGGGATTCCACCGGAAGCCGTTCCCGCCATCCGGCTGTTTCCAAATCCGGTTTGGCGGCAAAATCCGATACGTACCCGAGACAGAGATAGGCCAGCACTTTGACCGGCTTGGGCACGCCGAGCACCCGCTTCAACGCGCCGTGATCCAGAATGCTGACCCATCCGACGCCGATCCCCTCGGCGCGCGCGGCCAGCCAGAGATTTTGAATGGCGCAGCAGGTGCTATACAAATCCGTATTGCGCACGGTCGAACGGCCCAGCACGTGAGGGCCTCCCCGCTGCCGGCTGCAGGTCACCCCGATATTGATCGGCGCTTCTTCGATTCCCTCCAGCTTCAAACTTCTGTAGAGCGCGGCACGCTCCCCCTCATAACAGGCCGCTGCCTTCTCATTAGCCTGCCGGAATAACTCTTTCACCGCGCCCTTGGTCGTGCGATCGCGCACCACCACAAAATCCCAGGGCTGCATGAATCCTACCGACCCGGCATGGTGGGCTGCGGTCAACACACGCGTCAAGACCTGGTCTGGAATCGGCGCCGGCAGAAAATTCCGGCGGACATCGCGCCGTTCGAAGATTGCCCGATACACAGCCTCCCGCTCCACGTCTGAAAATTGCCTATCGTCAGACATTGCCGGCCTTGCTCCTATCTTGTTCGCTCGTGATGCGGCACGGATTGCGGACCCAACTCACCGGTTGCGATCTTCTCCAAACAACCGGGACAGAGACAATCCTTATACCGCTCGGCAATCCAGTCCATGTGGGACTCCGTGATCCCGATCTTCCCGCACCAGCATTGATACCCTCCGCACGAAAACGATTGGCCACAGTGCTCACACGTCTTGGTTACAGGACCTCGCATCGTACTCCCCACCTCACGCTTCAGAACTCCTCAGGGTGTTCAAAAAGGCCGTCCAGCGAGGCCGCAGCAAGCGAAGAGGCGAGGCGTACTCCGTTTGTATGTTGAGCCTCTGAGCGACGCGAGAACAAAGCTGGCGGGCTTTTTCAACACCCTGATCAAAATTCCACCCCCGGCTGCGCCTTAATCCCTTTGCGAAAGGGATGTTTGACCTGCTTCATCTCCGTCACCAGATCGGCCTCCTCGATCAAGGCTTCCTTGGCGCCGCGACCGGTCATCACCACATGCTGCATGGGAGGGCGAGTGCGCAGAACCGGAAGCACCTCGCCGAGTGACACATAGTCATGATGCAGCGCGATATTGAACTCATCGAGGATCACCATCGCATAGGAGGGATCGCGAAGAAACTCGCATACCTTCGCCCAGGCCTGTTGGGCATGCTGCGTGTCACGTTCACGATTCTGCGTTTCCCAGGTATACCCCTCGCCCATCCGCAGAAATGTTACCCGATCCCCGAACGACTTCAGCATCCGCTCTTCCGCCGTATCGATGGCGCCCTTGATAAACTGCACCACCGCCACCTTCTGGCCGTGCCCGATACAGCGCAGCGCCATCCCCAGCGCGGCCGTCGTCTTGCCCTTGCCGGCCCCGGTGTAGACGATCAAGAGCCCCTTCTCCTCTTGTGCCGCCTCGATGCGGCGGTCCACCGACGCCTTCAGCCGTTCCATCCTCGCTTTATGCTCATCCTGCTCCGTCATCGCACTCCTTCCTGTTGCACCGATGCCCGGACCTTCATTCGACGAGCAGAGGCCACCAACGAAGCCGCAACCTGGGGCTGGCTGGAAAAATGAAGGTGCGTATAGAGCGCCACCACATTGTCGAGAGCCAGCCCATCCGGCCCCCTCGACTCCCCCCGCGCATCGGTGAGCCCACAGGCATAGGTCAATGGCCCTTTCGGAACCAGTGTGGAATAGTGAAATTCATGGCCGCGCGCCGTCACACCGGCCGCACCGAGAATGCATGGCTGTGCCAGTTCCACCGTCCGGTATCCCAGCGTCATCCCCGCCTTCCGCATGACGGCTTCGGCCGGAAACAGCCCGACCATCTCATGGGAGACGCCAGCAAAGTCACGAATCGCCTGCGTCAGATACATCATGCCGCCGCATTCCGCATAGATCGTCCCTCCCTGCCCGGCAAATGCGCTGATGGCCGTTCGCATGGCGGTATTCCCAGCCAGCGCCGGTCCGTGTAGTTCCGGATAGCCGCCGCCCAAATACAGCATCGCCACATCATCCGGTAGAGACTGATCCCTGATTGGAGAAAACGGAACCAGCTCCGCGCCCTCCGCTTCCAGCAGTTCAAGATTTTCGGGATAGTAAAAACAAAAGGCCTGATCCTGCGCGATACCGATGCGAACCGAACGCGGCCGGGTCTCCGTCACATACGGAGATGGCCCCCTCAAGGCTCCGCACGAGCCGGCCAGGGATTCGACTTGATCCAGGTCAATCGTGTCAGCCGCGGCCTTCGCCAGCCGGTCATACAGCGCTCCGGTCCCCTGCTCCATGGCCATGACCAGTCCAAGATGGCGGTCGCCGATCGTCACGGCGGCATCAGGACGCAGATACCCGACCACCGCCACATCCGTCTCGTGTTCCACGGCTTCCTTGAGGAGCTTGTAGTGGCCCTCGCTGCCGACCCGATTAAACAGCACTCCCGCTATCCGCAAGGCCGGATCGAACCGCGCATAGCCCGACACCATTGCCGCAGCGGACCGCGCCATGGCGCTGCCGTCGATGACGAGCAGCACCGGCGCATCCAACTGCTTCGCCAATTCCGCTGTGCTGCCGATCTCATTCACCGGGGAACTGCTATCGAACAATCCCATCATCCCTTCGATGATCGAGATGTCCGCATCCGCCGCGGCCCGCGCAACAATCGCTCGATTGAGGTCCGCCCCCAGCATCCAGCCGTCCACATTGCGCGACGCACGTCCGGCCGCCGCCGTGTGATGGCCCGGATCGATGAAGTCCGGTCCTGCCTTGAACGGCTGCACCCGGCGGCCCCGCTGTCGCAGGGCTGCCAGGATCGCCAACGTCACCGTCGTCTTCCCGACATTGCTCGCGGTGCCGGCAATGACCAGCCTCGGACTAGTCATACCATGCCCTATTTTGCATCGTAATTTACTCGCACGCCCGCAAAGATCGACCGAATCGGCGTCCCGTAAAACCGAACCTCTTCGTACTTCTCGTTGAAGATATTATCGGCCCGCAGATAGGTCTGCACACGGCGCGTCACATCGTAGGTCGCGGAGAGATTCCAGACATCGAAGGCCTTCATGGTTTGCCGATTATTGACATCATCAAACCGTGACCCCACATACCGGCCTTCTAAATTCACCCGAACCGGTTCGATCGGCTGGCAACTGACGATCAGGCTCCACTGATCCACCGGCATGCGAGGGGCCCGATTGCCGGGATACTCCTGAAGGTTTCTGGTCATCGTATTCGTATATTGCGCCTGAATATCCAAGCTCTTGATCCAGGAAGCATCTCTGACCACCGCGTATTTGACGCTCGCTTCCCATCCCTTCGTGCTCACGAGACCGATATTCTCCGCACAATAGCCGCCAGCCCCACAGACCGTCGAGGTCGAAACCGCGGCAATCATGTCGCGGAAGCGATTCCAAAAGTATCCCCCACTGAACGTCAGGCGCTTATCCAATAGATACTGGTCTATGCCGACATCCATGCTTTGGCTTCGTTCCGGCTTGAGGTTCGGATTGCCGAAATTGGGATAAAATAACTGATTGATCGTCGGCGCACGAAAACCGGTGGCGTAACTCCCCCGCACCTTGGTGTCGGTCTCTGGATGAAGATAGCCGGCCGTCGTCCGATAGGTGGTGGAACTGCCATACACATTATAGTCGTCGTAGCGGATGCCGCCGGTGGCAAACACACGTTCCCACAGATTCAGTTGCGCTTGAGCAAATCCGGCATGACTGGACACGTTTTTTGTCGGAAAATCATAATTATTCGTAAGCAGGTTTAGATTCTCCCCCTGCTGCTGGCGGAATTGATATCCCGCGCTGAGGAGCAGAGGCTTCCCAATCTGGACATTGTGCTGCCACTCAGCGCGATTGGCCACGGTGTTAATCTGCGATCGATAGAGATACGGCGAATTTACCACTCCAGTTTGCAAATTGCGCTGGGTGGTTCCTGAAAAGGACTCCGAGTCCTCCGTTTGGCGGGACAGCGTTATGGCCTGATTCCACCAGTCCGTGATCGGCTGAACATAGGTGGCGCTGTAGACAAATTGCTGGCTGTCGGTAAATGCGCCCAGTGTGTCGAACCCCGGAGAAGACCCATTGTCAAAATTGACCTTGCCTTGCAACAGCCGAAACGTGACATCAAGCCGGCCTTCATGAGGCAGCGCCACACCGAGCCTCGCCGACGTCTGCCAGTTATGAAAACCATCTCGTTCCGATGCGCCCCGTCGATAATTCACCGCCGAGAACCCGGCATAATCCCACCGCGACAGCGCCAGACTGTAATCCACAATCCCCGTCTTGCCGGACACTTGTCCGCCTTCCCGGATGGATGCAAATGACCCGTATTCGATAAATGCACTTGCCGATGGCGCCCCACTGCCTCGTTTCGTCGTAATATTAATCACTCCGCCCATCGCATCCGCTCCCCACAACATGCTCTGCGCGCCGCGAAGGATTTCAATACGCTCGATGTTGTCGGTCGTCAGATTTGCAAAATTGAAGCTGCCCAGCGTTGCACTATTCATGATCGCGCCGTCGATAAGCACCAACACCTGATCGGCGTTACTGCCGCGAATCCGGACGCTCGTGCTCGTTCCTGGGCCGCCGTTTGAAAACACCGTCAACCCCTGGCTCAAGCGAAGAGCCTCCGCCACCGTCTTGATTTGCCGCCGCTTGAGATCGTCTTCGGTAAGCACTTCAACCGCACTCGTCACCTGCGCCACCGGAACAGGCGTCTTCGTGGCGCTCACGACGACCTCCGGCGTTTCAATGATATCGGCCGGATCGGCCATCGCGATCTCTTGCGCCAATACGACAGGAGCAGGAAGGAACCAGACCAGAACGCAGACAGACAACGCCCAGCGAACAAACCATGCCATGACACATCTCCCTTGTGCTCGAAGGGTTGAGTTGAATCGACAGCTGGCTGGGTCTCCTGACTTGCGGATCGTCGTGTCTCTGCGCCTTCCCATCTGAAGCGTGATGGCGTAAAACGTGCCCCGTAAAAGGACTGACTGCTCCTCTTACGCTTTACGTTTCACCTTTCACGCTTCATGACAGTGGCATCTGCAGAATTACTCCCCGCTGACAGTGGCGGCACCGTGATGGATTTGCACCATCTTCCCCGACACCAACTACGTTTCTACAAAACGCCCTTTCACGCTGAAATGATCGTCCCCCCTCATTCACACCCGCACGGCCGGGGACATGACCGTGGGAATATCCTATATCTGGCCGGAGCCAACCGGTATGGTCACACGAGGCCGCCCGGTCTGCGGATGGGCATCGACCACGACCTCGCAGCCATAGACCATCCGCAACACATCCGGCATGATCGTGTCTTCGGGCGGCCCCATCCGGCAGAGCCGCCCGTCCCTCAACATCAACACGCGATCGCATAGTTGGCTCGCCACGTTCAGATCATGGGAAACCAGCACTACGGTGAGCTGCCGTTCCGCTTTGAGCCGGCTGATCAGCGTACAGATCTCGATCTGATGATTGATATCGAGAAAGGCCATCGGCTCATCGAGCAAGAGAATCGCCGGTTCCTGGGCGAGGGCTCGCGCAATGACCACCCGTTGCCGTTCTCCACCGGACAGATCTGACATCAACCGGTCGGCCAGAGGCACAACGTCGGTTGCACTCATGGCTTCTTGCACACAGGACACATCCTGTTCGGTTTCATCCCCGATCCCCATGCTCCACCAGGATGCGCGCCGGTGCGGGAACCGTCCCATGAGCACCGTTTCCGTGACCGTAAAGGGAAACACCTGCGCATATTCCTGCGGCACCACCGCCACCGAGCGTGCGATCTCTCGCGGTTCGAGCCGGCCGATGGAATAACCGCCGAGTCGAATATCGCCATTGTAGGGACGTAACAACCCCGCCAGCAGCTTCAGCAGAGAGGACTTTCCGGATCCATTGGGTCCGACGATCCCCAGCACCTCTCCTGTCCGAACGCCAAATGACACGCCCTCAATCGTCCAGGCCCGCCCCTGTTGGTCAGAACCGTACCGAAAAGACAGGTTTTCAACCTCCATGGCATGACGGGTCATGATCGGTTGGGAAGGCGGTTCTGCGGTCATCGATACGGCCATCTCACAACATCCGATCTTTTCGCCATAACAGCAGGTACAAGAAGAACGGGCCGCCGATCAGCGCCGTGACGATCCCCACGGGAATCTCGGCGGGCGCGAACAGCGTCCGTGCGATGGTATCCGCCGCAACCAGAAACATGCCTCCCACCAACACCGATGCCGGCAACAACAGCCGATGATCCGACCCTAGGACCAGACGAACCGCGTGCGGCACAACCATCCCGACAAACCCGATCATGCCGCTCACTGACACCACCGCGCCGGTGAGCAAGGCCGTCAGGACAAAGAGCTGTTTTTTCATACGCTCGGTATCGATCCCCAACGAACGGGCGGTCTCCTCTCCCAGCGTCAGCACATTCAGCATCTGCGCCTTCTGCATCACGATCGCCAACACAAAGACCGCATAGCCGGCCAGAACACCCAGCGCCGGATAACCCGGCGCGATTAACGAGCCCATGAGCCAGGCCATCAGACCGGCGGATCGATTGGGCTCCATGATGGAAGTGATAAACATAATGAGCGCCGTGAGGATGGCATTGAGAATCACGCCGGCAAGCAACAGGCTGTGAATCGGCAGCCGGCCCTGCGACTGCGCCAAGCGATAGATCACCACCAGCGCCAGCAGCCCCCCGGCAAATCCGCACAGGGGCAGCACGGGCAACAACGCCATCGTCGTGCCGATTCCCAACAACATGGTCACGGCCGCCCCTAACGCGGCGCCGCTTGACACGCCGAGCACATAGGGATCGGCCAGCGGATTTCTCAGCAGCGCCTGCAGCGTGACCCCCACCGCCGCGAGGCTGCCGCCGACCAGAAATCCCATCAGCACGCGCGGCAACCGGACTTGCATCAAAATCACGCCGGACGTGCCAATCGAGGACTGATCCCATTCCCCGGTCTTCAAGGCATGCACGAGTGCCGGGAACACATCTCCCCATGGCACCAACGCGGCTCCGAACCGGCTACAGAGCAGCACCACGCCCAGACTGGCGAGCAGAAGCCCGGACAGGATCAGGCCCCAGCGTCGGCTGCTCAGAATCGCCCCGGTCCGTTGCCACTGCCCTCTCATATCTGATGAGGCGGTCGCACCAATTGCCGGAGCGAGTGCAGCAGAAGCGGCTGGGGGCGTGGCCTGGCCGTTTGCCATCGTCTTACGGCCTCTCTCCGGTCGCTGGCGATGCCGGAGGCGACGGATGCAGAATATCCGCCAACAACTCCAATCCCTTCCCAATCCGGGGGCCGGGCCGATTGAGCAGATCGGCGGGAATCTGCCGCAACCGGCCCTGCTTCACGGCCGTGAGCGTGGTCCATTGCCGCCAGGCTTGCTGTTCACTCTCCGAAATCCCCTCGGCCTTGCCGATCGGAAACACCAACACTTCCGGGTCCTCTTGCAATACCACTTCCATACTGAGCCGTGGATAGGGCGTCGCGCTCTTGGCCGCCACATTCACGCCGCCCACCAGACCGATAAGCTGATCGATAAAACTGCCAGGCCCGACGGTAATGAGCGGCTGGCTGTTCAAGACATACAGCACCCGCACAGGCGGCTGTCCCTGCGTCCGAGCTTTTAGGCGCGCAATCTCCTGGCGCAGATCCATCCCTAGCGCAACGGCCTCCGTAGAGCGATCCAACATGCGCCCCAGCGTCTGAATATGCGAAAAGATATCCTCGACGCTCCGGTCGGCCAGGATAAAGACCGGGATTTTGAGTTGCTCCAGCTTTCCGAGGAGATCGAGCTTGAGAAATTGTTGCGGAGTAATGATCAGGTCCGGCTGAAGCGCGACCAGCGATTCCAAATTGGGGTTGGCATATCCGACCTTCGGCTTCTGCGCCGCCTCCGGAGGGAAATCGCAAAACTGCGTCACCCCGACCACCTGTGAACCGGCACCGATGGCAAACAACGTTTCCGTCACACTCGGGGCCAGCGACACAATCCTGGTCGGCGCTTTGGCCAGATAGATCTTGCGGCCCATGTCATCGACAAACGACCGGGACGACACATGGGCCATAAACGGCATGCCCGTGAGAATACCCTGCTGTCGGCGTTTCATATCCGGCATCTCATCATGCGCAAACGCACCGCCCGCTGGCATCCCACCCAGACAGAGAAGCAGGACACAGGCTCCACTGACAATCGCGTTGAACAGGCCCAAAATAAAAAATCCCCAAGGCCTACAATAGACCCTGAGGATTGCCCCGCTTCTACATCCTCGCCTGTTCCCCAGCCCTCGAGGGAACGATGGTCAATTCTCCAGGGAGGTCTTCTGGCTCATGGTTCATCCTACTTCCCGCGCCTTCCCATCCAAACGGACAGTGGCCTTCACGGGTTTCGTCCCCATTCACAGCGGCGGGACCGCGAGGGAGTCACACCCTCTTCCCTTACCCCGGAGTTACGATATGGTGTTGGCACTCTAGGAGATGGAAGCAAAACTTGTCAAGTTCCATATTGTCCAACCACTGCATCCTTGCTGTACATTGGTCTCTCCGTTACCGTCCCCTCATCGCTGAAAGTGCCCGTGATAGTGAGATTTTCTACGGACACCCTATGGGCATAAGGCTTGCTCAGATCTCCCATGAACGTTTCTGTCAATCCTACAGAACACCGATTCACAGCACGCGATACAAGAAAGGCCTCGAACGGGTCATGCGCAATCTCATCATCAGTGCCTGTATCATTGGATTGTTTTTGGAACTCTCCGGCCTCCTGTGGTCACTGAAAAAAGACAACCCCAGCGACACCTTTATCTCTCTGACGGAACCGCCGGCTCGCGTGATTGAACATCCTCTGGAGAATGGCTACTTTCTCCTGCTCGGCATGGCCGCTGCAAGCGGACGAAACCCAATCCAAACCGGCTATGACATCTGGCTCGAATCGGATGCGCGGCCGACCCAGGCCGGTTTTGACTTCAATCAAACAGGGCGATCCGAACTCCGCCTCCCCGTCGCAGTTGATCACGTCCTCCCCGAATGGTACGCGTCCAACCCGCTCGAGGCGTTACAAAAGAAAGATGCGCTGTATCGAATCTCCGCCGACCGATACCGTCCTCTGGTGGCTCGCTACGAACAATGGCTTCAGATGCCCTTTGAAGACTGGGGATACGCCCATCAGGGAGCCCCGCGCATCGAAGAATTGCTGGGCGCCCACCGGCTCTATGTTGCGGAAGGATTCTCACAACAGACCGCCAGCGGCCTTGCACGGCTCTCCCGCGACCTGGCCCAATGGCGCATGGTCCTGCGCGAAGCCCGCACACTCCCTATCAAAATGATGGCCACCGTCATGATTGATGACGATGTGCAACTTCTATCCGGAATCCTGAGCCAAGATTCAGTGGACCGGACCATCCTGACGCGGAGCCTCGATCTGCTTCAACCGCTCACCACCGCCGAGTACTCGCTCCAATGGCCTGTTCAAAGCCATTTCACACTGACCTATTTACGCAACCGAACGACAGACCTGGCCCCACTCCAGGTTCCCCAGACTGACTGGACATCCTATGAGTCCATCGCGCACAGTGCCCATCTCCCATCCGGAGCCTTTCAGAAAGTGGAACATCCTCAGAACCGCCAGTCCCTGACCACCGCTTCGCAAAACCAGCAAACCTGGAATACCTATGCCGCGTATTACGATGCGCTCATCAAGACGGCTGACTCCGTTCATAGCCCGCTCCCCAAACTGCACGACATTGCCAAAAACTCAACCCGCACATTTTTTGAGCGCGTCGCCCATCCACTGGAATTTGAGCCGGAATGGACGCCGTTCAGCCAGCGACTCGTAGAAACTGATGCGCGCCTCCGGCTGGTCTCACTCCAGGTCTTGATGCGCAAACCGACCGCCACCGCCACCATTCCCACGCGGCTGGCCGAAGTCGGAGCGAAATACTACGACCCCTTTTCAGGCCTTCCCATGCTCTGGAGCCCCACACAGCGAAAACTCTATAGCGTCGGGAAAGATCATCTGGATGATGGAGGCGATCCGAGCTTCGACATTAGCGTTCCCCTCTCAAGCGCCATGGCTCCACCCAGTCATTCCTTATAGAGATCTCATTCTGCCTTAGGCAGCACTTGCGCCCCAAGACCGGCAACCTGCTACGGCCTCTTGAACGTTCGTGGGAAGAATCGCTATTTTTGGAATTTCAGCTTGAGAACAAGAATTGCCAAAGTCAGCACGAATGTGATGGCATTAGTCACAATGATCGGCCAGGAGTGCAAAGAGAGCCCGTAAATAAACCAGAGCAACACACCAGTGGTAAAGGTCAGGAGCATCGCCAAGGACACATCATTGGCTGACTTGGTCACCCAGGTCCGTTGAAGCTGCGGCCAGAACGCAATCGTCGTCAACGTGCCCGCCAGAAATCCTATCCATGTGTCGAATTCCATCGAAGCTCTCCTCGCGCTCACAGGCAAACCGCCCCCCGTTGAAAATCACGGCGTGACGCTTGTCATGCGCACTCTGTCTATGCTACCATCCGACGTTCTTGAGAACGTGTTTCTTTACAAGGAGTCTTACCGTGGCATTTTCATGCGATCTCTGCAACAAACGCCGCCAATCCGGGAATAACGTCAGCCACGCCAACAATAAGACGAGACGGGTATTCAATCCCAATATTCAGTCCGTCCGCGCCGTTGTCGGTGGAACCACGTTGCGAATTCGGGTCTGCACGCGCTGCCTGCGTTCTGGGTTGGTCAAGAAGGCCGTCTAGTCCTCTTCTCCGCTCATTTTCCTGATCCCCTGCTGTATTGAGAGCAGCACCGGAATTGCGTCCTCCCGCACGATCCTCCTCGCCATATTGACGAGGCGCTCGGTCGCGCGTTCTCCACCTCACACGCCGCCCCCCCCCTCACTATCCGCTTTTCTCTTTATCGAACCGATTGGTGCCTGACTTCTATTTCTCGAAGACTTTGCGTATAGGCGGCGCAGATCTCTTTCGCCTTGGGTGGCTCATCCTGATATTTGGCCAGGCATTGGCGGTAGGCGCTCAATAACTCCGCGTGCTCCTCCTGGACATCGGCCTTCGTTTTCAGCACGCGATACTCTTGATAATAGTGGCAGCCCGCTAATGCGTGCAGGACTGCAATGCCCCCAGCGATCGAAATGAACCGCCTCATCCGCCATCCTCCGAAGGATACAAAAAAGGACTTGGAAGCAGATGCTTCTCAAGTCCTCTATCCCTTGCGCGTGACAATTCACGCCTCGCATTTCATATGTTATTTGGAGCGGGCGATGGGATTTGAACCCACGACAACTTGCTTGGGAAGCAAGGACTCTACCACTGAGCTACGCCCGCTCGCTAAATCGCATCCTACGCGCGGCCTCTATGCCAAGTCAAGAAAGAGGTTGCTTACGGAGCCCGCTCGACCAATGCAAACTTGCGGCGGCCGACCTTCATGCGGTACTGACGGCCGGCGGCGAGGGTGATAACGGCCGCGGCATCGCTCTGTTTCTGTTGATCGAACTCCACACCGCCCTGAACGATCAGCCGGCGGGCTTCGCTCTTGCTCGGCACCAGCCCGGTCTTGGCCACGAGCTCGACCAGTCCGATCGACTGCCCGTCCTTGAGATCGTGCGCCGCCAGGACAAGCCGGACATCGGGTTCGTCCGGAAACTCGCGCTCGGAAAACTTGTGCTGAAACGCCGCCCGCGCCTGCCGCCCGGCGTCCTCGCCGTGGTAACGCGAGACGAGGAGCTGGGCGAGCGCCTGCTTCGCCTCCATAGGATGCAGGGCCTTCACACGCTCAAGATCTTCCGTCGTCAATAATTCATAGTACCGCGCCATCAGTGCATCGCTGATCGACATGACCTTGCCGAACATCTCTTCCGGCTTATCTTCGAGCGCGATGTAGTTTCCGACGCTCTTGCTCATTTTCTTCACGCCGTCGGTGCCTTCCAGCAACGGCATGGTGATCACGACCTGCGATTCCTGGCCGAAATCGCGCTGCAATTCCCGGCCGACCAATAGATTGAACTTTTGATCGGTGCCTCCCAACTCGACGTCGGACTTCAAGGCCACCGAGTCGTACCCTTGCACGAGCGGATAGAGGAATTCGTGCACACTGATGGGCTTCTGATCATGGAACCGCTTATGAAAATCGTCCCGCTCCATCATCCGGGCCACGCGATAATGCGCGGCCAGCTGAATCAACCCTTCCGCCGTCATCGATCCCATCCACCGGCTATTGAACTCGATGGTCGTTTTCTGCGGATCCAGAATCTTGAAAATCTGCCGCTGATACGTCTTGGCGTTGTCCTGCACCTGTTCTTTGGTGAGTGCTCGTCTGGTCTCCGACACGCCGGTGGGATCGCCGATCATCCCCGTAAAGTCGCCGATCAGAAACAGGACCTGATGTCCCAGATCTTGAAAATGCTTGAGCTTGTGGATCAGAACCGTATGGCCGAGATGCAAATCCGGCGCAGTCGGGTCGAATCCCGCCTTCACGCGCAGCGGCCGATTCTCTTTCAGCGACCGGGTGAGCTTCGCTTCCAACTCCGTCTGTTGAATCACTTCCACCGTTCCGCGCAAAATCAAATCGAGCTGCCGACTCAGTTCGCTCATATGGGGGCCTTCTCTCCCTTGTCCGATGCGGCCGGCGATGCGACTGTAACCAACCGCCTCAAACGCTCCAGCTTCTTCTGCCCGATACCCTTGACTCCCCGCAACTCTTCAACCGCATGAAATCTCCCTCTGGACTCGCGATAGGCCACCACTCGTCTGGCCAAGACAGGCCCCACGCCGGGAAGCTGCTCAAACTCCTCGACACTCGCGCGATTGAGATCGACCAGCCGCGGGTCTGTGGAAATGCGCTGTGGAGATTTGGCCGTGACAGGATCCTGGTTAGGGGCCGCACCGACCGGCGATGGTTCATCCAGCCCTTCAGCCTGCGCAAGTGGCGCGGGATGTGGAGACGCGGGCCGCTGCATGGTCTGCGGAACTTGCCAGCCAATCCAGAACACGACGCCCATCGTCAGGGCAAACATCCCGAGCTTGAGCAATATGGATCGCAGCAGACTCATGCTTTTTTCTTCACCTGATGAATGGCATGTCCCTCAAGGTCTTCAATCGCTTCCTGAAATCCTTCCGCCAGCGTGGGATGCGCGTGAATCATGTGCGCCACCTGCGACATCGTCGCGCCAGTCTCCATCGCCAATGCCGCTTCATGAATAAGATCGGCCGCATGAGCCCCGACAATATGTGCGCCCAGCAATCTGCCGCTCGCCGCATCCGCAATCACTTTGAACAACCCCGTGACATCACCGGTAGCCTGCGCCTTTCCCAGCGCCGCATACCGGAACCGCCCGACCTTGATCGCCTGCTCCGGATCGCGACCAGCCGCCTGGGCCTGCTCTCGCGCCTGCCGCTCGGTCAGCCCGACACGCCCCACTTCAGGCAACGTAAAGATGCCGGCCGGAATCACATCATACCGAATCGTCACCGGATGCCCCTGAATATTCTCAACCGCCACCTTCCCCTGCGCCGAGGCGACATGGGCCAGCATCGCCTTGCCCACCACATCGCCGATCGCATACACGCCAGGCACGTTGGTCTGCATATGGTCATCGACCAGAATTTCTCCACGCCGCCCCAACGCAACTCCCGCGTGCTCCGCACCGATATCGCGCGACTGAAATCCGCGTCCGATCGACACCAGGAGCCTCTCCGCTTCGAGCGTGCTCCCGTCTTTCAGCGTGGCCCTCACCACGCCGTCTTGCACGGCCACCTGCTCGATCGTCGTGCCGGTGTTCACCTCGACCCCGCGTTTTTTCAGCTCCCGCGCCATGAGCACGGAAACCTCCTCGTCTTCCAATGGGAGAACCGCCGACTGCAGCTCCACCATCGTGACCTGTGTGCCCAACCCGCTAAACAGCGACGCACACTCACATCCTTCCACCCCGGCGCCAAGAATGATCATTCTCGGCGGCGCAGCGTCCAAATCCAACGCCTGTTTGCTGGTAATGATGGTGGTGCCATCGATTGGGAACTGCGCAAGCTGGGGCCATGACGACCCCGTCGCAATCACAATGGCGTCTGCCTCGACCTGCCGCTGTGACCCGTCGCTCGACGTCACGGCAATCGTGCGCGCATCGACCAGGCGGCCGCGGCCTTCCACCACGTCGATATTCCAGGCCTTGAACAGCGTCGCGATGCCCTTCACCAGCGTCGCCACCACCTTGTTCTTGCGTGCCACCATGCGCGCCAGGTCATAGCGCGCAGGGCCTGGAAGGAGGATCCCCAGATCCTCCGCCTTCTTCAATTTGTCGCCGAGTTCAATAACGGAGAGGAGGGCTTTGCTGGGAATGCAGCCCCAATTCAAACACACACCGCCAAGCGCCTGCTGCTCGATGACCGTTACACGGGCGCCCAGCTGAGCCGCCCGAATGGCCGCTACATATCCGCCCGGCCCGGCGCCCAGAATCGCGATGTGTGTCGCCATGGAAGAATTTAATGTTTCTGGCTGGCCAGAAACGCTTCGTACTGGGCTGCGGTCATCAGCTGATCCACCTCGGCCGGTTTGGAGAGCTCGATCACGATAATCCAGCCCTTCCCGTACGGATCGCTGTTCACCACTTCCGGATGATCTTTCAACTCTGTATTGATCGTGGTCACCGTGCCACTGACCGGCGTATAGATGGTCGAGGTGGTCTTCGTCGATTCCACTTCACCGATCTGCTGCCCGGACGACACCACCGCCCCGACCTTCGGCATATCGATGAACACAATATCGCCAAGGGCATCCTGGGCAAAGTGACTGATGCCGACCGTCGCCTGTGTCCCGCTGAGACGCACCCACTCATGTTCTTTGTGATACCGCAAATCTGTCGGAATCATAGGTTCCCCATGCTCGTCAATTACTCATAACTCAACCGGAATGTGACCGGATCGTAGTGGGCCAGACCGGCCTTTGTCAAGGAAATCGGGCCGGTTCGGGCACGCGAACAAGCACGTTCCAATTCCCTTGCTCCGGCACGGTGGCCAGCGCCGTTCCGACCCATTGCGCGATTGAGAGCGACTCAGAGTCTGGCATGGCCACACTAAGCCACCATCGATCCGGCGCCCCTGCATGCTGAGCCAATGGCTCAGGAAGAGACAGGGTTCCTGCGCCCTCACTCCGAACCACAATGGCCCCTCCGGTCCGCTGGAGCAGTTCGGCCACGTCCTCGCCGTACTGTTCCAATCCCGCAAGCGGTCCGTTCACCGTCTCACGATGCACCTCGATCAGCAACCGCCCGGTCGGATTCATATCGCGAAGACGCGCTCTGATGCGCGCAACAAACGCGGCATATCCGCGCGCCTTCCAACCGACCCATCGCCAGTACTGCGCCTCACGCTCCGCATCCCACCCACCTCCGCCTCCCCCCTCTCCGAGCAATTGCTGGGGAGAGAGGGCCACACTAAACGCAGAGGCAAATAGCCGGTACGAGATCTCTGAATACTCTTTGGCAAAACCCTGGCTGTCCCGTGCCTGCAAGAACACACCATCACAACCGGTTTGAAGCAATACCTTCACCCGTTCCTCGATCGCCGCTTGGTAGTCCGGATGCAGGATATCTGGATGACGCAAAATTTCCGGACCACCGGCACTCCCGTTGGATAAGCCCTGCCCCCTCCCAACCGTCGCCGTTATCCACTCTGGACGGACCGGCAAGCCTCGCCCCTGATGGGGATCAAGAGATACCCATACAGCAAGACCAGCCACATGCGCCGCTTCCACCAGCGCCCGCAGACGGTCCGTTTCCTCTCCCGCTGTCCCATCGGACAGGGCCGGATCAATCAACAACGACGTCACGTCGGCCTTCAGCAGCGACTCCAACCACGGGATCCATAGCGGGACAGGAGGAACTTGGGAGAGAGAGACCCCTATCGTCATCTGCCGGCGAGGCGCCGCTTGAGGCACAGTCGGCACCTGACGCAGTTCGTCCAAACGGCGGAGTGCATGGGCGCGATACAACGGTTGCTGCGGATCCGCTCCTGCCTCACCAACAGCCAACGTGCGGTATTCCGCCATGGCCGCCCGATAGTCGCCCAGCTGCTCGTAGGAGCGCCCCAACCACCAGCGCGCTTCCGCCATCCTCGGCGCGCCACGATCAGCGGAATCGACAAAGCGCCGGAAAAATAACAGGGCCGTGGGATACCGCTCCTGGACAAACGCCCGATAGGCCTCTCGGAGTAATTTCAGGTGAGCGTCGCGAGCGGGATCATTGTGCACCTCCTCCACCGAGGATCGTGCAGGAAGCGAAGGATGCACGCGTGGAGAACAGGCCAGCAAGAACCCGAGGGACAGCGCCAACGCTATCCCTCGGATCAGGCCTTGTGTCTGAATGAAGGGCAAAGAACCCATCGCCCTCCGGGAGGCATGCTTAACCGAAGATTTCCATGCCGGGGAAAAAGTAGCTCACTTCGAAGGCCGCCGTTTCAGGGGAATCCGATCCGTGCACCGCGTTGAACTCGATATTCGCCCCATGGGCCTTGCGAATCGTGCCCGCTTCAGCCTTGGCAGGATCCGTGGCACCCATCAGTTCCCGGTTTTTCTTGATGGCGTTCTCACCCTGCAACACGATCACGACCGCAGGACCGGACGACATAAAGGTGCAGAGGCTATCAAAAAACGGCCGCGCCTTGTGGACAGCATAGAATCCCTCCGCCACCGGCTTCGACATCTGCATCAACTTCATCGCCACCGGCTTCAACCCCGCCTGCTCATAGCGGTTGATGATATCCCCAATGGCATTCTTCTTCACCGCATCTGGCTTGATAATCGCTAATGTCCGTTCGCTCATTGTCGCTACGATTCCTCCACACAGTTAAAGGATAAATTCAACATCGTCGCCGCATTATAAGTGGCCAGGAAATAGCTTGCAACTGATAGAAATGGCCGCTCCCATCCCGCAGATATCCTCGATGCGCTTCGATTCTGGTTAGAATGCGAACTGCCGAGCCAGCTCGCCCGGCTTAAAGACGCCCCGTTCAGTGATGATGCCGGTGATGAGTTCGGCGGGGGTCACGTCGAAGGCGGGATTGTAGACAGCGACCCCGGCTGGCGCGACAGGATGGCTGCCATGGATGGTGGTCACTTCGAGGGGGTTGCGCTGCTCGATGGGAATATCCGCTCCGGATTTCGTCTTGAGATCAATCGTCGAATAGGGAGCCGCGACATAGAAGGGAATTCCATGCGCCTTGGCTAAGACGGCCACCGAGTACGTGCCGATCTTATTGGCCACATCCCCATTGGCAGCGATGCGGTCGGCACCGACGACGCACAACTGAATTTTCCCCTGGCGCATGAGCGAACCGGCCATGTTGTCCGTGATCAGGGTCACGGGAATCTTGTCCTGCATCAATTCCCACGCCGTCAGCCGCGCCCCCTGCAGGACCGGTCTGGTTTCATCGGCAATCACCTGAATCTTCTTCCCCTGCTCCCAGGCAGCCCGGATCACCCCAAGTGCCGTCCCATATCCCGCTGTCGCCAACGCCCCGGCATTGCAATGGGTCAGGATGGTTTGCCCGTCTTTGATCAAGCCTGCACCGTGCTTCCCCATGGCTTTGCACAGGGCAATGTCCTCATCGAGAATGGCTTGCGCTTCGGTGATCAGCGCGGCCTTGGCGAAGGCGATCGGCTGGGCAGCCAGTGACGCCAGCTTCTTCTTCATGCGATCGAGGGCCCAAAACAGATTCACCGCTGTAGGCCTAGTCGCACCCAAATGGTCGCAAACAGCCTCAACGGCTTGAGAAAAGTGAGAGAAGTCTGCCGCCGAAACCGCCTGTGCCCCGAGCGCCACTCCGAGCGCCGCTGTGACTCCGATCGCAGGCGCGCCTCTGACCTTTAACTCACGAATCGCGTCGGCGACCGCCCGATAGTCCCGGCAATCGAGAAACTCAATCTGTTCCGGCAAGCGGCTTTGATCAAGCAGCCGAACAACGCCGTTTTTCCATTCAACAGTGGGAACCATGGTGACCTTGTACCGAGATTGACACAGAAGTGCAAGACGTGAGGAACCTCATCCGAACCGAGGGGGTCGAACCGGATTTCGTGCGCGATCCGCGAATTACGCCCGCGCAACTCGCTTCTTGGGTGGGACAACCTGCAGCACCGGAGGCTGGGCCGGAGCATGTTTGGGCAGTTCCCGCTCAAGCATTGCGCGGATAAATCCACTGGCTGTGTAGCCCTGTTGCCTGAGAGCATCCAGCTGCTGTTTCAGCTCTTCCGGAAGTTGGATGACGATGCGAACGAGATTGGCCATGATGTGCCACTCCTCCAGTATTCAATCCCTAGAGAGTGATTGATGTGCACAGGCTATGCCCTGCACAGGCCATAGCCAGCCGACAGCAATGGTGAGGAAACACACACACTTAGGCGTGAGAACCGCCGCCGCAGAATGAAAGCTGGACAAACTTTGCCACAAGCCTTTCACCACTGTACAGAAAACCCATTTCCAACATTCCATTAGTTAGGGACACAATCTTATTGGCGCACACGCTACGCCCCGCTCCACTGAGACCAGAGCCGCTGCCAATTCTCCCATTCACTTTGCCACACATGGCGTCCCGGATTGGCAGGGCGCAGCCTCATATCACTCGTGCGCTGCACATGAACCGCAGATGATGAAACCCGTCCGGTCACCACCACCGCGCCATCGACATCTGTGCGAAAGATCTCGCTCCCTTCCCCCGCATAGGCGTCGAGCACAGCTTGAACCGGATGGCCATAGGCATTGTGCCGGCCGACCGAAATCACGGCATGGCGCGGATGAACGCGCCTCACCCAGGCTTGATCCAGCGAACTTCGGCCGCCATGATGCGGGACCTTGAGCACCGTCACCGGAGCCTGCCCTTCTGCCGCCAAACGGCGAATCCCCGCCGCCTCGACATCCGCCGCAAACAACACCGCATGGGCTCCACACTCAAGCTGAGTAACAATTGATTCATTGTTCAGCTGCGAACCGCTGAGCGGCAACGAGACCGGCTTTCCCACATCCGCATCAAAGGGATTCATCACCGTGAGCCGGCACCCGCCGGAGGACACAATCTCCTGGCCACGGTGCGCTCGGCGATCGCGTACCGTCCGCTCCAGAACGGCTCGGCGAAGATCCTCAAACAGCGGCTCATGCCGCTCGACACCGGCATGCCAATATTCTTGAACCGCAAAATGGCGAAGAATCCAGGGCAAGCCCCCGACATGATCCAGCTGAGGATGCGTGGCAATGACTGCATCGAGGCGGCGAATGCCATGATTCCAGAGAAAAGGCCCGACGACTCCACGCCCGACATCGAAACGCTCATACTTGCCACCCCCGTCGATCAGGACGGCCTTTCCATCCGGCCATTCAATCACGGCACTGTCTCCCTGGCCGACATCCAGAAAGGTGACTCGCCACCGATCCCCATCAACGAAAGAACCCGCCTCCCAGCCCCACAGGCCTATCGAAGAACACAGCAACACCGCACCAACCAGACGCCAGCGGAGTCTGACTGAAATCCCCACTGCGATCAGGAGTCCGGCATACAACATTCCCATGACGAACACGGATGGCGCGGATACGCGCCAGTCGGCCGCGGACCATGAAGCGATCCCATGCAGCCCTCCCACCAGCCATTCGATCAGCCGTTGCTGCACCGTGGCGAGCGAGAGCCCGTCAAGCCCAAGCGCCACGGTCCAACCGGCCGTCAACAAGCCCAGCGGGACGACCACAAATCCCGTGACCGGCACCGCGATCATATTGGTCAGCACGCCGGCCCACGGAATTTGATTGAAATACCAGGCGACCAGCGGAGTCGTCACGATGGTGACCGCGAGGCTGAGGATCATCGCTTCATGCGCGGCTCGACGATACCGCTTCCACCTGGTGGCCTCTTGCTGATCCTCCTCAGCCGATCGAGACGCATGCCAGTCCGCAACCCATACGATCGCCAGCACAGAGAGAAAGGACAACTGGAAGGAAATATCACCGATGGCGCGGGGATCGTGAAGGACGATCACGACAGCAGCCCCAGCCAACGCGTGCGCAAGATGCCGTTCGGACCCGATCCAGACCGCCGCCAGTCCCGCGGTAATCATCATGGCCGCCCGCAACGTGGCGATCTCTGCGCCTGCCAGCAGCGCATACAGCATCACTCCGGCCCACGTCACAAGAATGGCGCAGCGCGTGGGCGTCAGGCGTCTCGACAGAGCCAGCAACATCGGGGCCGGCAATTGCACCGCCATCTCCCTCACCAGGCCAAACAGGACGATCGCGATCAAACCCAGGTGCGACCCTGAGATCGATAGCAGATGCACGGTCCCCGTGATCATGAACCATTCCTGGACATCCTCCTGTAAATACCCCCGTTCCCCAATGATCATCCCCAGAAAAATCCCGAGCGCCGGCTGGCTCAGCGACCGGATCGCTGCGTCGCGAATCGCGCCCCGCCACCGATCGACCTCTCCCCATCCGGCCCACCACCAACTGCTCATCGCCGGTTCCAGTACCTGGATCGCCTCAGGCCCCGTCACCGTGGCGACCGCCTCGACCCCTTGACGTTCCACATAGGACGCGTAATCGAAGCCCCTGGGGTTCAAGGACCCCGTCGGCGCTCGTAGCTTGGCGCGAAACGTAATCCGATCGCCATGCCATACCTCTCTTCCCGGGTCCCGCCAGGTCAGTCGAATCGTGTGCGGTACGGCAGGGGATTCCCGCGGGGACTCGGTTTTCACCAGTAGCGTGAGACGGTGCGGGGCATGCTGCACCGGGCCAATAATTCGCCCAGCCCGCAGATCGACAGGAGCCTCCTCGAACGCGTGAAACGCCCCAGGTGGCGGCACGACCGACGCCCAATAGACGATCCCCAACAACAGGGCCGCATACCCCGTCGTCGCCCGCAAGGGATCCAGGCCGCCGGCCCGTTCGGCAATCCACAGGGCCGGAATCAACAGGCCTAGCAGCACACTAATCGTGACGGGAAAGAACGGAAGAAGAGATCCGAGCGCGAGACCGGCAAGAAAGACCGCAGAGAGGGACGGCAGCATGAGCCTTCCCGTAGCAAGAAGACAGGAGCGTCAGCAGAGATGTTTGCGCACGAGACGGGCGAGATCCTCCGCCACTTCCTTAATCTCGGCATCCCGTTCACCCTCGACCATGATGCGAAGCAGCGGCTCAGTCCCTGAATAGCGCACCACAATGCGGCCACTCCCATTCAGCCGGCGCTCGTTGTCCCGGATCGCCCGGTCGATATCCGGCACCGACTCCAGATTGGGTTTCTGCTTGACGGTCACATTGAGCAGAATCTGAGGAACCGCCGACATCGCCGACGCCAGCTCCGACAGCGGCTTGCCCGTCCGCTTCATCAGAGAAATCATTTGCAGCGCCGAAATCAGCCCGTCACCGGTCGTATTGTGGTCCAAGAAAATAAAGTGGCCCGATTGCTCGCCGCCAAAATTATACCCATCCGCCAGCATCCGCTCGAGCAGATAGCGGTCCCCCACCGGCGTCCTAAGCAGCGTGATGCCGGCTTTCGCCATCGACAACTCCAGTCCGAAGTTGCTCATGACGGTCCCGACCATGGTCTGCTTGGCCAAGAGCCCGTTGCGGTGCAGGTCGAGCCCCAAGGCGGCCATCACATGGTCGCCATCGATGATCCGCCCTTGCTCGGACACAAAAATCGCCCGGTCGGCATCGCCATCCAGCGCAATCCCGATATCCGCCTGATGGTGGCGCACCGCCTCCTGCAACCGTTCCGGATGCACCGCGCCGCACCCGGCATTGATGTTCATGCCGTTCGGCTCATTCCCGATGACCTCGACCTTGGCTCCAAGCTCGCGCAAGACCTTTGGCGCCAGCTTGTACGCGGCCCCGTTCGCGCAATCGACCACCAGCTTGATGCCTTGAAAATCGAGGTCCTTCGGCAGCGACCGTTTGGCGAACTCGATGTAGCGCCCCTCCGCATCGTCGATGCGAAAGGCCTTGCCGATCAGATCGGCCGTCGGACGGAGGTGGCTGATCTCATTGGAGACGATCAATTCCTCAATGCGCGCCTCCATCTCATCAGGCAGCTTGAACCCATCCTTGGAGAAGAATTTAATGCCGTTGTCCTGATAGGCATTGTGCGAGGCGGAGATGACCACTCCCGCGTCCGCGCGCAAGCTTCTGGTCAGAAAGGCAATGGCCGGCGTGGGCATGGGGCCGACCAGCAGCACATCGACACCCATCGAGCAGATCCCCGCCGTCAGCGCCGACTCCAGCATATACCCAGAAATTCTGGTGTCCTTCCCGATGATGATTTGATGGCGGCCGGCGCGGCGCATAAACAAATGGGCCGCGGCCCGCCCCAACTGCATCGCCATCTCGCTGGTCATCGGCTCAAGATTGGCGACCCCGCGGACACCGTCGGTTCCAAATAATTTACGCATAGTCTTCCTGTCTCAATGGGGCCGCCGATGCCTTCAGCGCAGCGGCCACCTTCACGACGTCCAACATTTCCGCCACATCATGCACCCGGAGAATAGCCGCGCCTCGATCCACGGCCAAGGCCACAGCCGCGGCGGTTCCCCACATTCGCTCCTGCACAGGACGGTCCAGTATCTTTCCGAGAAACGCTTTGCGCGACAGCCCGACGAGAATCGGGAGGTTCAACGCGCTGAATACCGACAACCGATTAAGTAATTCCACATTATGTTCCTGCAGCTTACCAAATCCAATACCCGGATCAAGCACGATCTGGCTTTTGGAAATGCCGGCCTGCTCGGCGGCAATGAGCCGCTCTTTAAAAAATGCGCACACCTCCGTCGCCACATCCTCATACTGCGGCGCCTGCTGCATGCCCTCCGGCATCCCCTGCATATGCATCAGCACCAGGCCGGCCTCCGTCCGGGCGACAATGGATGCCATCTCCGGATCGAACCGCAAGCCCGACACATCGTTCACAATCGACGCACCCGCGTCGATTGCCGCCTGGGCGACCCGCGCCTTCATCGTATCGACTGAAATGGGAATCGCAACCCGTTTGGCCAGACTCGCAACCAGAGGAACGATCCGCTTCAGCTCCACCTCAACATCGACGGGAGAAGCACCGGGCCTCGTAGACTCCGCTCCGAGATCGACAATATCCGCGCCCTGCTCGGCCAGATCCATCGCGTGGGCCAAGGCTTTTTCCGGATCGAGAAACTGTCCGCCATCGGAAAAGGAGTCCGGCGTCACATTGACAATCCCCATAATGAGAGGGCGCGCGCCGATGTGCATGTGCCGTCCTCTCGCCAGCCACACATGGCCTTCCACGATGTTCTCCATTCAATGCCTGACGCCGGTAAATTTGGTTGAGTCTATCCTGAGCAACGCTGCGCCTAGTCAGAGTCCCTGACACAGGAGAAGACCCCAAGAGATCTTCCGCTTGATACTGGATCACACGGTACGGTCACCGCGCTTCAGGTGCCCACCGGTGAAGCGCGGCGACCATTGAGAGAGCACTTAGGCAGGAACGGTCTGCGAAGTCGCTTGCAAGAGAATCTGGTCGATCTCCGGCGCATCGAGCACTTCTTTTTCAAGCAAGGCTTCGGCGAGCGCTTTGAGGCTCGTCATATGCTCGGTCAACAGGCGTTTGGCGCGTTCATAGTTTTCCGTCACCAGCCGGCTGACTTCATGATCAATCTCCAACGCAACCTGGTCGCTGAAATCACGCTTTGTCGCGATTTCACGCCCCAGGAAAATCTCTTCTTCCTTGCGGCCAAACGTCAAGGGACCCAATTTCTCACTCATGCCCCACTCGCACACCATCTTGCGGGCCAAATCGGTGGCCCGCTCAAGATCGTTGCCGGCACCGGTCGTGATGTGATGCAGGACCAGTTCTTCCGCAACCCGCCCGCCCATCAGGATGGCCAGATTGTTATAGAGAAAGTCCTTGGAATAATTGTGACGGTCATCCGTCGGCAATTGCATCGTCACGCCCAAGGCGCGGCCGCGGGGAATAATGGTGACTTTATGAACCGGATCCGTCCCTGGCAACAGCTTCGCCATCAGCGCGTGACCGGCCTCGTGATAGGCCGTCGTCCGCTTTTCCTCGTCGGTGAGCACCAGGCTCTTCCGCTCGGCGCCCATCAAGACCTTATCCTTGGCCATTTCAAAGTCGATCACTTCGACTTCTTTTTTATTCAAACGGGCGGCCCACAAGGCCGCTTCATTCACCAGATTTTCCAGGTCGGCACCGGAGAATCCGGGCGTCCCTCGCGCAATCTTTTCCAGCTCGACATTCGCCGCAACCGGTACTTTCTTCGTGTGCACCTTGAGAATTTCCGTGCGGCCGCGAAGGTCCGGGCGGTTGACCACCACTTGCCGGTCAAACCGGCCAGGACGCAGCAAGGCGGGATCCAGGACGTCAGGCCGGTTGGTTGCCGCGATCAGGATGACGCCTTCCGTCGTGTCGAAACCGTCCATTTCGACCAGGAGCTGGTTCAGCGTCTGCTCGCGCTCATCGTGTCCGCCGCCCAATCCGGCTCCGCGCAGACGCCCGACCGCGTCGATTTCGTCGATAAAGATAATGCAGGGGGCATGTTTCTTCCCCTGCTCGAAGAGATCGCGCACACGTGACGCACCGACCCCCACAAACATTTCGACAAAGTCCGAGCCGCTGATGCTGAAGAAAGGCACACCCGCCTCTCCGGCGATGGCCTTGGCCAGCAAGGTCTTTCCCGTTCCCGGAGGCCCGACAATCAATACGCCTTTTGGAATCCGGCCGCCGAGTTTCTGGAACTTTCTGGGATCCTTCAGAAACTCGATGATCTCCAGCACTTCTTCCTTCGCCTCTTCGACCCCGGCGACGTCCGAAAATGTGACCTTTTTTCGTTCTTCCGTCAGCAACCGGGCGCGGCTCTTGCCGAACGACAGAGCCTTGTTCCCCCCGACTTGCATCTGACGCATGAGGAAAAACCAGAGCCCGAGGAACAGAATAAACGGTCCCCACGTCACCAAGAACGTGATGTACCATGGGCTTTCATCCAGCGGCTTCACCTCAATCTGCACATCCTTCTCGCGCAGGACTTTGACCAGGTCGGGATAATCCGGCGAGAAGGTGCGGATCCTCGTCTTATCCTTCAGCACCGCGCTGATATGGCTCCCCTTGATAATGGCCCGCTCCACGTCGCCCTTATCAATCTTGGCCATGAAATCGCTGAATATCACATCTTCTTCAGGGGCATGTGTCGGGACGCTGAACAGGTTGAACAGCAAAATCATGAACAACCCGACGACCACCCAAAAGAGCAGGTTTTTCACCCTGGAATTCATCCAGATCTCCTTGTGGGAACGTTAAAAAAACGGGCACCACTCGCACAATCGATTGTGGGTGATGTTAACACAGGCCTGTCAAAACTGACAATATCGCGAGAAAAGCCTACGCCTCTTCGTCCACCTGATCCAGCACGGCCAGATAGGGCAGATTCCGGTATTTTTGCTGGTAGTCCAACCCATACCCCACCACATACTTATTAGGAATTTTGAACCCTTCATAGTCGATCTGCACCTCGACCTCCCGGCGCTCCGGCTTGCTCAGGAGCGTACAGACCTTGATCGACCGCGGCTTCTTTTTGGACAGGGTCTTCACGAGATATTGAACGGTCAGGCCGGAATCGACGATATCCTCGACGAGCAGCACATCCTTCCCTTTGATCTCCTCGGTCAGCTCGGTGATGAGCTTTACTTTCCCCGAGGTCTTCGCCTTCGATCCATAACTGGTGACAATGATGAAATCCACCCTGATCGGGATGCGGATCGCCCGGGCCAAATCGGCATAAAAGGCATAGGCCCCCTTGAGCACTCCCACAAGGACCAGATCCTTTCCCGCATAGTCGGCGCTAATCTGCTTCCCCATTTCGCGAATACGGGCACGCATTTGTTCCTGAGTCACAACCGGGCGGCCAAACACACGTTCCATCCTACAGCGCTCCTTCTTTCACCAATGCACCACTCACATGCACGACAAGACAATGCCGCGTTGAAGCCCCCACCCCAAACCGTTCATCCTGCCGATAGCCCAACACGCCGGCAATGCCTTCCCGTGAAACCAGGAGAGGAATCCTGCCCCGAATCGCTTTCGGCACTTTCAGATCGGTGAAGAAATCCTGCACCTTCTTCGAACGGCCCTTCATCCCGGAAGGACAAAACCGATCGCCCTGTTGCCACGAACGAAGCATCAAGGGGTCTGACACGCGATCGGCATCCAGCACCATTGACCAATCCGGCAACGGCTGCAGCTGACGCAATCGTTCGACCGGCACCAGTTGTACCCGAATTTGCTGTCCTGTTCCAGCCCACTGGATATGCGAAGGAACGGCCAGGGAAAGTTCACTCCCGACATCTGCCCCTTCAGCCTGCTTGGGATCATGAGCACGCGGAGCCAGGCGCAGATACCGTCCGGATACCGTCATCACAACCGATGGCAACGATCGCACAGCGGCTGATGGCGTCTTGGCAAGCATCCCCCTCACCGCCTCAACCGCCACGGAGCTGGGTGCCCGATGAAACGGATGGCACCGGCGCAAGGCTTCCCGAAGCAGCCGCCGCTGAATGGCCGGGGGCAACGCCTGCACCAGTCCGCGCTCGACCCAATAGCCGCCCTGCCCGTCTTCTTGAAGCATGGACGATGCCAACCCGGCAACCTGCGTCTCAAGATACCCCTCGTCTTCACGACAGAGATCGGCCATCCGACAGAGGGCATCGACTGCCGAAGGCGCAATCCGATTCATCGCCGGAATCAATTCATGACGGATGCGATTCCGGGTATAGATCGGCTTGGCATTGCTGGAATCCTGCCGATACGACTGCCCCATCCGGACGAGATAGTCCACAATGTTCTGCCGCCGCACATCGTATAAGGGGCGCACAATCAGGCCCTCTCGCACAGCCGGCATCCCCGCCAGCCCCGCAAGACCTGCCCCCCGCAAGAGCCACAACAACACCGTCTCGGCCTGATCGTCAGCCGTATGGCCCAGCACGATACGATCGGCCCCGCACTCCGTGGCCAGCGCCGTCATGGCCTGGTAGCGGCGTGTGCGCGCCTCCGCCTGCAATGAATGCCCCCGGACCTTGGTCCGAACATCCACCGTCTGGCAATGCAGCGGAATCGCGAGCCGCTCGCACAAAGAGACCACAAAGGCCTGATCCTCATCCGACTCTTTCCCCCGCAGCCCATAATTGAAATGGACCGCCGTCAGTCGTAACCGCCATCGTGGCGCGAGCCGATGCAGCAGCGCCAGCAGGGCCACCGAATCCGGCCCCCCCGATACCGCCACGAGAAGGTGCTGGCCGGGTTCAAACAGATGGCGAGACCGGACCGTCTTCACCACCTTATGAAGAAGCGGCGGCCATGGAGTCCGAGCCGCCCGTTGTTCGATCGTCGCCATCGCCGTCATCATCCTGCCTGTCCGACATTGCGGTGCGCCTGCAAGATCGCATTGGCGCGTTCGACATCGATCGCAATCTGCCGGCTGAGCTCGTCCCCGCTCGCGAACTGGACGTCCCCGCGCAATCGCTGGAGAAACCGCACCTCGATGCGTTCTCCATAAAGATCCTGCCGCTCATTGAGCAGATATACTTCCAGCAACCGCTCTCCGGCATCGAACGTCGGCCTGGTCCCAATGTAGGCCACCGAATCGAACCGGCGCTGATTCCAGACCGTCACCGTCGCGTAGACCCCGTCCGGCGGGATCACTCGCTCGGCTGGCAGTCGAAGATTCGCCGTCGGCCACCCCATTTCCTGTCCCCGCCGGGCCCCCGATATGACGATGCCGGCCACCGCATACTGCCGTCCCAACAAGCGCGCCGCCAGATCGACCTGACCGTCTTGCACGAGCTTCCGCACGCGCGTCGAACTGACCACCGATCCGTCAGCGACCACCGGCTCAACCGGATC
The DNA here is from genome assembly GCA_035968315.1 of Nitrospira sp. Classification (NCBI taxonomy): domain Bacteria; kingdom Pseudomonadati; phylum Nitrospirota; class Nitrospiria; order Nitrospirales; family Nitrospiraceae; genus Nitrospira; species Nitrospira sp. The sequence continues at coordinate 899,902 of JAVYIN010000005.1, forward strand.
GACGGCAAAACCGAATCGCTGCCCAAACGCCACAAGGTCCGCAACCGTTCCAGCCCGGCCCTTCCCGAAGGCAAAATGCCGCCCCACGAAAATCTGCCGGATCCCAAGCCCCTGGCTCAACACCTGCCCGGCAAACGCCTCGGCCGAGAGGCTCGCAAAGGCATGGCTGAACTCCAGCAACACGACTTCGTCGATCCCCGCCGCTTCAAAATGCTGGAGTTTTTCTTCCGGGCTCGTCAGAAACTTCAAATCCACATGCGGCGCGAGAATCTTGACCGGGTGCGGGTCGAAAGTCAGCGCCAGGGCCGTGCCATTCATCCGGCGAGCCGTCTCCACCACCGTGCCAAGCAATCGCCGGTGGCCGAGATGGTGCCCGTCGAAATTGCCGATGGTGGCCACCGGGTAGGGCCGCGCCACGCCGTCAGAATATCCGCGCGTCACCTTCATCGCGATCTCAATGAAGCTGCCGGACGGCGTCCTTGGCGAAATAGGTCAGGATCAGATCGGCGCCCGCGCGCTTGATCGACAGCAGCGATTCCATCATGGCCCGGCTGTCGTCCAGCCAGCCTGCGCGGCCCGCCGCTTTGATCATGCTGTACTCACCGCTGACTTGATACGCCGCGATGGGCAGCAGGGTTCTGGTGCGCGCCTTGGCGATGATATCGAGATAGGGCATGGCCGGTTTCACCATGACAATGTCCGCCCCCTCTTCGACATCCAGATCGATCTCACGCAGCGCTTCCCGTCCGTTGGCCGGATCCATCTGATAGGACTGCCGATCGCCGAATTGCGGACTCGAATACGCGGCATCGCGAAAGGGCGCGTAAAAGCAGGAGGAGAATTTGGCCGCATAGGCCATGATAGGGAGTTCGGAAAACCCGGCCTGATCCAGCTCTGCTCGGATGGCCGCCACCCGCCCATCCATCATATCGGACGGGGCCACCATGTCAGCCCCGGCCTCCGCATGGGTTCTGGCCATCGTCCGCAAACAGTCCAGCGTTTCATCGTTGAGAATCTTGCCGTCCTTCACGATCCCGCAATGGCCGTGGTCGGTATATTCGTCGATACAGACGTCCGTGATCACCGCCAGGCCCGGGACATGATCCTTCACCGCCTTGATCGCCCGCTGCACAATGCCATTGGGATCGTAGCCGGAAGTCCCCCGTTCATCCTTCTTGTCGGGAATCCCGAACAAAATGATCGCGGGAATGCCCAGCGCCTTGATCTCAGCGGCTTCCTTGGTCAGCAGATCGATCGAGAGCCGGAACTGGCCCGGCATGGAGGCGATTTCCTCTCTGCGGCCGCGGCCCTCGACCACAAAGAGCGGGTAAATAAAATCGGCGGGGGACAGCGCTGTCTCCCGCACCATTCGCCGCAACGCCTCGTGCTGCCGCAGACGCCTGAGCCGCTGAATCGGAAACGCCATGGGGTCCTACTTTCTCGGAAGATTCGTCAAGAACACGACGAGGTCGCGCACGGAAATGACCCCGACCAATTTCCCATCGCGCGTCACGCCCAAATGGCGCACATGGGCCTGCGCCATGAGATCGTTGGCATCCAGCAGCGTCTTGTTCTCTTCGATCGTCATAATGGGCGCCGACATAATCTGTTCGACCGTCGTCTTCGTGGCGTCAGATCCCGAGGCCACCACCCGGCGCATCATATCGGTATCGGTCAGGATGCCGATAATTTCTTTGTCATTCGTGATGAACAGACTCCCGATCCCATGATCGCGCATAATCCGCGCCGCCGTCTGGGCATCCGTATCCCGGGCCACGGTCACAAACTTCTCTCGAGGAATCATGAACGATTTCACCGGAACCATGCTGTGCTCCTCCCTTTACAATTCATCTATCCACCGACTTCGCATTACGAACGCCCCGTCGCCGTGGCGACCCGGACGCCTCCTCTAAAATACTGTGCCATCACCTCTACCAACGCCGGCATCGTATTCTCTTCCGGCATGATCGCCACCGTCAGCCCCGACTCGCGCGCCGTCTGCGCGGTGATCGGACCGATGCAGGCCACCGCCACCGATTGTAACAGGAGGCGGGCCTGGGCTTCACCCCCCAACAGCTCCATGCAATTGCGCACTGTCGACGAACTCGTAAACGTAATGGCATCGATCTGCCGGTCTTCCAACTGCCGCCGCCAACCCTCCACGGCATCCCGGGGCATCTCGGTTCGATAGACCGGAACGACATCCACCGTGGCTCCGCGGGCACGCAATTCATCGGGCAGCAGCTCCCGGGCGACTTCCGCGCGCGGGATGAGCATGCGACAGCGCGCCAGATCGGTTCCAGCCAATGCGGCCAACAGGCCCTCCGCTTGAAACTCGGCCGGCACCACATCGGCGGTGATCCCATATTTCGCCAGTTCCTCTGCCGTGCGCGGACCGATACAACAGATCCGGCGGCCGGCAAAACTGCGCGCATCACGCCCTTTCCCCCAACACCGCTTCATAAAGCGCGCGACGCCGTTCACGCTCGTCAAGATGACCCATTCATACGTCTCCAGGCGGTCAATCGCCTGATCGACTTGTATCCAGTCTTTGGGATCGACGATCTGAATGGTCGGCGCTTCAACCGGCTCCGCCCCCTGGGCCGCGAGGAGATTCGCCAGCTCCGCAGCCTGCTCTTTCGCCCGCGTCATCAGCACGCGCTTCCCAAAAAGCGGACGGCGTTCGAACCAGTTCAACTGCTCGCGCAACCGCACGACTTCGCCGACCACAATCACCGTCGGCGGTTCCAGATGCGCCCGGGCGGCCTTCTCGGCGATATCCGACAAGGTCCCCACCACCGTGATCTGCGTCGGCCTGGTTCCCCAGCGAATGAGCGCCACCGGCGTTGTGGCAGGACGCCCTTCCGCCATCAGGTTTGCCACGATCGAAGGAAGATTCTTCATCCCCATCAGGAAGACGAGCGTGCCATGACTGCTGGCCAGCTTCGGCCACTCAATCGCCGAGCGTTTCTTGTCCGGATCTTCGTGACCCGTCACAAAGGTCACCGTGGACGCCATCGTCCGATGGGTCACTGGAATGCCGGCATAGGCAGGAGCCGCCACGGCGGCCGTCACACCCGGCACCACTTCAAATGCCACCCCGGCCGCCGCGAGCGCTTCGGCCTCTTCTCCGCCTCGGCCGAACACGAACGGATCGCCGCCCTTCAGCCGCACCACGATGCGGCCCTGCTGCGCCGCCTCAACCAGCCGGCGATTGATTGCATCCTGCGCCTGATACTGTCCTGTTCCCCGCCGCCCCACATACACCCGTTCCGCCTGAACCGGAGCATGAGAGAGCAAGGCAGGATTCGCGAGATAATCGTACACCACGACATCGGCCAGCTCGAGACATTCCTTCCCGCGCAGGGTCAGCAGCTTCGGGTCACCAGGCCCTGCCCCGACCAAATACACGATGCCGTGCCGTGTCTTCTTCACCCTAGGCCGCTCCGTAAATCGCGCGGAGAATGCTGTCCGCCCCCCGCAATAACAACCGCTCTGCCAGCTGTGTGCCCAAGGCCTGGGCCTCGGCGATCCTGCCTCGGATCGCCTCGCGAATAATGGTCTTGCCGTCCACGCTCGCCACCAGCCCCTCCATCTGAATCTCATCACCGGCCAGAGTCGCATAGGCTGCAATCGGCACCTGGCACCCGCCTTCCAATCGATGGAGCAACGCCCGTTCAGCGGTGACCGCCACCCTGGTCGGCGGATGATTGAGCCGGCTCAGAATGTCTCGCACGAAACCATCGTTCGACCGTCCCTCGATGCCCAAGGCCCCTTGGCCGATGGCCGGAAGACTGAGCTGCGGATCCAGGTATTCGGTAATTTCCTGCGTCCAACCCAACCGCCGCAGCCCGGCGGCAGCCAGCACAATGGCGTCGAATTGCCCCTCTTTCAATTTCCTCAAGCGGGTGTCGAGATTCCCGCGCAACATGTCGATCCGCAAATCCGGCCGCGCATGGAGGAACTGCGACTGCCGCCGCAAGCTGCTCGTCCCAACCCGCGCGCCAGACGGCAGATCCTTGAACAGGCGCCCCTCGCGACTGATCAGGGCGTCACGCGCATCCTCGCGCTGCGGCACACAGAGGATCTCCAGCCCTTCCGGCAACTGCGTCGGCACATCTTTCATGCTGTGCACGGCAAAATCGATCTCGCCGTTGAGCAGCGCATCCTCGATTTCCTTTACAAACAGCCCCTTGCCGCCGATTTTCGCCAGCGGCACATCGACGATCTTGTCGCCGGATGTTTGAATGCGCTTCAACGTGACCGTCACCCCTGGGGCCGCTTCCTGCACTCGCGCCTGAAACATTTCGCTCTGCTGCAGCGCCAGCTTGCTCGCTCTCGTTCCCAACACCAATGTGGATCGTTGACCGGTTGATATCGCCACCCTTCATGCCCCCATCGTTATCGTGAACTGACTCTGCGATTAGCTCGTTCGTTTGCGGCTGGCGGTGTGAGACGCGGCCTCTTCGCCCGGCAACTCCTGCGATTGAGGATCCGGCTGGCTTGCGGCCTCACCGCTCCGAGCCTCGGCTGGCGGCTGGCTGTCCAAGCTGTAGAAGCGGCGGGCCGCCTCGACAAACGCCGCCCCGCTCGATGAATTGACTTCGGATTTCAGCGTCACCATCGTATTGTGAATCAGCTTGTTCACGATGGCGGAGGCAAGCCCTTCGACGATCTCGCGATCCTGCGCGGAGAGATGAGCCAGACGGCTCATGGTTTTCTCCACCTCGCTCCGCTTGATGTCGTCGGCCCGATTCTTCAAGGCCACAATCGTCGGCGTGACCTCAAGTGATTTCATCCACTCCAGCACCACGCCGACCTCTTCGACCACCATCCGCTCGGCCTTTTCCGCTTCCTGCAGACGCTCGGCGCGATTCTGCTCGACCCGCTGCTTGAGATCGTCAATATCGAATAAGAAGGCGTTGTCCACATGGCGTACCGCGGGATCGATGTTGCGGGGCACCGAAATATCGATGAGGAACATAGGCCGGTTCCGGCGCACGTTGACGGCCCGCTGCACATCGTCGGCGCTGATCAGATAGTGCGAGGCCCCGGTGGAGACCAGGACGATATCCGCCGACGCCATATCATCCTTGAACTGCTCGAATGGCACCGGAGTCCCGCCAAATTGCTCCGCCAGCTCAACCGCGTGCTGCGGCGTGCGGGTCGTAATCCGAACCTGTCCGACCCCCTGGGCAATGAGATGCTGGGCCGCCAGCTTCGCCATTTCTCCTGCGCCGACCAACAGCACAGTCCGCTGGGCAAGGTCCGAAAAAATCTTCTTGGCCAGTTCGACCGCCGCATAGCTCACCGACACGGCCATCTCGGCGATTTTCGTTTCGGTACGGACGCGCTTGGCCACCGAAATGGCTTTTTTCACGACCTTGTTCATGATCACGCCGGTCGTCTTGTGCGCCAGCGCCACTTCAAACGCGTCTTTCAACTGGCCCAGAATCTGAGACTCGCCGATAATCATCGAATCCAGACTGGCGGCGACTCTGAACAAATGCGCGATAGCCCGATCGCCGGTATGCCAATACAAATGCGGCGTCAGCTGCTCCGAGGACAATGACAGATGGGTATCGGCAAGAAATTCTTGAATCCGCCCGTAGCCGTGATCGATATCGTCCACCACCGAGTAGACTTCAACCCGGTTGCAGGTGGACAACAGCAGCCCTTCCTTCACGCCCTGATAGGTGCACAGGCGGTTCAAGGCTTCGCCGATCCGGCTTTCCGGCACCGCGAGTTTTTCACGAATCTCGACCGGAGCGGTCTTGTGGCTGAGCCCGACGACAATCAGATGCATCTCACGACACCGTCCCGTAGCTCTTGAGCACCACTCCCACCAACGTCAAAATAACTCCGGCAAATCCAATCACGGTCAAATAGGCCGCCCGCTTGGCACGCCAGCCCACCGTCAACCGTCCCAGCAGCACCACGAAATAAAACAGCCATGTGACCAAGGCCCAGGTCTGCTCAGGATTCCAGCTCAGATACGCCCCCTTGGCAAACTCAGCCGAAATCGCGCCAGTGACGATGCCGAGCGTCAGCAGCGGAAACCCCATGACAATGGACTGCTGATTAAGGTGATCCAAAAAATCCAGGGCCGGCAGCTTGGCATACAACACATTGAATCGCTTCGACTTGAGAAGGCGGTCCTGAATGAGATACATCACACCCGCGACGAACGCGATGGCAAAGCCGACAGTCCCTAACATGCTCAGCGTGACATGCAGCCACAACGTCCGAAAGACCGGCTGCAAGGTGGGAACGGTATCCGGCAGCGCGGCGGCGGAAACGAGCGAAACCAGCGCCAGCGGCACGATGAACGATCCCAGCACATGGATGCGATGGCGGAATTCGACGGCCAAAAACACAAGGATCAGCATCCAGGAGAAAAAGGACAGCGCCTCATGGACGCTGGGCGGAGACGGAGCTGAACTCGCGAACATCCGCGCCACTAGCGCAATGGTATGCACCACGAATCCGGCCGCGGTAATCCCAAGCGACACCTTTGACAAGGCCTCAGAGCGTCGGAGAAGATAGGCAAGAAACGAAATGGTGGCAATGAAATAGATCCCCATTGTCACCATGAAGCAGACGACTGCCATATGGGTCTTCCCTCACTCTCGACAGATTTCAGACCGTATATTGCGGGATTAGCGGGAAATTATAACGATGCGACGAGAAGGGAGTCAACCAAACACGAGTCCCATGGTGGAAAAGAACAGGCCACGTCAGCAGCCAGGAATCCTGTTTATCGTCGGCGTTCCCATCGGACATCCCGACGACATCACCGTCCGTGCGCTCCAGACTCTCCGCCGCGCCGACATCGTGGCATCCGAGGACCCGGCCGCCACACAAATCCTCCTGCAGCACCACGGCCTCTCGGCCAATCTGACAAGCTACGGCCCCAGGCATCTACAGGAAAAAATCTCCGTCCTTCTTGATCGGCTCCGGCAAGGAAACAATGTGGCCTTCGTCTCGGATTGCGGTTCTCCCGTCATATCCGACCCCGGTTCTCTCCTGGTCGACGCCGCACACCGTCAACACCTCCCCGTACAATCAGTGCCCGGTCCTTCGGCGGTCACGGCCGCGATGGCCGCATCCGGCTGGCCTGGAGATGCCTTTTATTTCCACGGGCAGCTTCCGGATGGCGCAGGCCCCCTCAAACAATGGCTCGCCTCCATCCTCACTCACACCGGGCCCAGCATCTTCTTCTGCCCATCACAGTCCCTGCCGGCTGCCGTAGGAACACTCGCCCAACTCAATCCGAACCGGCCCATGACCGTGGCCTGCGACCTTACAACGCCACGAGAACTGATTCTCAGAGGGACCGCACCGAAGATATGCGCAATGATTCAAGAGATGAATCCGCCAGAAGCCGTGACGATCATCCTGGGAGAGCAACCAGCGGGAAAGAAGCAGAGAGCGGCCGCACGCAAACACCTGACTCGCTAGTCGGTCTCCTCCCGGCGAATCAGTACTCGAAATGCCTGCTCAACGCGCTCTTGAATGAGCACCGTGTGCCCCTCATTCTCCACGCTTCGCGGAACATTCCTGATGGGATCTCCATCGTCGAGCAAGACCGACAACACTTGCCCCTCACTCATCGTTTCCAGCTTGAGCTTTGTCTTGACGAAATTATAGGGACAAATCACCCCACGCAGATCAAGCTCAGCATCCGACGTTGACGCCAATTCCGATTGCCGTAGCTCATCCATCGCTCACCTTCGATATTCGCCCATTGAATAAGGAGGATCGTACTGAACTCGCGAATCAGCCTACCAAACAAGGCATGCAGTCGACAAGGAGTCATGACTTTCACGCCTCAAAATAAAAAGGGGCAGCCGAAGCTGCCCCTTTCCAAAAACGAATGCAGGATTCAGATCTAGTTCAGCCCCTTTACGAGATTGGGCTTGGCTGCATCTGTCCCATAGTCAGACTTGTTCGAAGAACCATAACCCCAGCCTGGCTGCGGTTCGCAGTTCCAGCAGGGAGCCGCACCGGTGAACTCACTGATGCCGGTATCGACAGTGCCCTTGACTTGGCCGGGAAGCACTGCCCCAGCCACGCCGCCGGTGGTGCTGCCGCTGTTGGTTTCAATCGCACGCTCGGTCGAAGGATTCGGGCGCTGGCCCAATCCACCGAAGCCGGCAAGCTTCTCGTTGCCGCGAAGCACGGTTATTTCACGAACAAGCTTCCGGCCCACTCCAAACTGCTGGGCATTGGACGTCGCTTCGACCACCTGCAATGTAACATCATCGCCAGAGTTGATCGTCTTGAGCTGATCCATGTTGGTCTTGTCGTCAAGAAACACAATAAGGGAATTCATTGACCCGGCACCAGCGCGCCCTTCGTCATGCGAGCTTCCGCCCGTTTCCAGGTGCAACTTCCCGCCAGGCAAATCGATCGCCAACACGCGACCATAAATCGTCTCTGGCTGAGAGAGCCGATCAAGGAAGCTGTTCCGATCAAAAGCTGAAACACGATTCGCGCTTCCGGACACGTCGCCGACTCCGGTGCCAACGCCCATAGCAGACCCACCAGATGACTGCTGCAGCCGCTCTTGAGCCACTGCAACACTCACAGAGCCTACGATGATAACCGCAGCTCCTAGTGCCAACACCTTACGCATGTGCTGCCTCCTTGTGAGTTAAATGATGAAGTGTAGGGATGATGGTGATGAACAACGAGATTCCTTGAATAACCGTGTGCATGAGTCTTTTTTAATGAACGGGCGCACTATAGGCCAATATCCAGGGCCTGTCAAGTGGGCTCCCCCCAATAAATTGAGTCGTTAGCACACTCGACAGCAAAACCAACTTCATGAAGTACCCACGCCTTCCATCGTATTATCTGGTGGTGCCCAGAGGGAGGGTCGAACTCCCACTCTCTTGCGAGAACCGGATTTTGAGTCCGGCGCGTCTGCCAGTTCCGCCATCCGGGCTCGTCCCAGCGAATGGAATAGCGCGGGAATTCTTCTATCACGACCAATCACCGGGGTCAATCATGCAAGCCTCTTTTCTTCATCGGAAATTGAATGCTAAGATGGCCATCGAATTCTTTTCGCTCTGTTTTCATCATCACACAAGGCCACGCTGAACGAACCACAATCGATTCACCACACTGAGAAGGAGCCCGATACATTCATGGCAGACGTAGCATGCATTACCTGCGGACAAACCGGCGAAGCCATTACCGCCCCTCTCTTCCTTGGCAAACTCGAAACCGAAATTAAAGCCAAAGTCTGCACGAGCTGCTGGAAGAAATGGGAAGGAATGAGAGTGATGGTCATCAATGAGTACCAGGTCAACCTGGGCGACGAAAGCGGACGCGAGCTCGTGCGCAAACAGATGAAGGCCTTCCTGAAGCTGGGCGAGCAGGCGGATACGTCAAAGATTGCCGAAAACTTCCGGCCGCAGGGCCAATGAGCGCAGCCGGCAACCGAATCAAATAGTGTCGTCACACGCCATCAGCCTCGCGTCGCTGCAAACCCGGCCGAGACGAGGCCAGTGATTCTTCAGTCTTGTCGCCAACTTCGTTGACAGGACTGTTAATGAAGTGCTAGATTCCTCCATTCTCCTCCGTTCTCTGTTGCATCAATTGACCGAGAGCGCGGTGAATTTTGCCATGATTACCCAAATGCACGTAAAGGGGTTGATGTTCGACCCCTACAACAACGCCTATATAGTTGTCCTTCGCGATGAAGATCAGGCGGAGATGCTGCCGATTTGGGTTGGCAAGTCAGAGGCCAGCGCCATTAGCCTGGCGCTGGAAAATGTGGCGCCGCCACGTCCGATGACGCACGATTTCATGAAATCCTTTTTGGACGCCTATAACGCGAAAGTGATCAGCACCGTTATTACGGACTTGAACGAACATACCTATTTTGCCAAAGTCCATTTGATGTACGAAGATTCCGAATACGCCATCGATTCCAGGCCGAGTGACGCCATCGCGCTCGCCATCCGGTCCGATGCCCCGATTTTCGCCAGCGATTCGGTCATTCGCAAACAAAGCTCGGAAGAACTGGAGCAATGGCTGGAGAACCTCAAACCGGAAGATTTCGGCAAGCTGGACTCGTAGCCGCGACGACATTGATCATGACCACCACGCCACACTATTCTCTCGACGACCTGATCCCGCTCACGGTGAATCGCGTGGTCGAGGACTCCAATACCGACACGAGAATCGTGGTGCTCACGAGACCCGACGAAACCGAAACCTTCATGATCTGGGTCGGTGCACCGGAAGGCGACTCCATCCGCCGCGCCCTGGATTCGACACTCCCGCCGCGCCCGATGAGCCATGACTTGATCAAGAACTTCGGGGAGCACTTCGGCATCAAAACCCAGCGGGTCATCTTGACCGATGTGAAAAGCAGCACGTACTACGCGACCGTCTACCTGGAAAATAAAGGGGTCGAGCGGATGATCGACGCCCGGCCAAGCGATGCCATCGCGCTGGCCCTTCGGACCCACGCCCCCATCTACACGACACCGGATGTGTGGAAACGACGCAGCGGGCAACACCTAGATGCCTGGCTGACGAAGCTCGATACAAAAAATATCGGCACACAAGAAGTCTAGGACACGCAGTTTGACTTATTGCGAGGAGTAGAAGACGACCATGATGACCTATCTCGAAAAACCAGCCGACGTCAAAGAACAGTGGCACCTCGTCAATGCCGAAGGCCACACATTGGGACGCCTGGCGGCCAAGGTTGCCAGCATTCTCAGAGGAAAGCACCGCCCCACCTTCACGCCGAATGTGGATATGGGCGACCATGTCGTCATCATCAATGCCGAAAAGGTGCATCTAACCGGCAATAAGATGGAAGACAAGCTGTACATCCATCACTCCGGATTTCCGGGCGGACTGAAGACAACCACGGCCAAGCATCTTTTCCAAAAAGACCCGACGGAATTGCTGGTCCGGGCGATCGAGGGCATGCTCCCGAAGAATCCCCTGGGCAACCATATGGCCAAGAAACTCCGTGTCTATGCGGGCCCCAACCACCCGCACCAGGCTCAAGATCCCAAACTTATTACTCTCTAGGCATTAGGTTAGAAGGAGGCGTAATCGCATGGCAGTGGTCACACAGTACGCAACAGGCAGACGTAAATGCGCGGTCGCACGGGCCTGGGTTACCGGCACGGCGGGCGACATCACCGTGAACGAGAAGCCCCTTGAAAAGGCCTTCCCGCGGCTCACCCTCCGGCAAATTATCCAGCTTCCGCTGGAAATGGCCGGCATGATGGGCAAATACTCAATCAATGCGACCGTCTACGGCGGCGGCCCGACCGGCCAAGCCGGCGCCCTTCGCCATGCGATCGCGCGAGCCCTCGTAACCATGACCCCGGCCTTCCGCACGCCTTTGAAGAAAGAAGGCCTCTTGACGCGCGACTCACGCGTGAAGGAACGGAAGAAGTACGGTCAGAAGGGTGCTCGTAAGCGCTTCCAGTACTCCAAGCGCTAAACAACGAAGCCGACATCCGGAAAGGGGAAGGCTTCTCGCCTTCCCCTTTTTTTATGCCTGGCGGCACCTCTTACACTTCACCAGCTTGATGAGCAGGTCGTCATGACGAAAACCCTTCGCGTCGCAATTGCCGGAGCCAGCGGCTATGCCGGAGCAGAGCTGGTTCGCCTCGCGGCCGCCCATCCGGCCTACGAGATCACCGCCGTGACGTCGGAAAAATCATCCGGACAGAAAGTCGCGGCGGTCTTCCCCAGCCTCGCCGGGCTGGTATCGCATACGTTTGAAGCCTTGGCACCAGAAGCACTGGCAGAACGCGCCGATGCCATCTTCCTGGCGCTTCCCCACACGAAATCGCAGGACCCGGTGGCGCTGTGCCGGAAGGCTGGAAAGCTCGTGGTCGATCTCAGCGCCGATTACCGGCTCAAAGACGTGACGGCCTACGAACAGTGGTATCAGGCGCCGCATACCCATCCCGAGATGCTGAACGATGCGGTCTACGGACTTCCGGAACTGCACCGCGAGGCGATCGCCAAGGCGCGGCTGGTGGCCTCTCCCGGCTGCTATCCAACGGCCGCCATCCTCCAGCTGGCCCCGCTCTTCGCGAAAGGCTTGGTCCAGCCAGGCACCGTGGTGATCGACGCCAAGTCCGGCATTTCAGGCGCAGGACGCAGTCCGGCCCTGCCCTACCACTTTCCCGAAGCCCACGAATCGCTGGAGCCCTACAAGATCGGCCAGCACCGGCACATTCCTGAAATCGAACAGGAATTGTCCGGCCTCCTGGCTAAAACGGGAGGGAACGCCGGTGCCGTGACGATCGCCTTCACACCCCATCTCGTCCCGATGAATCGAGGGATCCTGAGCACGGCCTATTGCAAATTGCACAAGCCGATGTCCCTTCCGGACTTGCGCGCGCTCTACCGAGACTTCTACAGCGGCGAACGGTTTGTCCGCCTGCATGAAGAGTCCGTGCCCAACCCCCGGTATATCAAGGGATCGAACTACTGCGATATCGGGGTCTATGCCGATCAGCGGGCCGGGTGGGTCGTCACGGTTGCAGCCGTCGATAATCTGGTCAAAGGCGCGGCGGGCCAAGCGATTCAAGCCATGAATCTCATGATGGGCATCGCCGAAGAAACCGGCTTGACGGCTCCGGGTGCATACCCCTAAGCCATCAAGCCCGATCATCACCTCAATCACCTATACCGAGCTGACCATGACGACATCCTCGCACACAACAGGCGTCACCGCGCCGCAAGGCTTTCAAGCCGCTGGCATTCATTGCGGAATCAAAAAACCTGCCATTCTTGACCTGGCGTTATTGGTGTCCGACGTACGCGGACCGATCGCCGGGGTCTTCACGAAAAACCAGGTGGCCGCCGCTCCAGTCATCCTCGATCGCGAGCATCTGAAGCAGCGCATCGGACGAGCCATTCTCGTCAACAGCGGCAATGCCAATGCCTGCACCGGAAAGCCGGGAATGGCCGCTGCGCTCACGATGGCCCAACTGGTGGCACAGCGACTGGACATCCCCACGCACGAAGTCTTTGTCGGATCGACCGGAGTCATTGGCCGGCGCCTGCCCATCGACTGCGTGAAGTCCGGCATTCCCATGCTCTTCGCTCAATTGAGCGCCAGAGGCGGGCACAAGGCGGCCCAGGCGATCCTGACAACCGACCTGCGCCCGAAAGAATGCGCAGTGCGCGGAACAATCGGCGGACGGATCGTGACGATCGGCGGCATGGCCAAAGGATCCGGCATGATTCATCCCAATATGGCCACGATGCTGGGCTATCTCACGACGGACGCCGCCATTGCGCCGGCGGCGCTCCAGCGAGCCTTAGCATCCGCCGTCAACGAATCGTTCAATTGCATCAGCGTCGACGGCGACACCAGCACCAACGACACCGTGCTCTGCCTGGCCAATGGCCTGGCGAAAAATAAGACGATTACCTACGGCACAGCAGCCTATCGGCAGTTTGTCGCCCTGTTGACAGCCGTGTCTCAGACCCTGGCCCTCTCCATTTGCCGCGACGGAGAAGGGGTCACCAAAGTCGTCAAAATCGCGGTCGACGGGGCCAAAACACCAGCGGACGCCAGGCAGGTGGCGCAAACCATCGCCACATCCAATCTGGTGAAGACCGCCCTCTTCGGCGAAGATGCCAACTGGGGGCGGGTCATGGGTGCTATCGGCCGGGCCGGTGTTCCGATTGAGCAGAGCAAAGTCAGCGTCCATTTTGACAATGTCCTCATGGTGCAGCGAGGCATGGGCGTGGGCCTGGCCGCCGAACGGCGCATTGCCAAGGTCTTCAAGAAGAAGGAATTCACCATTCGTGTGCGGCTGGGACAGGGTTCCGCCTCATCCCACATGTGGACCACCGACCTGTCCTACGACTATGTCAGGATCAACGCAAGCTATCGATCCTAAAATGGAATTCAAGCCGGTGGCTTGAAAACCAGCCGTGACTATGATAGCGTGCCGAGGCTTTACGGGTTATACAAGACAGCCCGGTGTCGAGCTTTGTGCTTGAACCGGATTCTTATCAAAATCCACATCAGCGCATGGACGCTGCTTGGCTTGAGACAAGGGGGCCAGTCCCCCTCACCCATGATCGGTCATGGGTGTTCTGCAAGCCCTGAGGGGAGGTGAAGGCATGGGAGTGGTCGCGATTAAGGAATTATTGGAAGCAGGGGTGCACTTCGGACACCAGACGAACCGGTGGAATCCGAAGATGAAGCGCTTTCTCTTCGGCGAACGCAACGGGATCTACATCATCGACTTGCAGCAGACGCTGACGCGGATGGAGCAAGCCTATGCCTTCGTCCGGGATACCGTCGCCGCAGGCGAATCCGTCCTCTTTGTCGGCACCAAGCGGCAGGCCGCTGAAATTCTTGAAGAAGAAGCCAAGCGCGCCAACATGTTTTTCGTGAACCAGCGGTGGCTGGGCGGCATGCTGACGAACTTCAAGACCATTCGGCTCAGCATCGAAAAAATGAAGAAGATGGAAGCCATCCTGGCGAACCCCAGCGAGCACGGCCTGAAGAAGAAGGAAATCCTTCTGATGCAGAAGGACATCGTCAAGCTGCAAAAGTATCTGTCGGGCATTAAGACCATGCGGGGCGTCCCCGGCGCCGTGTTCATCCTCGATACGAGAATCGAGCACATCGCGGTTCAGGAAGCGACCCGCTTGGGCATTCCGGTCATCGCTATCCTGGACAGCAACTGCGATCCCGATCACATCACCTACCCGATTCCCGGGAACGATGACGCCATTCGCTCGATCAAGCTCATCACGTCAAAAATTGCGGACGCCTGCATCGAGGGCGCGCATCTGAAGTCGCAGCGGGAAGAAGCCGATTTCCAGGCCGCGCCGGCAGGAGCCGACAAGCAGGCGGCCTTGAGCGCACAGGGTGCCCCCGCATCCTAATCGCCGATACGTGGCAGTGCAGACGATTTGTTCATCATAACGGTAAGGATATTGGATCATGGCAGGATCAAGTCAGTTAGTGAAAGAACTCCGGGAAAAGACCGGCGCAGGCATTCTCGATTGCCAAAAAGCGCTCACAGAAAACGGCAACGATATCGATAAAGCCGTCGACTATCTCCGTCAAAAAGGCCTGGCCGCCGCCGCGAAGAAAGCCGGCCGGGAAACGAATCAGGGGTTGATCCACGCCTATATCCACATGGGCGGGAAAATCGGCGTGCTCATCGAGGTCAATTGCGAAACGGACTTCGTCGCGCGCAATGAGGAATTCAAAGCCTTTGTCAACGATCTGGCCCTCCAGATTGCCGCCGCCAAGCCGTCCTATGTGAAGCGTGAGGACATCCCCGCGGATCTCGTCGCAAAAGAGAAGGAGATCTACGAAGGACAGGCGAAGGAACTGGGGAAGCCCCCGGCGGCCTGGCCCAAAATCGTGGAAGGCAAATTGGAAAAGTTCTATCAGGAAAGCTGCCTGATGGAGCAGTCGTTCATCAAGGATCCCGCCGTCACCATCAAGGATCTGCTCTCGCAAAAGATCTCCAAGATTGGCGAGAACATGAACATCAGGCGTTTCACCCGCTATCAACTAGGCGAAGCATGAGCTCTGCGAAATACCGGCGCCTCCTTCTGAAAGTCAGCGGGGAGATGTTGGCCGGTGAGCAGGGATATGGTATTCAGCCCTCCATCCTCGAAGGCTTGGCCGAAGAAATTGCCTCCGTCGTCGCGCTCGACATTCAAGTCGCCGTGGTGATCGGCGGAGGCAACATCTTCCGCGGCCTGGCCGCCAGCGCATCCGGCATGGAACGAGCGTCAGCCGACTACATGGGCATGCTGGCCACCGTCATGAACGCCCTGGCCCTTCAGAACGCCCTGGAACGCCTGGGCATCATTACCAGAGTGCAATCGGCGATTGAAATGCGCCAGCTCGCGGAAGGCTATATCCGCCGGCGGGCCATCCGGCATCTGGAGAAAAAGCGCGTCGTCATCTTCGCCGGCGGCACCGGCAATCCCTACTTCTCGACCGATACCGCCGCGGCCCTCCGCGCCATGGAAATCGGGGCGCAAGTCATCATGAAAGGGACCAAGGTTGACGGAATTTACGATGCCGATCCGGTGAAAAATCCGTCCGCCAAGAAATACACAGAGATCCCGTTCCTCTCCATTTTGAACCAGAACCTCAAGGTCATGGACGCTACGGCGATCAGCCTCTGCATGGACAACCAGCTGCCGCTGATCGTGTTCAATCTGAAAGAAAAAGGAAACTTCAAACGGGTTGCGCTCGGCGAACCGATCGGCACTTTGGTGACGACCAGCCCGCGCTAGCCCATTGCATGGAGTGATGTCATGTCCAACGCCGGCCCCATTCACCAGAAACTGACCGAAAAAATGGACCATGCCCTGGAACATCTGAAGCGTGATCTGGCGGGGCTGCGCACCGGCCGCGCCTCGGTGGCCCTCCTCGACGGCGTGCGGGTGGACTACTACGGCACCATGACCCCCCTCAAGCAAGTCTCGAACATTTCCACGCCGGAAGCCAGGCTCATCACGATCCAGCCGTGGGAGCCCCAGCTCATTAAAGAAATCGAAAAAGCGATCTCCAATTCTGGACTCGGCGTCAATCCCTCGAATGACGGCAAGCTGATCCGCGTCCCCCTCCCGCCGCTCACCGAAGAGCGCCGGAAAGAACTCGGCAAGATTTGCAAAAAGCACGGAGAGGACGCGAAGGTGCAAATCCGCGGATTTCGCCGGGACGCCAACGAAGAATTGAAGAAACTGCAGAAAGACAGCAAGCTGACCGAAGATGAGCTCCGGAAAGCGGAACAGGACACCCAGAAACTGACCGACAACTATGTGCAGAAAATCGACGACGTGATCAAGAAAAAGGAACAGGAAATCCTGGAGGTCTGACATCGGCCTTCAGGAATCTGGCCTATCAGGTGTCCACTACTTCACCCGGCTCCCCCACTTCCGCGACGATCGATCTCGCCGCCCTCGCGCATAATGTCACACAATTCAGCCGGTTCCTCTCGCCGGGATGCGCGATCATGGCCGTCGTCAAAGCCAATGCCTATGGCCATGGGGCCGTCGAGGTCTCCCGCGCACTGATTCGGCAGGGCATCGCCCGCCTGGCGGTCGTCTCCCTCGATGAAGGCATCGCGCTCCGGCAGGCCGGCATCACCGTGCCCATCGTGGTACTGGGTCCGCTCTTTCCACACCAAACAGACGACCTCTTCGCCCACCGGCTGACGCCCGTAATCAGCGATAGAGCCATCCTCCCGGCGCTCGCCAAACGCGCCGCCGTGCTCCAGACTCCCTACCCTGTCCATCTGAAGGTTGAGACAGGCATGGGCCGCCTGGGATTGGCCGCCGATGACGCGATTGCACTTGTGACAACAGAGCCATGGCCGTCAGGCTTGCACCTCGAAGGATTGATGACGCATTTTGCGGATGCCGATGGCGCAACCAACGACCAGACCCAACAGCAGCTGACCCTCTTCACACGCGTGCTCACGACACTCGCGGCACAAGGCATCACGGCGCCACTCATCCATGCGGCCAATAGCGGCGGCGCCGTGCGTGTTCCTGGCGCGCAGTTCTCGCTGGTCCGGCCCGGCATCATGCTCTATGGCTATCACACCCTGCCTCACACCGTACCAGCCCCTGATCTACAGCCGGTCCTGACCCTCAAAACCTGCATAGCGCAACTGCGCACGGTTCCACCAGGCGGCACCGTCAGCTACAACGCCACCTTCATTGCGAAGAGAGCCACGCGCGTCGCCGTCCTGCCGATCGGCTATGCCGACGGATACAGCCGCCGCCTCTCGAACCGCGGAGAAGTCCTCGTGCAAAGCCGGCGCGCCCGCGTAATCGGCACGGTCTGCATGGATATGATCATGGTCGATGTGACCGACATCCCCGGTGTGGCCGTGGGGGATGAGGTCGTGCTAATCGGCCGGCAAGGACAGGACGCCATCAGCGCGGCCGACGTGGCAGATTGGACAGGAACGATCCCCTACGAAGTGCTCTGTGCCATTGGCCCCCGCGTGCCTCGTGTCTATCAGCACGAGGCTGCGGCGCCATCCCGCTCGATTCGTATCGGTTAGAAATTCATTCGGATAGATACCCCGCCCGTGTGATACGTCGTCTGATAGCGCCCGTTGACCACAGACAAGGCACAGCCGCACGTCACCGTTCGCTGCTCGTAGAGCGAGGCCTGGTAAGAGAGATCCAGCGCGATCGCTTTGGGCTTCACCGGCCCAAAGCCAATGTCACCACAGCGAATGCCAAAGATCGTCCCCCCTTCTTTGCACAACGCTCCAAACCCAACCGAGAGGATATGCACATCAGCTGAGGGCAACGCTGGATCGAAGGAAGAATCCGGCACCTGCGTGGGGGAATTGGTATAGCCCGCCCGCAGCGCCAACTCCCACTCCGGCAGCGCCTCCACTTTGAGCCACCGGTACTCTGTCCCAACCATCATTGTATAGGTGCTGCGCCAATTCTGCGATTGAGGGATTGTCGTTCCGCTGGGAAGATGGATGTCCAGATCCCGAACCGACTTCCACCCGACATAATCCACATCCAATTCCAGCTTCCATTCGCGCTCTGCCGTTCTGGTCGGCCAAATCGCGACGGCACCGGAGAAGATTTGCGGGAGCACAAAGGTCGTCGAGGCATCCGAGGTCTTGACCCCATTGGCCAATATGCCTCCATTCAGCGGCAAGCCGACCTGGCTCCGATACACCAGCCCGATATTGGCAATCGGTTTTCCCTCGGCATTCCGCAAGGCCGTATAGAGCAGGCTGACGTTGTATCCGACAGCGGTTCCCTTGCCATAGAGCTCCGCTTTCGATCCGGAAGAACCAAACGCAGATACTGCCCCGGTTGAAATAAACTGCTTCTCGAAATGCCCTTCCCCCAACAAACCGGAGAAGGTATAAATATCCATTCCCAGCCCCAGCGAAAGATCCGGCAGCGCCTGATACGCCAGGGTGGGCTTGATGTCGATCAACGGCATGGCCGTGAAGGTGCTCTTGAAGCGAAGCGGGCCATTATCCGGATAGTGGCTCAGAGAGCCGAGCGGCGCCGTCATTCCGACGCCCACACTGAATCCGCTCAGAGCGCTCAGCCCAAGGTCGCCAAGATTTCCGACAATGAACAGATGGCCTGGCGGCGGCATTGCCCAGGCCCCATTGCGGTCGCCTGTGGAATTCACACCGGACGTGCTGGTGAAACTGGTCGTCCCGCCTGACAATAATCCACCGGCCATCACTTGCAGACCATGTAGTTGCGTCATCCCGGCGGGGTTGTAGTGCAGCGCCGACGGATCGTCCGCCTGGGCGGCAAAGGCGTTGCCTTGCCCGGATGCGGCGGTCCCCTGCCCTTGAATACGAGGAACCTGTGCCAGAAGATCAGAGGGAAAGAATGCCCCGTACAGCAAACTGACGATCAGAAACACACCGGCACAAATCGACCCTGCCGCCACCTGACGGAACCGAATATTGACCACGCCGCCACCGCTCCTTCTCTCCGGCATCCCTAGCAGCCAGAGGCTATGAAATGGCGGCATTCTACCCGGGTCGAAACCAATAGTCTATGAGACGCTGCACCTCTCCAGATTCAAACGGCTTGAGCAACGTGGCTTGCGCTCCTAACCCCATGGCTCTCGCCGCGACTGCCTGAGAGTCGGCCGTACAGAGCAGCAGAATCGGAATCCGCTGGTTGCACAGCCTGATCTCTCGCACCAGCTCCACGCGATCGGCCAGCGCCGCATCCACTTCAAGCAGCACCCCGGCATAGGGTTCGGCTTGCAGCCTCTCCATCGCCATCTCCCTGTCCATGACCAGATGCGGATACAGGCCATTCGCCCGCAACCGATCCGCCAGCAATTGCTGGATGTCGGCATCCCCCTCGATCACCAATATCTGCCGCCCAGCCGACAGGCCGGAGGAGGCAGGAGGGTCCAACGTAGGCAATAACGGAACGGTAAATAAAACCTCTGCTCCGCCGTCCGGATGATTGCGCGCCATGACGGCCCCACCCTGCAACTCAACCAGGGTCTTCACAATCGACAACCCCAGGCCCAATCCCTTCGGACCGCTCCGCTGACCATGCTGGACGCGGAAAAAGGGGTCGAAGATTTTGTCTAAAAACTCAGATGGAACACCAGGCCCCGTGTCCCGCACCACAATACGGGCCGATCGTGGCGTTTCCGATTGCACACGCACGGCAATCTGGCCATCCTCGGGAGTAAATTTGATGCTGTTTTGCACGAGATTCACGACCACCTGAGTCAGCCGATCCCGATCCGCCCAGGCAATCATCGTAGCGGCCGGATACACCAGCTCGATCTTCTGCCGCTTGGCCTGCGCCAGCGGACGCAGTTGCTCGATCGCGTCCGCCAGGCAGGCCTCCAAATCCACCTCGGCCGGCAGCACCTCCAGCCGGCCGGTTTCAATGCGTGTCCGGTCCAGCAAATCTTCAATCATGCGAATCAGACGATCGGAATTCTCCAGCATCCTGGAGAGATAGCGGAACTGTTTGTCGTTCAACGGGCCCGTCAGCCCATCCAGCAAATTCTGGATAAACCCTTTAATCGACGTCAGCGGCGTCTTCAACTCGTGCGAGACATGGGACAAGAACTGCGACCGCAGCCGGTCGGCCTGTTCCAGCGCCGCCGTCCGCTCGCGCACCTTGACCTCCAGGCGCATGTTCCACTCCTCGATCTGCTGATAGGCCGCGGCATTGTCCAAGGCAATCGCCACTTGGTTCGCCAGCGTTGTCATCAGTTCAAGGTCATCGTGCGTCAAACTGTGTTCCTGCATCCGGTCTACCATCAGGGTCCCAAGTATTCGATCTTTGGCCTTGAGGGGAACCGCAATGAGCGCTTTGGTATTGATCATCTCGATCAGCTGCTGATTGATGGGATGGAGCCGGTCCCACACCTCTCGCACATCCCCGATCAACAGAGACTTTCCTTGCAACACGACCATTCCCTCCGGGCTCTCCGAATCGGTGAGCGAAATTTCTCGTGCCCGAACAAAGGCCTGGATTTCCGGCGACACCCCTAGCGCCCGCGCGTTGCCGATCACCTGCCGCACCGGGTCGTAAAACGAAATCATGGCGCGATCGTAGTTCAAATCGCGAATCAGCGTTTCCAATACCTGCTGCAGCAAGGCCTCCCGGTCGAGCGTCGAGCTGAACAGCAACCCGGACCGATGGAGCGCCGTCAGCTGGTTGACCTTCCGGCGCAGCTCCACGCGTGTCTGCTCCTGCTCAAGATAGGCTTCGCGCAATTCCTCATGGCGCGCCTCGACGAACGCGACTTGTTCCTGAATCAAGGCCTCCCGCTTCCGTGTTTCGGATTGAATCCTCCGGCTGGTAATCATGCCGGCCACGAGCGTCGGCACCAGGGCCACCGCCAAGGCCTCCACCGCGCTGATCTCCGGATGCACGACGGACAGATAGGTAAACGCCGCCAGACCGGCCGTCGCCCCCCAGTAGGGCCAGACCGGCTGCGACTGCTCGGGCTTCCACCGCACGTCCCATTCGCAATAGGCATCGCCCCGCACGATGCAGGCACGATCGATCACCGTCGAGGGCGGCAGTCCATGCAAGCGCACCGGCACCATCGCAATGCGCCCCTTGGAGGATTCGCAGGTCTGGGCAGCACAGGCCCGCCGATAGGGGCCGAATTGCTCGACCACTTTGTCAGAAAACTGGAGCCGCAACACGGCCGACCGGTCCGTCACCTCGACCACCGTGCATTCGAGCCCCCGCGCAAACTTCTGCGCAAAATAGGGATACATGCGGTGGATCTGCGAAAGGCGAAACGGACGGCCCAGCGTCTGAATCAAGGGCGAGATATGTTTCTCTTTTCCCACATCATAATGAAACGTCGGACAGCCCGAGAGCTGGCGGCAGAACTCCCGCAGATAGGAACTGAACTCATACGAATAGCTATTCCAGACCGTCTTCAAGAATGCGGGCGTCACATGGTAGGCGGAATCGCGGATGCGCCCGTTCAACAGTCCGCACAGCTCGTCGGCGACCGTCTCCGCCGCCGCCGCGCCGCGGCTCTTGCGCACGCACTCTTCGAGATATTCGACATTGTCGCGAATGATCATGCCGCCGAAGTCTTGAATCCGCTCGCCCCGTTCATCGACGCCGAACGGGCGATAGGCCATGAAAGGCCGTTCAAGGATGGTATGGTCGGGAGGCAACACGTCCATCGTCACCGTCGCCCGGATCCCGGACGGGATATCGCACACATCACCCAAGCCGCGCCGCGCGCGCTGATGCGAATCCGCCCGCCGTGATCACGCATTGATATTCACTTCAAGCATCCTGGGGTGCAGCTTCCAGAGGCCGGGCGGCTCCATATCCATCGTCTGCTGGAGCGCCTCCAATTCTGCGCGAAAGGTTCGAAAGGCCCCCTTCGCCAGTGCTGTCCGCTGGGGATTCGTGGGCTCCTCCAACGCCACGCCCGAATAGTCGGCCATCAAGGGAGCCCGCACCACTTGCAACAGATAGTTCGTATTGACCATCCTTTGATAGACATCCAGCGGCTCCCGGCGGGAATCCCGATAGACGCGGATCGGATGCGGCGCCGTCCACATCTGGTAGTTCCAGAGCTGCGCGCCGACCGACTCGTGATAGGCCGTAACCAGAAAGATCATCCGGGCCAGCATATCCGCCAGCCCGGCCGCCGACAGCGGCCACAACCCGCCGATACCCGCATGCGGCAGCAACCGGTGCAGCCCCTCCACCCAGGCGCGCAAGGCCTCATCCGCCTGCACCTCGGCATCCTGGCTGTAATACAGCCCGACATACCGCTGCGCATGACGATGCATGACGCGAAAGAGCGTTTCGAGATTGGCCTGCGTCGGCAACTCAATGCCGCAATCGGCCAGCCCGCGCCGCATGGCATCCAGCCGCGGATTGCCCATCTCCAGGAGAAACTCCCTGGCGGACGACTCCAGCAGCGCGCACAGCCCTTCGTGGGTGACACTGTAGGTCTGCTCGAAATCTCCGCGCGGGACCAGTTGGGCCGCGTTCCCAAACCGGTTGCTCTGCTGCGTTCCGTAGAGATGCGGCCAGAGCAGGCGGCAGATGGGGTGATGCGGACGAAAGGCATTCCGCGTCGCCAGCGCCAGCGATTCGCCGGCCATCAAGTGCAGCCAGTTCCAATGGCGCACCAAGCCGGTATGCGTCGTCGCCGCGCACAGCGCGATCCGCTCCGCCAGCGGCCAGGCCGCATCGCCAGGCCGCGCCACCCCCAACTCCGTATGAATCTCGACTGCCCGAATCGTCCTGGCGCCAGGATCGCGCCGGAACCGTACCTGCGCCCAGGGCTGATAGAGCCCTTCATGGCAGACCACGGCGCGGGCCTTCAATTGCTGCAGGTTCCATTCATACACATCGTCGGTCACGCGCTGGAGATAGGCGGCATAGGGGCCGCGCACCGCGAGCAAACCGAGATCCGGCTTGCCGCAGAGCTCCGACGGGAGCACCGGAGGGTGCAGCACCAGCTCCCGTGACACACGCGCGTTTTTCGCCGCCGCCTTGGCCGCGCGGTCATGGCGTGAGCGATAGCCCTGAGCCAGCGCCGCATGCATGTCGGAGGCGATCATGGGGAGGCCGCGCTGCATGGGCGGGAAGATCCGGTACAGCACCCGCTGCGCGCCGAACATCAGCCGTTTTTTGAGATACTGCCCGTACGGGCGCTTTTCATCGGCGGGAATGGCACTCGCTACACACAACGAGGGAATCACCACGCCGGGAAACACCCGGCAAAAGGGCACCGGCACCAGCGGTTCAAACGCCCGTGGGACCGGCAGAATCGCGAGCGGCTGATTTTTTGTGAATTTCGTCCGCGCGATCCAGTTCCAGATCCCCCGGCGAATCCTCCAGCACAGCCGTCCCCAGATCCCCATCCCCACAGATCCTTTCACACAACCCGCAATCCCGCCGCCCGCGTCAGCATCCGCCGGACCGTTCCAGTCCGGGAGGGTTTACGGCATGGGCCGCACGGGCACATGCACATTGCGCCAGGGCGCAAACGGATTGGCCACCCCGGCCAGCGCAGGAGCCAGGCGCGGATGGTGCCGCAACAAGACCGACGTCATCGTATTCGCGCGAATCCACTCCATGCCCGCCGGCGTATAGACCTCGGGCCGGTAATCCTTCGTGAAAAACCGGTCGCTCTTCAAACGCCGCGACGCCATCAAAATAAAAATGCGAAACGCCGTATCGCTGAACCCGAACCCCGCCGGCGGCTTCTCCGCAAACAATCCCACCTGGGTATCCACCAGCTCGATATCGCCCCCATAGAGCACCGCCATCTCATCGGCCCACTCCGGATTCAACGCCTTGAAAGACGTCACGGGCTTCAACCGCAGCATGCGGCGGAAGTCGTTATACCGCGGCACGCCCCGCTCGCGGTCGCGCAAGATATCCAGCGCGGCCAAATCCAGAAACTCCGCCTGTCCCTGCAACGGCTTGATCCGTTTGAAGTGCTGCAAGCCACGTGGAAAGTTGCCCAGCGTGATGGCGCCGGGGTGCATCAGGCCGAACGAATAGAGCGCATTGTCCATCCCGATCGCGGGATCCAGCAGCACCGCGCGCGTCCCGTTGCCCTGCACCTCGGCAAAATCCTTGTAGACCGCCAGCCCCGGATCCGTCAGCGACGAGAAGCGGTACTCATCAGGAATCAACGGATGCAACCGGTACACCGCGGTAAACTCCTCCGTCAGACAGTAGGACGCGCCATGGTGATCCGTCGGCGTGCCGGGGATGCCCCACACCTCTTCGCTCTCCCCGACCGGTTCCAACAAGTTGTGCAGCCGTTCGCCAATCCCGCCCCACCAATTGCCGTTCATGCCGATTTGCAGCGAGGGCCGCGCCAGAATCCCCGGCGTCCATTCCACGGTGTGGATCTTGGCGATCAGCACCGCATTGATGAGCCGGGCCTTTTGAAACAGCTGCTCATCGCTCCACTCCGGATAGTCCCGCTTCAAGCGGGCCGCGATCGCATTGTGCTCCCGCGCAAACAGGGTGTGGAGCAGGCTCAACCCCACCCAGTAATTGTCATTCATGCCCGTCAAATCCACACCCGGCAACAGAGGGTCGGTTTCCTGGGGCAGGACCTGATTCCCGCCCACCGCCTCGATCCGCATCAGCCCGTCCCGGTGCAGGCGGAGCGCGTCGCACCGCTCCTTCGAACTCCCATAAATTTGCGACGCATCCCACCAGTGGGTTTCGACATTCAAGAACGTCGGCGGTCCGGCCATGCAGTGCCTGGGTCTGGTGCGGTCCGGAAGCGTCTTTCGAATCTTCATCGGATTGCGCCGGTCTGCGTCGTTGGGCCACACATCGTCCGGCCGGAGAGGCACCTCGTGAAACTCCTCCTCGCTCAATTCGTGCCGGACCCAGTCATGCACCTGAAATTGAATCCACGCCGCCGCCAGAAGATTCAGGCTCGCCGCCGGAGTAAACTGCCGGCGCGTCATCAGGCGCAGGCTCACCTCGCGAGGATTCGGCGTCATCAGATGAAGCTGGTCGGGCCAGCCTTTATCGAGCGGAAGATTCCGTCCGAAGCGCGTGCCCGCGCTCCCCATCGCCGGATCCGCCAGGTCATTGTGCGTGCCGTCTTCCCGGCGAGCCGCCAAATCGCTCTCGTGGAACGGACAGACCGGCGGTTCAGACACCGCCGGCAGCGTTCTCGTATCATGCAGATTCCAGCGGCGCAGATCGTGGCGCAGCATCGGCAGATTGACCACCTGAGGGCTCAGGGCCGCCAGCAGATGAATCCGGCTATTGATGAACGGGAGTTTGTACCAGGGCAAGATCCGATTGATCAGGCGAAAGAGCCAGGCCAGTCCATCCATCAGCCGCTGCGAGCGTGTCATTGTGCGCCTACCTTTATCCGGCCTAGTGCCTAGGTCCTCAAACACGACAGGCCTGCCAAATCATCGATTCGGCAAGCCTGTTCATGAACCACGGAAGAATGAATATTCGGTCACATACCGTTCCGTCTGCACGTCAACTCCGCTCAATCTTCCGCGCAGCCTCAAAGCGGCCGCACACGGATCAGAAATTACGGGAGTGCTAGCAAGATACGCGCCCTCACCTCGTCAAAGTCCCCACGATCAGTTCCTAAATAAAGCCTCATAAACCAGCCGAAAAATACAATCAAACCATAGTTTTCAGTATTAATTCAGATACGCACACGTATAAAGACTGATACACTGACCGGCCTCCAAAGGCCCTGCGCGTGCTACTGTTTCACGCGCCGCTTCAATTGCTTTTCGACGGAAGCCACCTTGCTCACCAGCCGTCCGGAGTGGCCCTTGCGATAATCGACTTTGATCGTGCAGGAAATGCGGCCACAGTCTTTCCGCATCCGGTCGTAGCACTTCTTGACGACGCCGAACACCTCGTCCCATTCGCCTTCCAGCACCGTCCCCATCGGGTTGAGCCGATACTCCACGCCACTCTTATCGATGATGTCGAGCGACCGGGACACATACTTCCCTACGCTCTCACCTTTCCCCAACGGAGACATGCTGAATTCCAATAAGACCATCGTCGCGCTCTCCTCTATGTCGTTTTCGCCGCGGAAGCAGCCGCTCCCTGACGAGCTCGCTCTTCCTGCCAGACCTTCGGATATTGCACTTTGCCCAACAGCCGGAACCCATCGAGCGCCTCACGAAGCAGCGTCCGGCGCTTCTCCGCATCCGGTTCGTTCGCCTTGGCCTGCTCCCGGAGCTGCCCCAGCCATTCGACAAAAGCGGCAAACTCACTATCGAGAATCCGCTCCAAATCTTCTTTCATAAATCCCGACAAGGCCGGCGCCATGCCGCTCGTACTGATCGCCACCCGGGCATGCCCGGAGGCCACCACAGCGGGCATCGTGACACTCGACGCCTCAGGCAAGTCCACCGACCAGAGAAGAAACCCTTTCTCGCGGGCCTTCGCCAGCAACATCTTGGCAAACTCCCGATCCCCTCGAATCATATTGAGGACCAGAATCGTCTGCTCCAAATCGGTTTCACGGAAATGCCGCCCGCGATGGATGACCTTCGCCGAGGCCGCCAATTGTTTCAGGGATTCATGCAACGTTGGGCTGATCACCGTCACCTTCGCACCGGACTCCAGCAGCCGCTGCGATTTCTCAGCCGCCTCTTCATCGCCGCCAATAACGACGACCGACCAGCCTTTCACATCAAGCACCAAGGGAAAACCAGGATTCGGGGCCATATCCTATTCCTCCATCCCGCACATCGCGCGTCAATCGTCCGTTCTCAACTCACTTGCCGCAAACGCCGTATCATACAATAGGGCTTTCAGACCCGTAAACCGTGCCTTCCCTTTTTCTTTTTGATCTCTCTATAATGACGTCTTTCTTATGGCATGGAGGAACAATGGCCGGCATGTCGGGCAAAGCAGTAGGAATGGCGGGGGGCATCATCGGCTTGGCGGCCATGGCCGCGTGGCTGGGCTTGGCGCACAGTTGCGATCCGCCGGCGGGAGAAGGCGTCATCGCCGGACGCGTCACCATCGCCTCGAATCTCGCCGATCAAGTGAAACCGACCGATGTCCTCTTCGTCATCGTGAAACGGCCCCAAGGCCCGCCAAGGCCCATCGCCGCCAAACGCATCGAGCATCCGACCTTTCCCGTCTCATTCGAAATTACCAACGCCGATGTCATGGTGGAGGGCTCGGAACTGCGGGGCATGGTGGACGTGATCGCCAGACTCGATCGGGACGGACAAGCCGGCCCAGCTCAACCCGGCGACATCGAAGGACGCTACGCCAAGAACCCCACCCTCTCAGGCGGGCGCGATCTGGAAATCGTCTTAGACTCCGTCCACTGAGATAGCAGAAAATAAGCTTACAGTCTGTTCAAACGCGTTTTCAGCAAGGCCGCAGGCGAGGCAAAACCGGAGGCGTAGCCTCTCGGCTACGTTGAGGATTTTGACGAGACGAGAACGCAGCTGAAGACGTGTTTCAACAGCCTGATTAGGGTTCGGCGGGATCGGCGTCCAACTCCATATTCCAATACAGATAGTCGCGCCAGCTTTCCGGCGTGTTGCGGATACCGATCGTGATCGTGATGACCGGACTCCAGCGCGGCTTCATCGGCCTCTTCTTCAACCGCATCCCGGCCTCTTCAGGCGTGCGCCCGCTCTTGCGGTTGTTGCAGCGCCAGCAAGCCGTGGTGATATTCTCCCAGGTCTTCTTCCCGCCTTTGGCAATCGGCACCACGTGATCGAAGGTGAGTTCTTCCGTCCTGAACTTCCGGTTGCAATACTGGCAGGTATAGCCGTCGCGCGTGAAAATGTTGATGCGGGAAAACTTCACCGCCCGGTGGCTGTCTTTTATCCGCACCAGCTTGAGCAGGCGCATGACCGCGGGCAGTTTGATCGAGAGGGAAATACCGTGGATTTCACGGTCGTAGACTTCAAGGACTTCGACTTTACCCTGCCAGAGCAGAGCAATCGCTTTTTGCCAATGCACAACCCGCAGGGGTTCGTACGTCGAGTTGAGCAGGAGCGTCATTTCCATGCAACAACCTCATTCCTAACTGGACTCCTCAGCCGAACAGGCATCGAGAGGGTCAGGGGCATATTTCTTCCTTCTATGCCATAAGCACTGGGTGAAATCAAGCAACCCCGTATCCCGCGCCATCTGGACGCGAGGGCCATTTTTTTGAGACACTGCGCCGCATGAGTGAATTCGTGACAGTCGCCCCATTGGCCGACCTCCCGCCAGGAACCGGACGCACCGTGGACGTGAAGGGCATTTGGATCGCCCTCTATAACGTGGACGGAACCCTCTACGCCGTCGATAACACCTGCCCGCATGCAGGCGGGCCGCTCGGCGAAGGAAAGATGAAAGAGGGCATCGTGGAATGCCCCTGGCACGGCTGGAAATTCGATGTGCGGACCGGACAGCGCGTCAACAATCCCAACTTCACCGTGGCCTGCTGCGACGTGCGCGTCGTCGAGGGCCAGATCCAGATCAAGCTCCCGGCAGACCTGGCATAGCTCGCACGCCACTCCACACGCCCGCCATCAGTGACCGAGAAGGTCACTTGATAGCTGGCACCGCTCTAATCCTCCGTAAGTATCGAACCCTCTCCCGCAACGCCATTTTTCTTTCGTCACGCAAATCTTTTCACACCCGCCTTCCTTGCAGCTTTCTGCAAATCTTCATCGAGTGTGGCCAGTGGAAGGCCCAATCGCAAGGCAAGTTCGAGGTATGACGCATCATATGAGGACAGCTTGTACCGGCGCGCCAGCTGAAGCGTATGAGACAACGCATGGACAAACGTGGCTGAGTCCGCCTCGATATCCACATCTTCCAACATCTCAAGGAATGCCCCACTCCGGGCTTCCGTCACCAAGGCCTTCTCTTCCGCCTTGGCAATGACATTCGCCACCTCCAAGCCCCAGGTCGCAGGGACAAGTGCTTGGGCCTCTTGCATCATATCCAACACTTTGCCGGCGTACGCGAGGTCTTGTGGCTTGCCATCGCCGAAAAACCACCGCATGGTCACCGAATTATCAAGCACAAACCTCACGCGCGCCCCTCCTCAAGAAGGGCCTTGATATCGACCCCACGCACCGGATCAGCCAGCATGAAAGCCTTCAGTTTTGCGGCTGCTGAAACTTTATCCTTGGCTCTTGCGCCCGCACTCGGCACGAGGTCCGCAATAGCTTCTCCTCGATTGGTAATCGTAAAACTCTTACCCGCCTTGACCTGCCGGAGCAATTCAGGAAGCTTCGTCTTCGCTTCATACGAACCAATTTCTGTCCTCATGCGCTCCTCCTCTCGCCCCCATTTTCTACAGACCAGTATATAGACCAGTCTGATACTGGTCAACAGCCACGCCAACGGAATAATGGGACCAGGCATGAGTGTTGACTTGTTTCGGCCTTGGATGGAGCAGCCTCACCGCTGACTCGCCACCCTCGCATTGACTTCGAGGGTGAGATTTATTTGAGGTCCTAAATACGTATCAGGGGGGGGGCTTGGCACGGCTGGAAATTCGATGTGCGAACCGGGCAGCGCGTCAACAATCCCAACTTCACCGTGACCTGCTACGAGGCACGCGTCGTCGAGGGCCAGATTCAGATCAAACTCCCGGAACATTTAGAATAACCGCATCTCTCGCCCCAAAAGCTCACCGCCATATCAAGGCCGGTGCTTGGATCAATCGAGGCTCCAACCGGGGCGTTTGACCCGAGGCTAAAGCTGAGCACGTTGGACTCCGGCCCAATGTTGGAGTCGTCCGGATCGGTGGCCGGAACCGTGAGGGTCAGCGTTCTCCCCTGCTCGACCGACTGGGCGGGAATCCCTGCAATCACCGGGGCATCATTCGTCGGGGTGATCGTGAAGGAGACCGTGGCGAGATTCGAGAAAGTGATCCCGTCGCTCACGCGATAGGTGAAGGAGTCGCTCAGCGTCTCGCTGCCGTTGTGGACGTAGGTAAAGCTACCGTCGGCGTTGAGTCTCAGCGTGCCATATAAAGGACTGCTGACAAGAGCGGCTGACAAGCCTGTTGGGGCCGTATCGGGGTCAGAATCGTTCTGCAGAAGGCCAGAGGCGAGAGACACGAGGCGAGTGGAACCTTCGGCGACAGAATAGGAGTCGTTGACGGCAACCGGTGCGACGGTCGGTGTGCCATCCGTGAGTAGCACGTTGTCGATGGTCACCGTGGAGGTCCGGTCGCCGAAGCCGAGCAGGTCGAACGAGAGCCGTGCCCCCGCCCCTGCCATGATGCCGGTCAGATCGATATTAACGACCCAGGCACGAGACGAGGGGCTAGAGGTGAGCAGCGTCACAGTCACACCCGGAGCCAAGAACATAGTGCCGTCGGCTTGGATGTTGAGCAACGAGTCGGTGTGATCCAGACCTCTAATGGTGAATGGTCGGAGTCGATTGACGTCCCCGAACCAGATAGACCAGACAGACCAAATAGACCTACATCGAGTGATGATGGGAGCCGGCGAATACCGGGGTCAATGGAGCCAGCCATGAGACGCGTGCCATCCACCGCGGAACTCACATGGCCCAAGCCCATCACGTGCCCGAGTTCATGCATGAGCACGGTCATGAGGTCGATCTTGCCTGCAGCGGCACCATTTGGGTCGGCTGATAGCTGATGGCTGATAGCAAGAATTCTTCACTCGTGAATGGCGTCGGATCCACGAACCACCCATACCCGGCGGCATCGGTATCCAGCGTGATCGTTGTGCCGGACGTGAGCGCCAGATACCCATCAGCCAGATCGGCAATAGTAATGGTGGCCTGGTTGAGCAGCGTGAGTTGATCAAAAGAAAGTGACGAGTGACGCGTGAACAGTGATGGGTTCGATGCCTCAGGACTAGATAGACTAGACAGACCGAACAGACCAGACAGACCATTTCCCACAGAAGGATTGACCACATTCCGATCAGGCGGTACAGTTTGGTTACCGAATGAGAGACTATGCTGAAGCGTGTTCTGATTATCCTGGTCCTCGTTCTGACTCAGACCGGGTGTGATGCCAAATATGGGGAGGATCTGTCCCCTTTTGTCCGAGGTAAGCTGGACGCTCAGGGACAACTCGACCTCGAGCGGCAGAAGCGGGAACTGCTTCAGATTGAGGACATCAAGGTTGGAACTGGTCCCGTCGCCGCTTGGGGACGACGTCTCTCCGCCGATTTGACTGTTCGGTACACCGACGGCACTCTGATCTATCAAGGCCCGATCTACACTTACGTTGGATTCGTCGACATTACCGGCATCGAAAATGATATCCGAAGCGGTCCATTTCTCACGGGAATCAACGGAGGCATTCAGTTGGCGCTGAACGGCATGGCCGTTGGTGGTCAACGCCGATTCACTGTCGACAGGAGTTTGGTCTGTTTGAATATCAAGATGGATGCCGGTCCCAACGCTACTTGTGGCCTGATTGAGCGAATCAAAGTCCGAAAAGATAAATTGATTGCGGAGGCCGCTCTCACCGAATCCTGCATTCCCTTGAGCTTCCGCGCCATCTATATGAATGGGGAATACCTGCTGCATTTCCGAGCCGGTTGCCGCAATTCCGATCTGCCTCGACTCGCCCCCAACGGTCCCATTTGGCACGTTTACTAAACTAGGGGAAAGAGATGGGGTCATTGCTTGACTTTGCACTACCACCCTCTTACCCTCCCGCCTCATGGCCCGCCAACTGCGATTGGAATATCCCGGCGCCCTCTACCACCTGACCGCCCGCGGCAACGAGCAGCAGTCCATCTTTCACGATGACACCGACCGGCAGCATTTCCTCACCTTGCTCGGGCGCGAAATCCTCCAGCAGCGCTGGCGGTGTTATGCTTATTGCCTGATGGGGAATCATTATCATCTGCTCCTCGACACACCCGAACCAAATCTGAGCCGCGGTATGCGGCGGCTGAATGGCAGCTATACCCAGCGCTTCAATTGGCGTCATCAGCGCGTCGGCCATCTCTTGCAGGGGCGGTTCAAGAGTATCGTGGTCGAGCGCGAGAGTTATCTCTTGGAGCTCTGCCGGTATGTGGTGCTGAATCCGGTGCGGGCAGGCATGGTGTCGACTCCAGAGGAGTGGGCATGGAGTAGCTATGGAGCGACGGCCGGAGTCAGTACAGCCCCGCCATGGCTCAATGTGGCGAGTGTGCTCGAGCTGTTCGAGGCGGATCAGGCGCGAGCGCGGCAGGCTTATCGGCAGTTCGTGGCGGACGGGATCGGGCGCCCCTCACCCTGGTCGGAGATTACGGGCCAGATTTTCCTGGGAAGTCCGTCTTTTCGGGAACGAATGGCAGAACGACTGCCCAAGCAGCGACCGGCTAATGTGCCGCGCGCCCAAACTGATCCTACCAGGCTGGTGCCGGATGAGATTCTTATTCGCGTGGCAACCGTATTTGGGATTTCACCGCCAGCAATCATAGCCAGAACACATCGCGAGGCCTACCACACGGCAGTATGGCTATTGAGACGCGCCGCCAACGAGCCGCTGAATACGGTCGCCATCCGTTTTGGGGTCTCAGCTTCCAGGATTTCAAAGATTCAAGATGCTGTCGAATCAACGCCCCTCACGCCCCAACAACTCCAGGTGATGACGGAGTGCAAAGTCAAGCAATGACCCCAGCTCGCCCGTGTCAACAATCCCAACTTCACCGTGGCCTGCTGCGACGTGCGCGTCGTCGACGGCCAGATCCAGATCAAACTCCCGGCAGACCTGGCATAGGCGGCATCGGCGGGGCTCCTGGCAACGGAGGCGCAGGCGTCTGCGGGCGCTCGGAGTCCGGCGGCTTGGGAGTGACCCCATCTGCTGGCAACGAAGCCGCGTTCACTTTCTTCACGCCCAGGTGCGCGTGCCAGATAAACTCCCGCTCAAACCATTGCCCGCTCACACTTTGATCCCGAAGCTGCACCCGGATCTCGTAGAGATCCCCTTCAACCTGCTTAACCCGCCATTCCCCAAGCCGGACGCCTTCGCCCCGCTCTTTTTTAGCGCGCACATGTTCATTCATCGCTTGAAGAATCGTCGGAAATCCCAGTGCCTGATGGGTCTGCACGAGCGCCAGCGCCTCGGCGGCCCGCTTGTCGGCCATGGGATTGAGCGCGGGCGGCTTCATCCAGACGTAGGCCACTCCTCCAAAGACCAGCACGGCCACGACGGCATAGTGGAGCGTTTTGACGAGAGACGATGACCGCGATTGGCCAGAGACAGTGCGAGACGAATCGGTACTCATGAACCCCCACACACGTTCCAGATCAGGTGAAGAGCCATATCGAAATCCCACGGCATCTTAGGAACCCCTTCGGGAGGTTGTCAATGGCGGCGCGCCCCACCTTGTCTGACCAAAAGCGGGTGTGCTACAAGTACCGCACACATTGAAGCAACACGATCGATACACCCTGAGCATATGGCATGAAATTCTTCCTGTACGGCGATAACCTGAATCTCACCCAGCTCAAGCGGCGAGCCCCGGAACATAAGTTCCTCTACCTGGCGACGTTGGCGGACCACACCATCAAGTTCTGCCGCTGGTCCTCGCAATGGCGCTGCGGCCTGGCCAGCATCGCCCCCTCACCGGGCGAGAAAGTCTGGGGCGGCGTGTTCGAGTTGACCGACGAAGACCTGAAGATCATGGATCAGTTCGAGGACGACGTGCCGCAAGGCGCGTATCGGCACCTCCAGATCACCGTCGTGAACGAGGCCGGAGACAAAGAGCTCGTCACGACCTATGCCGCCAACCCGATCGGCAAATTCAAACCCAAAGACCACTACCTCGACTGGGTCCTCAAAGGGCTCAAACAGTGGAAACTGCCAGAGGAAGCCATCGAACAATGGCAAGCCTACCGGCCGCATTAGCTGGCCCGGGGCACGAGGCCAGAGGCAAGGGGCATCGCCCCTCGCCCCGAGCCACTCGCCCCTCGCCTTAAACCCAAGGAGCATCATGCCAAAACCCACGCACCATATTCTCGTCTGCACCAACTCCCGTCCGCCGGGCCACCCGAAGCCGTCCTGCGGCAGTTCCGGGGCCGCCCAGCTGCTCATGGCCTTCAACATGGGCCTGATGCAGCGCGGCGTTATGCCGGGCCAAGTGCTCGTCAGCGCGACCGGCTGCCTGGGCCCCTGCGAGCAGGGACCGACCGTCGTCGTCTATCCGGATGCCACCTGGTACTCCAAGGTGACCGAAGCCGACGTCGCCACGATCCTCGACGAACATATCAAGGGCGGCAAGCCCGCGGCCAAGCTGAACCCCGACGCGGTGTGGAAGTAACGCACGCGATTGCATCATGGCCAGCGCAACCCATCATGAACACAAGCACCATGCACCCCGGTCCATCGGGTGCATGGTCATTACCTGCAGCGACACCCGCACGCCCGAAACGGATACGAGCGGCCAGCTCATCCAGAAACTGCTCAAGGAAAACGGCCACAGCGTCGCCGCCTACCATCTCGTGAAAGACGAGCCGGCGCAGATCAAGGGACGGATCGCCGAAGGGATTGCGAATGACGCGGTGCAAGCCATCATCATCAACGGCGGCACCGGCATCTCGCGGCGGGACTCCACGTTCGAGGCGGTCGATGCGATGCTGGAGAAACGGCTGGATGGATTCGGCGAAGTCTTTCGCTATCTGACCTATCAGGAGATCGGCTCACCGGCCATCATGAGCCGCGCCACCGCCGGCATCATCAAGGGCCGCATCCTCTTCTCCACCCCCGGATCAGAAAACGCCGTCCGCCTGGCGATGGAAAAGTTGATCCTCCCCGAACTCGGGCATCTGGTCAAAGAACTCACGAAGTAAGCGGACACTCCCTTCTTTAGGATGCTCAAAACGGTCTTCTAGCAAGGCCACAGACGATGACAGCACCGGAGGCGTAGCCTCAGGGCTACGTTGAGGATGCTGTCGAGGCGAGAACGCCACTAGAGGCCGTTTTCAGCATCCGTCAATCCTGCCCGATCTTCGGTTCCGAGTACGTCACCTCGGTTGAAATCTTCGACTGGGCATACTTCCGGTAGGACAACATCACATCCCGCACCGAGACCACGCCGACAATCGCTCCGCCCTTCGTGACCGCGAGATGGCGCACACCGAGATCGCCCATCATCTCCTGGGCATCATCCACCGGCTGATTTCCCTCGATCGTGCAGAGGGGCGTCGTCATCACTTTATCGACCGTCAACTTGCCCAGCGGCTTGCTGGTAGCGACAGCCCGGCGAACGATGTCGGTATCCGTCACGATCCCGACCAACTGCTTCCCCTTCTTCACCAGCAGCGACCCGACGCGCGCACTGCGCATCGTCTTGGCGGCGCTGACAATCGACGTCTTGGGCCCGATAGACTTCGGACGTTTCGTCATGATCTGCGCAACAGTGGACATCAGACACTCCTTTCGTCGCGAACGTGATCGATGAGAAGAACGCCGGCCGCGTCCAGACTCTCCCTACCTTCCAAGCTTGCCTTCCTCCTGCTCTACCAGGCGGCCTGGTTAATCCTCAAATGCGCGCGTCGAACGAGGCCCTTCTGAGGGCGCGCGTTCCGCGAGCAGGAGGATGACCAGGGCACTCACCTCCCCGTTTCCAGCATCCTCACACTGTCAGTACAATCTTCCCGAAGAACTTGCGAGACAACATCTGCTCTTGCGCCGCTCTCGCCTCTTTCAGCGGATAGGTGCGATCGATCACCGACATCAGACGCTTCTGCCCCATCAGCTCCGCCGCCTTTACGAGTTCCGCCCGCGTGCCCATGTAGGATCCTCTGATCGTATACTGGCGGGAGTAGATATACCGGAGATCCAGCTTCACCTCAGCGCCGGTCGTCGCGCCGCAGGTAATCAACCGCCCTCCCTTCGCGAGGGACTGCAGACAGCTCTCCCAGACCTCGGGTCCGATATGTTCGATCACCACATCGACCCCATGCCCTTCGGTCAGCAGCTTCACTCGCTCCGCCACCTTTTCCTTGGAGTGGTTGATGACAGCATCAGCGCCAAGCACCACCGCCTTGGGAATCTTGTCGTCCGACCCGACGGTCGTGATCACCCGCGCTCCGGCCAGCTTGGCCATCTGAATGGCCATCGTCCCCACCCCGCTCCCGCCGCCCATGATCAGCACCGTCTCGCCATGCTGCAATCCCGCGAGCGCGAACAACATATGCGACGCAGTCACGGACACGAGTGGAAAGGCCGCCGCCTGCTCGAACGAGAGATTCTCCGGCATCGGCAGCACATTGCGGAAAGGCACCTTCACATACTCCGCATAGCCGCCATGCATCATGGCGCCGATCAGGCTGTAGGTGCGGCAGAAGTTATCCCGGCCGGACAAGCAAAACTCGCACTTCCAACAGCTGATCCCCGGCGAGACAAAGACTTTCTGCCCGACCGTCACCCCCTCGACCTGCGCCCCCACCTGCTCCACGATCCCGGCGATGTCTGACCCCGACACATGGGGCATCGGCATCGGATAGGCCGGATTCCCCTGGCGAATCCAGATATCGAGGTGATTCAGCGCGCAGGCCTTAACGCGCACCAGCACATCCTCCATCCCGAACGACGGCAGCGGCACGTCTTCATACGACAACTTATCCGGCCCACCATGCGCGCGAAAGAGTACCGCTTTCATCTTTTCACCTCTCCCCCTCCAACTGAAACTTTGAATGCACGGATCGTGCGCCCTCTCTCCCCTCACTGGTGGGCCGATTGGTCTCCTACTGCGCGCATGCAACGAGGGCCTTCCGAGGCCGCGCGTTGCGCGAGCACAGGAGACTAACAGACCGCCTCGCCTTCGGGCACTAGCAGGGCACAATCCCCAGGATGATCAAAACGCCATATAACAAGGCCGCAAGGAGCATGGCGACTGAGGCGTGGCTTTCTCACCCACCCACCTCAAGCTGCCGGTGCAGCTTGTTCCCTGCGAGGTACGTCGCAAGGAGACGTGCGACTGAGAACGCAGTGAGATGGCGTTTTCATCATCCTGCTAGAATTTCAAAGTTCCTTCCACCACCATCACACACTGCCCGCCCACCTTGACCGTCTGAATAATGTCGTCGTCCGAATCCACCTGCACGAAAATACGCGAGGGCCGGTCGATGGCGTAGCCCTGCTCGACAATGATCTCCGTCGTCGGCGCCACGTCCACCACACCGTTCTGCACCAGATAGGCCCCCAGCGCACCGCTCGCGCTGCCCGTCGCAGGATCTTCGAGAATCCCGATGGCCGGAGCAAACATGCGCGCGTGCACCGTGGAGGAGGGCTCCACCGTCACGGTCGTGTACACCATGATGCCGTTCGCGCCGAATCGCCGGCACACATCCGTAATGGCCGAGGCATCGGGACGGATCGACCGCACCGCCGTGAGCGTCCGCACCGGCACGATCATCACCGGCAGCCCGGTGGAGACCACTTCGATCGGCCACTTCGTATCGGCGATCACATGCTTGGCCAGCCCCAGCGCGCTGGCGACCTTGTAGAGATCTTCCGTCTCCTCCACCGGGCCCAGGAACTCCGGCTTGGGCTGCGTCATCACGACCCGCTCCACCAGACCATCCTCCGCTTGGAGCTCAACCGGGAACAGCCCGATGTTGCACTCCTGCATGACGCGGATCACCGAATCTTTCACGGGAATGATCCCCAACTCGGCCAGCACGAAGAACGTGCCCAGCACCGGATGGCCGGCAAAGGGAATCTCCTGCGTGGGGGTAAAGATGCGCAGCCGCGCCACCGCGGCCTTGTCCGTCGGGGGAAAGACGAAGACGGTCTCGGAGAGATTCATCTCCCGGGCGATTTGTTGCAGCTGATCGTCGGACAGCCCGTCGGCCTCGGGAAAGACGGCCACCGGATTGCCACCGAACGGCTGGGAGGTAAAGACGTCGGCTTGGTAGAACTTGAGCGAGCGGCGATCAGGCATTTGTAGTGACTCCTCTATAAATCCTGATTACAACCTACCTCCAGCCTGTTCAAAAAGGTCTTGTGGCAAGGCCGCAGGGAGTCTGGCAACTGAGGCGTACCCTTTGGGGCACGTCGCAAGGAGACATACGACCGAGAACGCCGCCAGAAGCCTTTTTCAACAGGCTACTACGCAGGGCGCGGAAGCGCCTCATACTCCTGCACCATCGGATTGCGCACATAGTTCTCAATATAGTTTTGCAGCGAGCCGTTGCGATAAAGCTGCTCGTTGGCAAAGCGCGTATCGACCTTGTGCAGCACCTTCACCTTCACGCCGGTCTTCTGCGTGAACTGGTCGAGCGTGACGCCGGTAATATCGGTGTACGGCCCGCGCCCCGATTGCATGATGCACTTCGGCACATGGATGATCTTCTCGGTGGTCAGCCGCCGCATGATGTCGTCGAACGTCAGCAGCACCGTGCAATCCGAGTCCCCGCTCAGCATCGCATTGGGCACGTAGAGCACCTTCGCCTTGTTCTTCCGGTACATCGACAGGATCTTCGACACACTCCCGCCTGTTACCAGGGTATCCTTTTTCTCCAATTCAAGCGAGTCAAAGAGGCTCACGATCCGTTTGCGGCTCAAAAAGGCCGTAATATAGGCTTCCGTATGGATGGTCTGGAGATTCGGCAGGGCCGCGTCGTAGATCCGCAGGGCCTCTTCCGCCAGATGCTTCCGGCCCTGCCGCATGAGGCTGGCCGTCTCCTCCTTGAGCCCCCGCACCGGCGTGAGCGTCCCCATCCAGAGCACGCACTTCTGATTGATCTTAGAAATCTCCAGCGCGTCCTTCGACATCGTCTGCCGATCGAACGAATAAAAATTCGCCGAGGATACGGCCGGCCCGTCCAGCACCTTCATCACATGCTTCACTGAGGGCGCGTGAGGCATGAGCCGCTGGCGATAATCGCTGAGCGTGATGACCGAGAGCTCGAAGTTGATCCGCCCCGGATACTGCGCAACCAGCTGATGGATCTTCGGCACATGCACAAAGCCGACGGTGAAGAACTGAATGCTCTTGTCCGTGTACTTCAGAAAGTCCTCAACCCACTCCATGGCCTTCGGATGCAGGAAGAGGTCGGTCCATTCCATGTACTCATTGCCGCCCAGGCACCAGAACTGTTTCGGATCGGTCGGCTTCTTGCTGATGTAGTCGAGGATGTACTTCCAGTCGTCGTCGCTGGTCTTGGGCGGGTCGAGCGTCTCGCGGTAGGAGTGGTCCAGCTCGTAGCAGAACTCGCACTTCACCGGGCAATCGCGCCCGAGACTGAGCGGGATCTTCCCCGCGTCCATCTCACGGCGCAGCACCTCACGATAATCTTTCTTCGTGAAGATCGGAGCGGCCTGAAGCATGGGAATCGGTATTGGCATTGATTGACCGTCTGACTCCGGCTACAGTAGTCCCATGACCGACGATATCATCCCCAAAGAAGTCGCCCATGCGCTGGAGGTGCTGGGCCTCACGCTCCCCGTCACCTCCGAGGATCTGGAACGGGCCAAGCGCGTGCAGCTCTATACCTGGAACCCTGCCCGCTACTCAAACCTGACCAACAATCCCAAAGCCTACATGCAGGCCTACAAGAAGGCCGAGGAGATGACCAAGCTGGTCGAAGCCTCGTATGCTCTCCTCACCGCCGTCCTGGTGCCGGATGAGTCTGGCGCGTGAAACGTGAGACGTGAAAGGTGAAAGATTTACGTTTCACCGTTCACGAAACATCGTGGCTCGTGACCCGACTCATCCCCTCATCTCCCTCCGGCTGCGCTACCGGCCAGGTAACGAGACCTGACACCCCTTCAGCCGCGCCGACCGCCACCTGCTGCTTGGCGTAAATCTGCGGCAGCTTGTTCGTCCCGAACTTGGAGATATAGAGAAAGACGTGCTCGCGGGAGTTCACCCGCACCGCCCAGGGCTGAAAATCGTTCTTGTAGAATTCTTCGCAAAGCTGCATCGCGTCGAGGCAGGAGAGGGTGCTCGGCTCGTTCAGCGTGTAGTAGTAGTCCAGCGGCAGGTCGTACTCCTCCTGCTTGTGGATCGTGATGCCGAACTTCTCCGGATTGCGCACCATCGGCGTGTGCCGATAGGCCACGAAGTAGAACAGTTCCACGGAATGGATCACCGGCTGGTTGTCGATGACGAACTGGCGCGTTTCCAGTGCCTCGTCGCGCGTCTCGCCGGGGAAGCCGTAGAAGGCCATTACATGATTCCAAATCCCCGCCTTCGCCGCCT
Source organism: Nitrospira sp. (assembly GCA_035968315.1). NCBI lineage: Bacteria > Pseudomonadati > Nitrospirota > Nitrospiria > Nitrospirales > Nitrospiraceae > Nitrospira > Nitrospira sp. Next base: position 940,554 of record JAVYIN010000005.1, read on the forward strand.
GGTGGAGGTTGTTCTGGATCACGCTCTTCTTCGCGTGCTTGTCCATGAGATTCAGCACACGCTCGTTCGCCGACTCCATGCCGTAATAGAGCGTGCAGCAGCCGGCCTTGGCGGCGAGATCCCAGATGGCCTGATCTTGCAGCGTCTCCTCAAAGCGGATCAGCGTCGTCCACTTGATGCCGACGTTGTGCTCCACCAGCAGCTGCGAAACTTTCTTGAACAAAGCCGGCGGATAGGACTCGTCGCTGAAAAGAAAATGCCGGCAGTTGTACTTGTCGCGCAGCGCCGTCACCTGCTCGATCACATGCTGCGCCGTCATCCCGCGATATTGATCGAAGTAGCCCTGTCCGTGGTCGCAGAACGTGCAGCGGCCCCAGTAGCAGCCGCGCGTCGCGAGATAGGGAATGATCAGCTCCGGCACGAAGTAGCGGTCCAGCGGCAGGCCGTCGAAATCCGGCAGCGGGAGGGCCGCCGTCTTCTCCGTATAGACTTCCTTGCTCTGCTTCACCCCGTCGGCATGGCGATACATGAGGTTCGGCACCGACTCCATCGCCCGCTGGCCGTTCAGCGCCTCGATGTACCAGAGCAGCGCATGCTCGCCTTCGTAGAGGATCGCCGCATCGAACACCTCGGTAAAAAACCGCTCGTGATGCGGCAGCTCTTCCTGCAGCCGCGTGATCACGTTCCCCCCGACCACCACCTTGATGTGCGGGAAGGTCTCCTTGATCATCTTGCAGAAGGTCAGGCCCGCCAGCAGCTGCATCTGCGTACCGATGGACACGCCAACCACGTCCGGCTTCTCCTTGGCGACCGACGGCAGCACGAGCTGATTACAGATATCGCGGTAGACATTCACCTGCTCGTCGTCGAGACAGGCAAAGACTTCTTTCGAGACGCCGGGCCTGTAGCCCAGGTTGCTTTCCATCGGATAGAAGACGAGGGAGGCCGGATAGTAGGCGGCGGAAATATACTGCATCGCCTCGCGGAAGCAATTCAGCGCGCCTTCCAGCTTCTCGGCTTCGTAAAACCGTTCGCCGCGCACGATCAGCTTGGCGTCTTCCGCCCGCTCGGCCAGATCGAACACATCCACCGCATAGGCCTGCTCCAACACAGCCTTCTGATCCGCCTCGCGGTCCGTGAGCGTCCCGGCCTTTTCCTTATCTTGCAGCGGCTTGAGCTGCATGCCCAGACGGCCCTTCACCCAGATCAGGAACTCCATGGTGAAGAAGTGGTCGTACATCTCGATGTTGATGTCGCGCTGCACGACCGTATGACCGGCTTCGCGCAACACCGCCGTCAGCGACGGCAGCGCCAGATAGGGCGCCGTCGGCACCCACTCGGGCGGAAACAGCAGCATCACCTTGGAGGTCTTCCGATCCTCTTTCTTGATCGGCGACAAACCGTCTATCTGTACGAGACCGGAGCTACTCATAGGCTCTTTCTATTTCGCGGCTCATCGCGCGTCACTGCCATTCTTCCCCCGGACCTCTACCCCACCTCGCCTCCCCTTACAAAGGGGAGGAACGATCGCACCACTTCATTCCTCTAGCCTCTCGCCCCTAGCCACGCACCCATCACATCTTCCCCGCCAGCGTCGGCGTATGCCCGGCAATCTTGGCGGCTTGATATTGCAGATCCCGCAACTTCTCCAAGCCGAACTTGGCGATATAGAGAAAGATATATTCCCGGATATAGAGCCGCAGGTCCCAGCCGGAATAATGGTTCCGCTCGAATTGTTCGAACACCCGCTCGGCCTCTTCGATGCTCATCCCGTTCTTCACCGTGTAATAGTAGTCGAGCGCCAAGTCCCACTCGGGGTTCTTGTAGGCCGTCACGCCCCACTTATCCGGATGCTTCGCCACCGGGTTATGCCGGCCCAGGTCGAACGTGCCGAACCCCAGCGAATGCACATGCTCTTTGTTCTGCTCTAGGAACTCCACCGACGACCAGGCCTCTTCCTTCGTCTCGCCGGGAAAGCCGAAGAAGCCCATGCAGTGGTTCCAGATGCCCGCTTCAGCGGTGCGTTTCAAATGCTCGGTCATGATGGCGGTCGTCGTGGCCTTGTCCATCAGCTTCAGCACCCGCTCGTTCCCCGACTCGTAGCCGAAGTGGAGATACTTGCAGCCAGACTCCTTCGCATCCTGCCAAACTTGATCCTCAAGCAAACTCTTCTCGAACCGCATGTGTGTCGTCCAGAAGATGTCCATCTTGCTGTCGATCAACCCGCGCGTCAGCTTGCGGAAGAGCGCCGGCGGATAGGACTCGTCGGTGAAATGGAAATGCTTCGCCCCGTACTTGTCGCGCAGGTGCTGGATTTCGCCGAGAATGTCCTGAATCTTCTTCGTCCGATAGCCGGCGGTATAGCCCTCGCCATGGTCGCAGAACTCGCAGCGGCCCCAGTAGCAGCCGCGCGTCGCCAGATAGGGCAGAATCTTCGTCGGGACGAAATACTTCTCCAGCGGCAATCCGTCAAAATCCGGCGGAGGCAGCGCATGCATGTCTTCCGCAAAGCTAGTCGCGGAGGTATGGACGCCGGTGGCGTCCTTATAGATCGTGTTGGGCACCTCGGCCAGGCTCCGCTTCGCCCCCACCGCCGAGACCAGCTGGACGAAGGCCGTCTCCCCTTCATAGACCACGGCGCTGTCGAAGTATTGGAACAGGGGCGACTGCGGCAGCACATCGCGCAGGCGCGTGACCGTATTGCCGCCGATCGTGATGTGGATATGGGGGAAGTGCTGCTTGATGAGGGCACAGAAGGTCATGGTGGAGAACATCTGCTGCTGCAGAACGATCGAGATCCCGATCACGTCCGGCTGGGCCTGCTCAATCGCCGGCTTCACCAGATGCTCGAACACATCGCGGTAGATATTGACCTGTTCGTCGTTCACCGCCTCCATCACTTCGGAGGAGACGAAGACCTTATAGGACAGATCCGTCTCCATCGGCGGCATGCAGATCCGCGCCGGGGCATAGACCATCGAAATGACCGCAGTCACTTCGCGGAACACTTGAATGGCCCACTCTAACTGGTCGATTTCGTAGAAGACTTCTCCGCGGATAATTGCCTTCGCCTTCTCCGCTTTCTTGATCAATTCATCGATCCGCTGCCTAGTCACATCGCAAAGCGCCAGCTGCAAATCCATCTCGTTGGCGTCCAGATCCCGCTTCTTGGAGAGCTTCCGGAGCCGGTCAAGTTGCTGCGGCACCCGGCGCAGGACTTTCTTCAAAAAGTCCTCGCTGAAGTACCAGTCCCACATTTCGAGGTTGATGTCTTTTTGGATGACGGTATGACCGGCCTGACGGAGGACAGCGGTAAGGGAGGGAAGGCTCAGATAGGGTTCGGAGGGAAACCAGTCCGGCGGGAAGATCAGCATGACCTTCATCTTCCGGCCGCTGCTAGCTTCAAAACTCTGACGATTCAGGAGAATCAGTTCTTTGGAAGCCCGCTCGCCCTTCGAATACTCAATGCGCATGAAGGAGGCTCCTCGTCTATCGCACCGGCATCCTGAAAGTGCCAGAATGCCAAGGGGTTAGGCTGTCGGAGAGGACATTGTAAGGGGGCCAAAGATTGATATGCAAGAGCGTGAGACGGAGCGGCCAGATAGTCCTTAGATGTGGAGTGGAGAGGAGAAGGGAACGTAGGGGCAACCAGGTGCTTTCCTATGCTCGCTGCCCGCGCACGCAAAAGCCGATTGTAGTGACAATGCAGGGGCGGTGCTCGGTCAATACGCGCAAACCGGAAAGCCCCTGGCCGCCCTTCCCCAATACAAAGGGAGAGGCGAGAAAGAGCGGCACCAACAGAAACACGAGGCCCTATGGCCACTCAGACAGCCGAGCCCTCTCTCACTGTAAAGGCATACTTGACAGTTACGCCTGACACGAGCAGGATGGTAGGCGTGATCGAGAGTTTCAAGCACAAGGGGCTTGCAAGATTCTTTGAGGACGATGACCGGCGAAAATTACCGGCATCACAGATTGACAAGATTGCCCGCATCCTGGCGCGGCTAAATGAAGCGATGATCGTGCAAGACATGGGGCTGCCAGGCTATCGGCTCCACCCCTTAAAGGGAGAGCTGGCAGGCTTCTGGTCCGTAACTGTATCCGGCAATTGGCGGATTGTGTTTCGATTTGAGAATGGCAGCGCCTTCGACGTAGATCTGATTGACTACCATTAAGGAGCCCTACGATGCGTATGAAGAACCCTCCCCATCCAGGCTTGGCGGTGCGGCATGATTGCCTCGAACCGCTTGGCCTCTCTGTGACCGAAGGCGCCAAGGTACTGGGTGTCACCCGGCAGGCCATGAACAACTTGGTCAGCGGCAAGGCCGGGATTTCGGCAGAAATGGCGATCCGTCTTGAAAAAGCCTTTGGCGGCGGCGCGGAGACCTGGTTGCGGATGCAGGCGGCTTACGACCTGGCGCAAGTGGAGAAACAGGTTGGGAAGATTAAGGTCCGGCGCGTCAAAGACGCATTGGTATCGACATAATCTTCCAGGTCTCAACATAAGACCCATTATGTGATTTCTGATAGGTGCTAGTGGCCTACCGCAGGCCACCCGTGTGGCAGCATTTCCTGAACAATGGGAGCCCGGCGAATATGTCTTTTCCCGCTCAAGTCTTTCGAATATTGATTGCTTCCCCATCCGACGTGGAGGAAGAACGCGAGATTGCTGTCAAGACCATTCAGGAGTGGAACGATTTGAATTCCTCTGAGCGTCAGCTCGTTTTGCTACCACTAAGATGGGAAACGCACTCGGCGCCAGAGTATGGGCGGCGCCCTCAAGAAGTGATCAACCGCCAAGTTGTAGATCACTGTGATTTACTGGTAGGAATTTTTTGGACTCGAGTAGGCAGTCCAACAGGAATCGCGGATAGCGGAACGCTCGAAGAGATCGAACGAGTAGCAAACCAGGGAAAGCCCGTGATGCTTTACTTCTCTAAGGTAAAGCAAGATCCGGAACACATCGATCTTGTACAACTGCAAAAGTTGCGAGACTTCAAACAGAAGACTTTCCCCAAAGGCCTTGTTGAAGCATATGCGAGCCCAATTGAATTCCGCGATAAGTTGGCCAAGCAGATCGAAATGCAACTTCGCACGTTGCTGGTAGAGCAAGGACTTGGCCTTAAGGGCGGGCTAAATTCAAAGCCGGTGACTGACATCTTGTTTGAATTTGCAGACCCTGCTACTGGAGTGAAAGCAGGCTCCAAGGTTACGTTCGAAAGCGATTTGTTAGAGATTTCAGACTTTGACTCGATACCTGATTACCAAGAACCAAAATTGCAGGATGAGTATAAGTCCGAATCAACAGGGCTCCTATCCATGGCGTGGCTGCATCCGAATAAAGACTATTACAGGGAAATGGTTCGACATATCGTTTTTAGCAAGTATTATCGGCCGGTTCGTTTTTGGCTGAAAAATATTGGAGCGGTTGGTGCTCGAGATGTATACGTGGATGTCCGCATAGTCTCTGATGGAGGTGAAGTAATTCTGTCCTCCATTTCAAAAGCAAAGCTCTCGCCTCCCAGTAAATCTGGCAGCGGTGTGATATGGACAGGGGGTGTTGAGCAGCGAGAGGATGAGCCCGAAATGCAGGGCAACAAATGGAGGACACACCTAGAATTGAGGGCGTTGCAGCCTCAAAGAGAGGTCAGTCTGAATCCTAGCTTTGTGATTGGCGCAAAAGCCAACTGCGTGGTAACGATAACGGCATCGATTTATGCCGACACCTTGCCCGAGCCACTTGTCCATCAGCTTGAAATAGATTGGAAAGTTAACAGAACATCGGTTAAAGCAGACCAGTTGCTCAGCGACTTGCGGTGATAGTTAGTTGCCAGTATTTACAGCTATATTGGTTGGCCGCCGCACCACAGCAAGGGGCCATGGAGCCGCTGACGGTTGTAGAAGCCTGTAGTGCTTCCCTGAAATCAAGCTGCCTGGGTTGATTCAGGGGGAGCGCTACAAGAGAACCGTCGTCACCTGAGGCCTCGCCCCACGAGCCCCGTGAGGGTGCACGAGGTGTCTTGCCCTCCTGACCGGAGCCTTCGAGATGGGCGACCCTTTTATTTTCGTCTGGCCTTCGCTTGGTGACATACCGTCCACGCTCCTCCCCAAAGTGGTCTTTGTTCGACTTGCGAAAGTGGTTTATTATAATTAGGATTGATAACTTGCATAGCGCTAAAGAAAGAGCTGAGCACACTGAGTGCAGGTTTAGCGAGGCTCGTCGCCGAAAACTATACCAGCAAGACTTTCCCCTGATCCTTCGATATTGATTTGGTTCATTTTTGAGTTTGCCAACTATCTCAAGAAAGGTTCTGCTTATGAGACAAAGCATTGAGAAAAAACCTTGTCGTAGTGCATGGGGCTCGCCCCTAACTCGGCCCCTCATGCTTGGGATTGTCATGGTCGCAACCGTTTCTTGCTCCTCGGTTCCGCCGAGTGTCCTTTTACCTAATGAGTCTTGGGATTCGCAAATTACCAGTCCATCAACAGCCTGCACTCCATCGAATGAAAAGAACCGTTTAATTGTGTTTGTTCACGGAGTCCTAGGTGATGCAGCGTCAACATGGCGCTCATAGAGGGGGCTCCGGAAATTCGGACAGTGTGCTAAGTGGTAGCCTGGCTTCACCCACCCTGCTGAGGGGTGGCCGACGAAAGGAGCGAGGCGATGAAGCGAACACGACGGAATCACGGGGCCACGTTTAAGGCGCAGGTGGCGTTGGCGGCGGTCAAAGGCGACAAGACGCTGGCCGAATTGGCTGAGCAATTCAGCGTCCATCCCACCCAGATCACCGAATGGAAGCAGCAGTTGCTGGCGCGGGCGGCGGACGTGTTTGGCGGGGCGCCCCCGCCAGCCGACACGCCGGATCTCAAGACGCTGCATGCGAAGATCGGCCAACTGGCGCTGGAGAATGTTTTTTTAGCCGGAAAGAAAAAGGTGTCAGGAACCATTTCCAGGTCTTGCCATCCGACACGCCCAGCAGACGTCATGCCCTCCGGCCGCCTCTCCACGCGGAATCCAAGACAGGGATGCGCGGAAGAAGTAGCGGGGTCGGGTTGAGGTGCCTCGGGTTTATGGCCGCCAGGTTACGGGGCACCGATCCATCGTTTGAACTCCATCGGCCTGTGATAACCCAGACTCTGATGCAGCCGCCCGTGATGCTCCAATGCATTCTACAGGCTGTTGAAGAAGCTCTCCACCACTGCATTGTCGTAACAGTTCCCTTTGCGCTCATGCTCGGCCTCGGGCCGAGAGCCGTTACTTGTCGTTGACCAGCCAGAAGACTCTATTAGAATCCTCGGTCCGAGTGGCTGAACATATGGGGATCGGCGAGAGCATTTGATATGCCCTCACCGATCCCGGGACGGACCTTCGTAGACGAGGCGTCGTCTATCGACTCATCCGCTTTTGCCCGCCTTTCTGCACGGCAGGGGCTCCGCCGTTCACGCCACAGTTCGTCGGCGCCCCTGCGACGGGTGTCATCTCACTGGACAACCCATTCGCCGTGGCTTGGACGGCGCATGGCACAAACGGCATGGGGGTAATAAAGGCCCGGAAGCGCCCCGTATCCCCCGCTAACACCGTCGTGAGCAACGTGCCACTGTCCGCATCGAGGATCTGAACGGTCGCATTCTTCGGCGCCCGTCCGACCACCGTGAGTTTGCCCGTGCTCGCAGTCCACTTGGCCCGTTGGATATAGACGCCTGAGGCCTGTGGAATCGTGCTGGTTTTGATCATGACCGTATCCGGCATGCTGGATACTGTTCCATCGTTGACGATGAGCTGGGCGATATATTCGCCGCTCAGATCTGCCGTAAACGTCGGCCGCATGGCGCCGGGATTGGACAGCACCGCGGTGCTGCCGATCGGTTTCGTCGTCAAGGCCCACAGGAATGTCAGCGGATTCCCGTCGGCATCTCTGGACAGGCTGCCATCCAAGGTCACCACCATCCCCGTTTGCACGGTTTGATCTGGGCCGGCATTGGCGACTGGCGCCGTGTTGCCTCCCAGCGTCGTAATGGTGACCGTATCCGGCGCGCTGTTGACCATGCCATCATTGACGGTCAACTGGACCACGTACTGTCCGGCCACATCGGCGATGACACTCGCCATCATGGTCGTCGCGTTCGACAGAGTCGCCCTGCTCCCTGTCGGCTTGACGGTCAGGGCCCACTGATAGCGCAGCACATTGCCGTCAGCGTCTGCGGAGGCGCTCCCATCCAATTGAACCGTTGACCCGGCAGGGACCGTCTGATCCGGACCGGCATTGGCGACCGGTGCCAGATTCACGGCGGTCGTGGTGATCGTCACAGTATCGGGTAAGCTATTGACCATGCCATCATTGACGATCAACTGGGCCACGTATTGGCCAGCTCTGTCAGCGACGAATGTCGGCTTTGCGGCCGTCGGGTTCGAGAAGGTCGCGGTGCTTCCCGTCGGCACGGAGACGAACATCCAGTCGTAGGTCAAGGGATTGCCATCCACATCGGTTGACCCACTCCCGTCCAAAGTGATCGTTGAGCCAACCGTGGCCGCCTGATCAGGGCCGGCGTTGGCCACCGGTGCCGTGTTAGTCGTGGTGATCGTCACGGTCGCTGGAGCGCTATTCACCGTTCCATCGTTCACAATGAGCCGCACCAGATAGTCCCCCGCTTTATCCGCCACGAAGGTCGGCTTGACGGTGGCGGGCCCCATCAGCGTTGCGGCACTTCCGGTTGGCACGGAGACAAATGCCCACTGGTAGGTGAGTGAATTGCCATCTGCATCCGTCGATCCACTGCCATCGAGCGTTACGGTGGCTCCCATTCTGGCCGTCTGATTCGGCCCCGCATTGGCCACCGGTGCCGTATTGGACGTGCTGATCGTCACGGTTGCCGGCAGGCTGTTCACAAGCCCGTCATTGACGATGAGCTGGACGACATATTGTCCAGCCATGCCAGCCAGAAACGTCGGCTTGGCTGTAGTCGGGTTGGCAAGCGTAGCGCCACTGCCTGCCGGCTGGGATACAAACGACCACTGGTACGTCAGAGGATTGCCATCGACGTCGCTGGATCCCGTGCCGTTTAGCGTGACCGTCGTGCCAAGCGCGACCGTTTGATTCGGACCCGCATTGGCGATTGGCGCGGTGTTCTTGACCGGACACATCGCAGCTGAAGGTGCGAACCCATTATTTTTAAACAAGGTCCCCGTACTGTTTAAGGCTGGAGGCACTCCGTTGACATGGCAGAGCGCGCAGCTTTGATCGGCGTACGGGGTCGTGCCGTTGTACGACTGGCAAAACGTATCAGTTTGTGAGCCGAACAACCCCAGTGCATGGCTGGGCGTCGCATCAACCGCGATCAAACCCTTGGCCACCAGGAGGACCAAGAGGAAACGGAACAGCGGGTGTTTCATGACTTGCTCCTTCATCAAGACCAGCATTTCCTTCGCATGCGCGGCCGCGCGGCAAAAGAAACCGATCCTTGTCGTGAATAGAAAACACTGGGCCCAACACGACTGGACTAGAGCAAGGCCGGTGCCAATAGGCATCCCCTGATATTTCCTGCAGATCAGCCACTATTTACAAAATTTGTCGCACGCAGGATTGTCCGAGCAGCATGACAAACCATACATGTCTGGGAAACATATCCCAAACTCATCGACATAGATCGACGTGATTTTCAATCTCACGGCACACGCCTGACGACTGTACAGATAGTCGGACGAACAGAGAGGGGCTTGGTTTGAGAAACTATTTCCCGGAGACACGGAATAACGTTGCACAAGAATCGCACAATCAGGGTCTTCTCATCCGCCATTTCACGGCGCGTGGCGGTCTTCTGAGGTGCTCTTCATCGCGTGCCGCGCATCTCGCCGGTTTCAATTTCCCATTGCCATCGGCCATACGCCACCAGATTGCCCCCCGACTCACAAGCCCATAGACCACGCTAATCCTGCACAGTAGAATATTCCCGTTCAGTGCCTCCGTGTTTGTACCGCCATGATATCGATGGGTGGTCATCATGCGTGCACTCCTCCTCAACGGAGCGATCGGTCCTGATTCGCGCCTTTCACGATGCGAAACCTACCTAGTGCGCGCACTCAAAGAGCGCGGCGCACAGGTCGATGTGCGGCGGATGCTCGAGATCTCCGTAGCCTGGTGCCAGGGCTGCTTTGAGTGCTGGGTCCATACGCCCGGTCTCTGCAAGATCGACGATGCCGGCCGCAGTATTGCCGAGTCCTTCGCGCAGAGCGATATCGTGATCTATCTCACCCCGGTGACGTTCGGCGGGTATTCGTCCGAACTCAAGAAGGCGCTGGACCGGATTCTCGGCGTCCTCCTCCCCTTCTTCACACGGATCGACGGCGAGGTGCATCACCCGCAGCGATACGCACACCGCCTGACGATCGGCGTCGTGGCCACATTCGACCGCCCAGATGCTGAAGCCGAGGTCACACTGCGCACACTCGTGGCCCGAAATGCGATCAACTTTGCGGCCCAGCCGCACGCGGTCGCGGTCCTTGAAGGGCCTCCCGATGAGAGGCGTGAATTGGCCGTCTGCACGGCACTCCTCGACCAGATGACGACGCCACCATCCGTGAAAACACCCGCGCACATTGACGATGTGGATCACCTTCTCCCGGCATTGCCCTGCGCAGGGGACACCGCAGCCCCTCCACAACACGCGTTGCTGCTGGTGGGGAGCGCCAAGCCGCGCGGCACCAGCACCTCGGAAACGCTGGGGCGCGAGATGCTGGCGCGCCTCGAGGCCCGCGGCATCGCCACCACCACGCGGTGGGGCCAGCACGATGCTCACTCGGCGCATGGGCTTGCCGCGCTCACCGCTGACACGCGCGCGCACGACCTGCTGCTTATCGCGACGCCCCTGTACATCGACTCGCTGCCATCGCTTGTTACCCGATCGCTTGAAGCCATTGCCGCCGATCGACGGTCTCTCACCTCGCCGCCGCCGCTCACCGTCGCACTGCTCGTCAACTGTGGCTTCCCCGAAGCACGGCATTGTTCCGTGGCAGCGGCCATTTCTGCGCTCTTTGCTCGTGAAACCGGCGCGCGCTGGGCTGGGGCGTTGCAACTCGGTGGCGGCGGGACCATCAGCGGGCGCTCGCTGAACGAAGCTGGACAGGTGGTCCACCATCTATCCGCCGCACTCGACGAGGCTTGTGCACGACTCGCTGAGGGGCGTGCCATCCCGCCTGACGCCATGGCAGCCTTCCGAAAGCCTCTCATGCCCACGACGCTCTACATGGCTGCTGGCAATGCCGGATGGCTCTGGACGGCTGCGCACGAGGGAACGCTCACGAAGCTGTGGCAGCGCCCGTATACCGAAACACATTAGCCTGCACAGATGAAACAAACGGAGGGCCGAGGATTATCGGAACCGCTTCACAGACAAGCCTCAACTCGAAATTCTGATTTACTTTGGTGCTCGCCCTTGCCGGACAGGAAAAAGGACAGCGCACTCTTATCCGGCGCTATCGGGAGGGTGTCATAACCAGCTAGGCCGCCGGGCAGGACGCGGCCTGGGCCATCGGCCCCAATCTCCGGCAAATGGCCAATCCTTGCTCGGCATACTGCCTGGCTATGGTGTTATAGAATACGGTTTTTCGCTCACCCTCTCCCCGATTCGCCGCCTTGAGGTAGGACCGCATCGCAACATCGTAAACCTGTGCCATGCTGCCTTGAATGGCGGCCTGGCGGGCCAGGCGCTTGCTGACCATAGCGGAGACATCCGAGCGCGCAATCAAGGACAGCAGCGCCTCGGCCCGATGGTGGCTCGTGTGGCGGGCCAGCACGGCCTGACGTCCGCACGCGGCAATCGCCTCCCGCTCCGAGGGATGGTTCTCATAATAGCGGGCAATCTCCACGATCTGCTCCACATTGCCTTTCTCATACACGGCACAGTGCACACGGTCCTGGAACAGCTCCTCGAACCCGTTCCCCACCCGCTCGGTCACCAGCATCGCGCCGCAGGCCATGGCCTGGAATGTCCGAAAATTCACGTCGCCGGCGACCGATTGATTCAACACCATCTGCGCCTGATTGAAAATCTCCACATAGGCGCCGGTGCGCACGTCGATCGGATACCGGGCCTGCAGCCGCTGCATTAACTCCACCCGGTCTGGATTCCAGGCCGGATTCAATGTCCCCACGAACACCAGCGGCGCCGTCCGCGCCCTGTTGAGATCACGGTCATGAGCCGCATGGCAAAAGAGCGGCATCCACGACACGGTTTGCCGGTCAGGCTCCAGCGCATAGAGCGGCGCCCATTCCTTCTGTGCCACAAAGACAAAGTCCCACACCGCGGAATAATGCCGGTGCCAGTCATGATGGATGTGTGAATCGACGGCATACCAGGCAAGGGGAATCGAGAGCGCTTCCAATCCCAGAATCTTGGGAAAACCGCTGTGGTCACCCATGACGATCACGTCGGGCCGCCAATCCGCCGGCAAGGCCGCCAGGAGATTCTTGGCCTCCACCAGGAATGGTGACAGCACCACATCGGCGCCCGGATCGGTTGAGGCCCACTTGACCTCATGCCCCATCTCCCGGAAGGCTCCCCCAAAATAACAATTGCCGAGTTGAAGAATCTTCATCGTCAATCCCGCCACGGTGGCCAGCCCGGAGCCGACCCCTACCTCTCGTCGTTCCTTCTTCGGCACCTATCCATAGAGACTTGAGCGAAACGAGGAGCAACCCACTCCAATGAATACACACCAACCGTCTGAAAACTGAACACGTGGCTCAACGGTGATTTCAAACAGCCCCAGATTCTGCGATTTTGCCCGCCCCCTCAGGTCCTGTAATCCTCTATTCCCCGGCACGGGGCGATCCGGCGCCCCTGCTCCGAGCGTTGCCAACATTCTCATCCCGCATCGTGTTCTCCACATCACGGCTTCAGACCCCTCCCCCAATCTCCCCGCCTTCAGCCCGCGTCAATGGCATGGGCCGCTCCGCACCTGTAGAATGACCCCGCGCCTTCGCCAGATCCTCATTGCACCACATACGCTGGACCAGGAGCTCATCTGTGACTGTGACCGGGCGTTCTCTCCGTGACATGCCTTCAGGCATTTGGGTGCTGGGCTTCGTCAGCCTCTTGATGGACATCTCCTCTGAAATGATCCACAGCCTGCTGCCGTTGTTCATGGTGACCACGCTGGGAGCCGGCACCCTCGCCGTCGGCATCGTGGAAGGGCTCGCCGAGTCGCTGGCGCTGGTCGTCAAAGTCTTTTCAGGCACGCTGAGCGACTATTGGGGCAAGCGGAAGGGGCTGGCCGTCTTCGGCTATGCGTTGGGCGCCTTCACCAAGCCCCTGTTTGCGCTGGCCTCCGGCATCGGCCTGGTGCTGACCGCCCGCCTGCTGGACCGGGTGGGCAAAGGCGTGCGCGGCGCGCCACGGGATGCGCTGATCGCCGACCTTGCCCCGCCTGCGATCCGAGGCGCCGCGTTCGGGTTGCGGCAATCGCTCGATACGGTCGGCGCGTTTCTCGGCCCGCTGCTCGCCGTGGGATTGATGCTGCTCTGGGCCGACGATTTCCGGGCCGTCTTTTGGGTCGCGGTAGTGCCGGGCCTGCTGGCGGTCGTCCTCTTGTGGTTCGGCATCCACGAGCCTGACGCTCGGCATGGCTCCAAAGGACACCCCCCGATTCACTGGGAGACTCTGGCCCGCTTAAGAGTTCGCTATTGGTGGGTGGTCGGATGTGGGGCGGTCTTCACGCTGGCGCGATTCAGCGAGGCTTTTCTGGTGCTGCGGGCGCAGCGCGGTGGCATTCCCATCGCCTTCGTCCCCCTCGTCATGGTGGCGATGAACGTCATCTACGCCGCCACCGCATACCCCTTCGGCAAGCTCTCCGACCGGATGCGCCACACGAAATTGCTGTCACTCGGGCTGCTCGTCTTGGTGGCGGCCGATCTGGTCTTGGCGGCTGACGACCATTGGAACACGGTGGTCGCGGGTGTGGGCCTGTGGGGGCTTCACCTGGGCATGACGCAAGGCTTGCTCGTCACCATGGTGGCCGACGCGGCGCCCGCCGATCTGCGCGGAACGGCCTATGGCTTTTTCAACCTCGCGAGCGGGCTGGCCATGCTCATCGCCAGCGTGCTGGCGGGATTCTTATGGGATCAGCTCGGCCCGTCATCCACTTTCTATGCAGGAGCCGCATTGTGCGCGATCGCTCTCGCGGGCCTTATCTTTTACCAGCTCAAGTATGAGGGATGACGGGCGGGGCTAATCCTCCGCCACGCTTCCCCAGCACGCGGTCACCCCGGCCTGACCGCGTAGCATCTGCTACTCTGTTCCTATACTATTCGCACGAGGTCTGGGTGAGGCCGCCCTGTCGTCCGAGCAGGCATCCGGCGCGTCATAATTTCCATGACCGCAAGAGAGGAGACATTCCATGAATCCAAACAAAGCCCTCTGGGAAAAGGGCGATTTTACCCGCATCGCAGCGAGCATGAGAGAGAGCGGAGAGACGCTCGTGACAACACTCGGCATTACCAAGGGGCTCAAGGTGCTGGATCTCGGATGCGGCGATGGCACGACGGCATTACCCGAAGCGAAACTCGGCGCAGACGTGTTGGGCGTGGATATCGCGAGGAACCTGGTTGAGGCCGGAAATAAGCGCGCACAAGAACAGGGCCTCACGAACTGCACGTTTCAGGAAGGCGACGCGACGAATCTGCACGAGTTGCAGGATCATGCGTTCGATCTGGTCGTGAGCATCTTTGGCGCCATGTTCGCGCCTAAACCGTTCGATGTGGCTAAGGAGATGGTGCGCGTGACCAAGCCCGGGGGGCGGATCGTGATGGGGAACTGGATTCCCAATGATCCGACATTGGTCGCGCAAATTTTAACAATCAGCTCCGCCTACTCGCCGCCGCCTCCGGAAGGCTTCGTGAGCCCGATGACCTGGGGGATCGAGAGCCACGTGATTGAACGCTTTACGGCTGCGGGAATTCCTCAGGAGAACATCTCGTTCGCCAAAGACACGTTTGTCTTCAATTTTCCAGGCACGCCTTCGGCACTCGTCGAGGTGTTTAGAAGATACTATGGTCCGACCATGAATGCCTTCGAAGCGGCGGAAAAGAGCGGGCGGGCCGGTGAGTTGCAAAAAGAGCTGGAGGTGCTGTTCACCAACCAAAACACCAGCCCACGTAAAGATGCCACATCCATCCCCGCCACGTTCTTGCGCGTCACGGTGCGGGTCTAGCAGGTCTGGATCTATTTCCCGGCACGCGCCGTAGAGTTTGTCTGATTGGTCGGCCCGGCCTGTCTCTGGTCGTTCTGACACAGCCCGCTCGACGACCGGATTCGATTATCAGCCGCGCTTGCGTGGCCGCAGCGCTTCCGCAATTGCAAAGATCACATACACCGGCGGCATCATCAAATAGTTGTAGAACAATTTCAGCGCAGTCGTGCCGGCACCCGGCGCTCTCCGGCCTTCGTCCGCATCCCACATCGCGGCGAACGGGGCATTGACGGCGCGAAACCGCTTGGACCAGGCCTTCACCTCAGCGGCTGAACGGCCGCTCTCGGCCAGGAGCTGTTTGGCCACCGCCTCGTCATCATTCGATTCCCGGAGCAGCCCCAGAACATGGGCATCGTTCGTACGCAGGAACGTGAGGAGCTTGCCATCGGCATAATCGTTATT
This sequence comes from Nitrospira sp., assembly GCA_035968315.1. Classification (NCBI taxonomy): domain Bacteria; kingdom Pseudomonadati; phylum Nitrospirota; class Nitrospiria; order Nitrospirales; family Nitrospiraceae; genus Nitrospira; species Nitrospira sp. The sequence continues at coordinate 956,200 of JAVYIN010000005.1, forward strand.
GCCGAAGAGATAGCTATTCATCAGATCTTTGCCTTGGCGGCGGCTTTCCAAGGCTTGCCGCCCCTTATCCAACAGGCGCGGCAGCCAGATGCATCCCATCAGCTCCGCATTCCAGGGACGCGGCATCCAGTGCTCTGTCGCCATAGGGATCCTTTCTCATCACACGGTTGGCAGACACAGACGGGGCACAGCACTCCGTGTTTCATCAATGCCGATCACGATGGGATGATTGTAGCGAGACTCGGTCGGGAAAAACAGCGTGTAGGGAAAATGGCGGCGGCACCGGAGAGCGAACGCTCGTCTCTCCGATGCCGCCGCATCCTTAGTTAGGCTGGATACCCTTTGGCATGCATGCAGGAAGTATAGGCCGCTTTATACCGTTCGTCGTTCGTTCTATTTTCGTTTAATCCAAAGAGGGTTCCGCCGGTTGCCCCGACGATGCCACCGATCGCCGCGCCTTTGCCGGCGCCTTTGCCACCGTCCGCGATCGCCCCGCCGGCGGCCCCGACGGCAGCGCCCAGCACCGCGCCAATGCCCGCATCCTTCACCACTTCCGTCGTTTTCCCAGTCACCTGTTCGTTCGCATACCGGTTACAAGCTTCGATGATGGCGGGCGACGGCTGGGCCGAAGCCGTATTCGCCGCCTGCTGCGTCCGGGCATGCGCGGGGGTGGGATTATTCGCTTTATGGGCAGCCGCCGTCTGAGCCGCAGAAGTGCTGGCAGCCCCGGAATCCGCCGTGTTTTTCTGGCCGATCACGAAGGTGGTCACCATGACCGTCCCACCGATGATGAGTAAGCCAATCGTGGCCAGCTTCCACGGATTGATCGAAATTTGATTGTCGGCCATGCGTCCTCCTTAAAAAAACCCATTTGTACGTTTCTACTAATTTCCTCGTCTCAATGCCCATTCTACCAACTATCGAATCAAGCACAACGTATATTCGAACTTTCCGTGCAGCGCCAGACACAGACTATCTCCAGTGCCCATGTCCGTGCCCATGCTCATGTCCGTACTCATGCCCCCTTGATCGATAGGACTCGTATCCGCCATGCGAATACTGGCGCCAGCCACGATACGCCGCACGATGTTCACCGTACAACAGATAGGGCCGGTCGGTCGCCAACCGCAGACTCACATAGGCTCCGGGATTGATCATTACGCCGGCAGGAAGCGTCACGCCAAACTGCCAGCCCCCTTGCTGCATGTAGAAATACGTGCCGGTGGCCAGACTGTAATACACGCCGGAATCGGGATAGTAATAATATTCATAGAGCGGCGCGCGATAGCCATACGCCGGCGCCCACGGCGGCGGCCCAACAGAATGAACCGGCATCGGCAATGGCGCACCGATCGCCACGCCCACATCAATCGGTTGCCGGTAGTCGAGCGCGCATCCCGACAGGAACATCCACGCTAACATGACCACCATCTTGCGTGTCATGGATCGACTCCTTTCCGCTCACACCGCCCTCTGAATAGGGACTCGCACCGTACGACATCCTCAGGCACCTACCTCCAAAAGGAGCAAAGACAATGCCAGCCCGGCATGTCCATTATCCAAGAATCCGGTTCGCACCACCTATCAGTTACGGCGCAATATCAACTTGTTGCAGGAGTCTCTATCCAAGAATGGCAACGAGCCCTACACAACATATCCGCTCACTGCCTGACACACGTCCATCCCGCCACGCTCATGGGGCCATTCTGCAACAAATCCTCCCCTGCCTCTTGGCGATAGATCGAGAAGCCCAGCTGGCATGTCTATTGATGCGCCCTGTATCAAGAACCCTACACACTCTGGCACCCCACTCATGGCCACTCCTATCCATTGCGGTCAGCCGCGTACGTAGGCTCAACGCCTATGCTCAAACACAACACCCATCCCCTTACTACAGCTACTCAGCCTTTGAGCACTCGTGATAGACCCGTTCCTGGCTTTGCAGTAGACTCGCCGGCGAGCGCCACTACTGAACGTCACCCTGTACTCATTCGAGGTGCGCGATGAAGGCAAACGAACTCCGATCCCGTCAAGCCCCACTCAAAGAACGCTATCGTGAACGTCCGGAGACGGCCCTCCTGACGTTGAAAGCCGAGGGACGTCTCGGAGCGGAACTTTCCTGCACCGTTGCGACCGGGAACGCGCTGATTGAAGCGGGACTGCATCCCGCCACAGGCGGGAACGGGCTCATGGCCTGTTCCGGCAACATGCTGTTGGAGGCACTGACCGCCTGCGCCGGCGTGACCTTGGCCGCCGTCGCGACCGCCATCGGTATCGACATTCGGGAAGGAACGGTTCGGGCGGAAGGCAACTTGGATTTTCGAGGCACGCTCGGAATCTCCAAAGATACGCCGGTGGGGTTTCAACAGATCCGGCTGTGTTTCGATCTTTCGACAGATGCCACGGAGGAACAACTGGCGACACTGCTTCGCCTCACCGAACGATACTGCGTCGTCCTACAAACTCTCCGGCAACCTCCATGCATCAGCGTTTCGCATCACACGACCAAATCGAGCGCATCGATCGGACCTCCCCCTTGAAGCTCCCAGCAGAAAACCATTTCCCAGCTCATGGCAAGCATTCGTTCACGACTTGTTGTACAATCTCTTTGTACGAGTCTCCCTCCTCACCGAGGCGCGCATGGCACGGAACTATCACTCTCCGCGTGAGCAGACCCCTCGCGAGCGCGCGCTCGCACTCTTTCCATGGATCTGCGCACATTGCGGACGAGAATTCTCCGGCAAAAAGGTAAGCCAGCTCACGGTCCATCACAAGGACCACAACCACGGCAACAATCCGCCTGACGGAAGCAACTGGGAATTGCTCTGTCTCTACTGTCACGACAACGAGCATCAGCGATATCTGGTGGCCAACAGGTCCGGTGAGCCACCGCCGAACCGCACACAAGATCGGCCCTCGACCTTCACCCCCTTCGCTCGCTTCGCGGGCCTGCTCAACCGCAATACCTAGCCTCCTCAACGCGCCAGGCCCCGATGTGATGGATACGCCTCTGCCTTTGCGCTACACTTGGCCGACAAGTTCACCAGAGAACAACATGCCTGACTATCTCGCTCCCGGAATCTCTCTCGAAGAGACGTCGTTTCGCCCCAAACCGATCGAAGGCGTCAGTACGTCCACCACCGGATTTGTCGGCCCGACCCGGTACGGGCCCACCGACGCAGGGACGGAAATCCTGACAAGTCTCAGCGAGTTCGAACGGATCTATGGGGATGGCCGGCGCCTGACCTACCGCCGCACGGCGATGCCTAACTACATGTGGCATGCGGCCCGTGCCTTTTTCGCGGAAGGCGGCAAGCGGCTCGCGATCGCGCGTGTTTTCAAACCCCTTGCCGGAACATACCCGCCGGCTGAGTTCTCGAGGCCCGCACAATCGACCGCCGGCCTTTACGACGACGGACATGCACGGGCGTCCCTTCCCTCTGAAGGCGGTGAGCAGGCGCTCAGCCTTCGCGCACGATTCCCCGGCACGGCCGGCAATCTGCGGGTGCGGTTTACGATCCGTCTGGGCCCCAATATTCTCGGTGGCACAACCCAAGCTCCCACTATCGGTGCGTTATCAAACCATGATGTCGTCTGGATTGGCGCTGAACCCTCCCCGGTTGTGGCTCCACCGGGAGCGGCCTCGCTCTATCTGGCGGAATTCGATACGACGGAGGGAACCTGGCGGTTCAAATCCAGCACGACACCAACACCGGCGGATCTTCGTCTGCAACATGCCGATCCAAAGCTGTCGCTCGATCCCGCCCTAGGCATTCATGTGCGGGTGATGACCGTCACGGTAACCGTCCAACAAAACGACGGCATGCGATTGGTCTGGCAGGACCTCCCGCCCGATCCACACCATCAGCGAACCAGCGAGCCGGATTCGCTGAGCGCGCAGTTTGCCGACGAGCGGCGCCTTCGTGAGGATCCGCAGATCGTGCCTCTCATCATCACTCTCGGCAGCGGGATCACCGACGGCCTGGCGATAGTACAGGCCCTGATTGAGGCAAAGCCGGCTCTTGGCTCCGCTGTGAACTGTCCTCGGTCGAGTGACGCACAACGCTCGGTTACCGTCAAATTGACCGGGGGCAATGACGGCCGGCGCCCCACGGCGGATGAATACAGAGGGGCGCAGGATGCGGCATCGGATACGAACACCGGTCTCGTCGCCTTTGAAGCGGCCGAAGATCTCTCCATCATTGCCGCGCCCGGGTCCACGTTCGGCCTGGAGGACGGGTATCGAGCCGATGCTGAAGCCATTGCGAGCGCGCTCATCTCACAGGCTGAACGCATGCGGTACCGCATGGCGGTGCTCGATTGCGGCAATGCCCAGAGCCTTGCCCAGGTTCGGGCCATGAGAGCGAAATGGAACTCCGCCTACGCGGCTCTCTATTACCCGTGGGTGCGGGTACTCGATCCTCTCACGCACACTGAAATCTTGCTGCCACCCAGTGGATTTGTCGCGGGCATCTATGCCCGCACCGATAGCCAGCGCGGCGTGTGGAAGGCACCCGCGAATGAGGTGCTCACTCTCGCCATCGGATTCGAGCAGTCACTCGACAAAAGCCAGCAAGAAGTCCTCAATCCGGAAGGGATCAATTGTTTCCGCTTCTTCGAAGGGCGAGGATTCCGCTTATGGGGGGCACGCACCATGAGCTCCGACCCTGAATGGAGGTATGTCAATCTGCGCCGCTACGTCTCCTATCTCGAACGATCTATCGAAACAGGCACGCAGTGGGCCGTGTTCGAGCCCAATGACCTGCCATTGTGGAATGCCGTTCGCCGGACGATCGAAGGCTTTCTCTTCAACGAATGGAAGAATGGCGCCCTGCTCGGGGCGAAACCGGAAGAGGCCTACTTCGTGACCTGTGATCGTTCCACCATGACACAGAACGATCTTGATGCCGGGCGCCTCATCTGTCTTGTCGGAGTAGCGCCGTTGCGGCCAGCGGAGTTCCTCATCTTCCGGATCGGACAGTGGACAGCGAATCACCAGGGCTAAGGAAATAATCTGACGGCAAAGCCCCCCCTAGGAACTCCACCCTGCAGGCCCTCGGGCGTTCCTTCGGCTCAAGCCACGATGGTTCCGATCAATTAATGGTCTTGATCACCTCGGCGGACGGAAGGCTCTCAAGGCCATCGGTACTATACGCCCTCACGACAAAATAATATGTCGATCCGACGAGGAGGCTGTTGATCGATGAAGACGTGACGTTCCCCACATCAATGGGGGTTCCATAGGTTCCCGACGTGGTTCCTACATAGACCTTATATCCGGCCAAACCCGCGCTGGTGACAGGGTCCCAGGTGACCGATACCGACTTGGTGCTGCTCACGATGGTTGTCGTCGTCGTGGTGGTCGAACTCGTCGTCGAGCTCGTGGTCGAACTTGTGGTTGAGCTCGTGGTCGAGGTCGTGGGATCCGTCGTTGAAGTCGTCGTCGAAGTCGTTGACAGGGTCGTTGCAGGAAGCACCGACAACGTCACCGGAACCACCGTGCTGCCCCCTTTATCCAACTTAATCGTGACAGAGGCGGTATAGGTGCCGGCCGGCAACCCGCTGATCTTTGCAGCCATGGACACCTGCGCGGTGCTCGTAATAATCGCCGTCGCGGGGGAAACCGCAAGCCATGCCGCGTTGTCCGAGGCCGTCAACTTCGCTTGACGATAATTCCCCTTGGACACAGAGACTGACTGGACGGAGGGATCGGCGGCACCCTCAATGGCATAAAAGGTCACTGCCGTTGGACTCACGTTCACCGCCCAGGCATCAGAAGATGCCCAGATACCGCCGGCCAGAATTACACCAAGGCCCACACAGAGACGAAACGTAATCCCACGCCATCCAGCTTGGGAAACCCGATCATATTGGTGAATGTGACGCATACATACCTCGCGCATTGTGTAAGAAGTCATTCGCCGGACATTGCCCTGAAACACCGATTAGTTCTTCAGCACTGCGACTCGCATGTGCCCAATGAGCAATATCAATGCCGTCGGCACGACTCCGCGCAGATCACCAAGCGACCAGGATTTATAGATATTTTTGGAATACAACGGAGAATCAGAACGTCCCCCAGCCTGTCAGCCCTGTATGCCATTCCACTCAAAATCGACAGAACCGTACACACCTGAGAGACACGACCGTGCAATCGTGGCCTGAAATCGTAGGCCGTACCCTACAGACACCGTACGGTGGAACAGAGCAGACCCGCCTAGCCCTGAAGCAGACACATAATCATGACCCTGTGGCAGCGCACACCTCTCGAGGCCTGACTGTCGGCGGACCGCCTGCGCCTATCGCTGATCTTTCCCACCTTGACTCAGGCACTTCATCCGCTTACTTTTCCGCAGACGCATGTTTGGGCAAGAGACACGGTGGTCTCTCCTGTCACGCGATGTCCATCAGCAATACAAGGGAGCGCGAGTGATGCGATTTATCAAAGTGAAGGATGAAGAACGGGCCGGTGAAGTGGCGATCAATCTCGATCTCGTCCGGGAAGCGCACTTTGGCGGAGGACTGCTCCATCTCTACTTCGAGCGCAGCTCCACAGCACAGGATGACATGACGTTTACCGGCGACAACGCGCAGAAGATCTGGGCTGCGATGGGATAGCGCCGCGCCCCCATATAACGTGCCTGCTCCGGCTTCAACGCAGTCCGCCTTCTTGCCTGATGGCATTCGATGTGGCATAAGCACATCCTACTAATGAAAATGTGCTCAACTAAAATCCATTGTGGATTTTTTGGCAGACGCACACGAGGCCCACAGGACCAGATTCGCAATACTATTCTCCCACGCAACGAGCTCACTGAGAGAGGATTGCATGAAACTCATCGCCACCATGATATGCCTTCTCATCTTTACCGGCTGCGCATCCAGCCTGCCCTATTCCATTGCCATCGACGATCCGAACCCTGACGCGGGTGACGCCGGGCGAGCCCATTGCGTGCTTCGCCTCAACGAGGTCGTGAAACAGGTCGCCGGCACATACGCCTCATCCAACTGGACCGTTCGCACGCTACAAGATCGGTTCGAACATCGATTGCATGAAGCGACGCAAGCGTTGCAACAATGCACCGACGACAAGGGACGTTCCGTGCAGGCCACCCACTTCCCCCCCATCGAAGAGGTCGCGAAAAAATGGCTGACGGCCTATGCCGTGGACGCGACCGATCCGGACCAGGAACTGGACCGCTTTCGCGAGTACGTTCGCTCCGCCATACTCGTCCAGCAACTGGCCGAACGCCAACTCTTGCCGGACCAGGACCCTCGCAATACCTACCGTCTCGTCGAACAGTCCGCCATGCGTCAATCGCAGTGGTGCGGCACACTATCCATCCCGCTCACGGCCCACCCACAACAGAACCTGGCGGCGACAGGAGGGGATGCCTCCTGCCTCGCCGCGCAATCCCTCTATCACGTGGTCACTTCTCCCACAGACCTCTACGACCGGCTCCTGTCCGACATGACCCAGGCTGAGGCCGCGAGCACACCGCGGAACCAGCGTTATCTTGTTCTCGGCTATGAACTACCCTGGGATGAAGATCGAACCTTGGTTCGCTATGGAGTGACGTTCTATTTCCAGCACACTCTGACGGAGAGTGGCCAACCTTCCACCGGGACTGCCGCCAGGGCCCGCTTGATCGGCTATGACCTCGTCTATGCCAATGAGGCCGACCCCAAGCCATTGGTCGAGCCTGTCACAGCAGCGTCCCCCGAACGGTCCACGGAAAACCTCCTGCCCTGGCAAGACAACCCCTGGCGCATCACGGGATACCCCTTCTCACTCGTGATTGGGCTGAAGAATGCAGCCTTTGAGTTGGCCAAAATCCCCTTCAGCACCATCGCGGGGCTGGCCTTCGGACGGGACCGCGCAAACTATCCGCTGGAAAATCTCGAAACCGCCTATAACGCGCTCTATGTCGAAGCCACTACCCAAACCCGCGGAGGAGCCGAATGGGGGCTCTATCGCCTCCTCCTCGAGACCCCGCTGGTGGGACAGCTCTTCCAATACAATTTCAGCTTTGACCGGTCGGAAAAGGACGACATCGCGCAAGACACGTCCATTCGCCGCAAGCTGTTCCTGTCTCGCGGGATTTACGGGGGAAATAAATGGGGGCAGGACACAGGATTATGGGCGCTCTTTGCGAAACACAGCTACCCCACCTACGACGTCTATAGCCCTCCCTACCGCCATGGCACCGTCATCGATGTGGTCTGGTCGATGTTCAACCTCTCCCATGGCCCGGCCTATAGCGAAGTCCGGTATATCTTGGACCATGCAAGCCGTGAGGATCGTCTCTATCTCGCCGGTCATAGCGGCGGGGTACAGCGCAGCGCCGCCGCCTCGCAAATTCTCACACACCATAAGTACCGTGTCGTCAAAGCCGTCGGCATTGCCGGGCCAAGTATCGGACAGGCGCTGGTCGATCCACGGTATCCGGAGGCCTTCAAGGTCTACCTCAATACCGGGTCGGGCGCCAATCAAGATGTGGTATCGAAAGTCGGCGTGGTGGCGGGCGGCTTCTCAACGCTCCTCGACTACGCTGTCATCATGCCCCTGAAATACGCCGTGGGCAATCTCGTTCCCTGGAAACGCGACGACATCTATCAGGGCTTCGACCGGATCGGCTTTTCCAATGCCACTATCGTGGAGGTCGCCCGTAAACCATCGAGCCGCCACCAGACGCCGTTGCGCCTCTCGTTCACTGATCGCTTAGTCTTCGACGCCTATCTCCGTAACGAGTTTGCCACTGCCTTCCGGGAAGATTTGGAACGGCCGGATAGCCCGCATGACACAGAACGCGAGCACGCCGTGCCCTGGGAACGGTAAGAACCGGCCCGGCATGATCGGAAGAGAAGTTCGCAAAATCTGATTTAGACAATAGTCTCCGCCCCCTCACCTGCCTATCGAAGGAGGGGGGCCAAGCATTGGCCCTCTTCCCGCTCCATCCCCATCGGCTTAATCCCGTAAACCGACTCTTGAGGGATGGACCCGAGCCCCCCTGACAACGTAGAATAAGGAACTGCTTTTCCTGCCCCCTCTCAGCCTCCGCGAAGGCGCGTTGGAAACAGCACCTCTCAACCGGCCGTCTTACTAGATGAAGGGATCGTCATGAGTTTGAAATGCGGAATCGTCGGGCTGCCCAACGTGGGCAAATCTACCCTCTTCAATGCGCTCACCAAGTCGGGCATCGCAGCGGAGAATTATCCCTTTTGCACCATCGAGCCGAATGTCGGCATCGTGGAAGTGCCGGATGAACGGCTGAAGGCGCTCGCCGAGATCGTGAGTCCGCAGCGCATCCAATACGCCACGACCGAGTTCGTGGACATTGCCGGACTGGTCGCCGGGGCCTCGAAGGGCGAAGGTTTGGGCAATCAGTTTCTCGCCAACATTCGTGAGACCGACGGCATCGTGAACGTGGTGCGCTGTTTCGAGGACGACAACGTGATTCACGTCGCGGGCAAGGTCGATCCGCTCTCCGACATTGCCACCATCGTCACGGAGCTGGCGCTGGCGGACCTGACGACCGTGGAAAAGGCGCAGGAGAAAAACATCAAGCTCGTGCGCGCCGGCAATAAAGACGCCGCGAAGCTGGGCGAACTGCTGGATCAGGTGGCCGCCTGTTTAAACCAGGGCAAACCGGCCCGCACCATGAAGCTGGATGCGGCGCAGCTGGCTCTTTTGAAGCCGCTCTGCCTGCTCACCCTCAAGCCCGTGATGTACGTTGCCAACGTGTCGGAAAAAGGGTTCACGAATAATCCCCTCTTAACCCGTGTGGAAGAATTTGCCAAACAAGAAGGCGCGCCGGTCGTGGCCATTTGCGCCGCGCTGGAATCAGAAATCTCGGTGCTGTCGGATGAAGAAAAGAAGGAATTCCTGGCCGACACCGGCATGACCGAACCGGGGCTGAACCGCCTGATTCGCGCCGCCTACGAACTGCTCGGTCTGCAAACCTACTTTACGGCGGGTGTGAAAGAAGTCCGCGCCTGGACCATTCACGTCGGGGACACGGCCCCACAGGCCGCCGGCGTCATTCACGGCGACTTTGAAAAGGGCTTCATCCGAGCGGAAGTGATCAGCTACGACGACTTCATCGCCTGCAAGGGCGAAGCAGGCGCGAAAGAAAAGGGCAAGATGCGGCTGGAAGGCAAGGAATACGTCGTCCAAAACGGCGATGTCATGCACTTCCGGTTCAACGTCTAGTCCAATGCGGAAACAGTCTCTACTGGCTCCTGCCCTGCATCCCGCCATCCTTCCATCCCCGAAGCGACCGGTCACTGTAGCACGGGATACGACGGGGCCCATCACGACGGTCGCTCCGCTCCTTAGGATAGGTCTGCTCCTGCTCCTATCTGTATTCTCAGTCCCCACACAGGGGATCGCAAATCCACCGAACCGGGATCTGCCGGTGATGCGCGATCTTGATTTGCATCACATTCGCCTCGTGGTCAAGTCGGCACCAGAGATGACGGACCGATTTCGTGAACGGGTGACAAACCTTTTCCTAACAGCTGGCCTTTCTCTGTATTCTCCAGCTCAGACTTATACCGCACCCACTGCGCTGCTGAAGCTCACGCTCTATCCCGCACCGCTCGGCGACATCTGCCCAACAAAGGTCTTATATACCCCCTCCATAGTCCTCATCGAACCGGTACTCGTGCCGAGAAACAGCGAAGTGATGCAGGACATCACCTGGTCTGCTGAAACCTCTCCTCAAGCACGACCGCCGTTGACGATTGAAGAACTTGAACAGGATCTGGACTGGCTCATTTGGCGGTTTATTAAAGCTTACCAACTGGCAAATTCCGCGCGACCCCAACAGAAAGTCGAATCCGAACAGGCGAACTCGATGAATCCACACGGTGATGATGGGCCTTCGCCTTTGACACCTGATACCCGCACCGGCGTTAGCATGCACGGCCTTTCTCTCGACAGGGTGCAGTTGTCGGTCGTAGCGGGGCGATTGACCCCCCCGCTTGCAACCAAAGCGCTTCGTCAATTCAGAGCCGCGGGCCTTTCCATATCTCTCGAACCTCAAGGACAAGATACGGCGAGTCTGTCGCTTGAAATGACCCAGCGGGCCATCAGCGAGCACTGCCCGGGTAAGGTTTTCTATAAAGCAGGACTCTTTCTCGTCGAGCAAGTCACGCTTATCCGCAACCAACGGATCCGCATCTGGAGCGACACCTGGGCCCGGGAACATATCCAGATCGCCCCGCCAGTGTCTTTGCAGCAATTCGAGTCCGACCAAGAATCTTTGCTGGGAGAATTCATTCGGGCATTTCAGGCAAACTAGGATAGGTCAAGCACCCAGCACAGAGGACGTACGTACCACAGTTGGCACATCTTGCAGGAAACAACCGTACCGAGTACTCTGCTGTAAGAAAGCCCATCGCGCGTATGAACCAACCAATACCACCGCCCCATCCACGCGATCCGCTGCACGGAATCACGCTGGAGACCATCGTCACGCAACTGGTCGAACGACACGGCTGGGAGGTGTTGGGGAAACGCCTCCCCGTCCGCTGTTTCCTGCATAACCCCAGTATCAAATCCAGCCTCACCTTTTTGCGCAAAACGCCCTGGGCGCGGGAGCGGGTGGAAGGCATGTACATCGCGGAACTGCCGTGACGGAACACTGATACGATGGCATTGAACGCGACCATTTACAAAGCGTCCCTGCAAATCTCCGATATGGACCGCCAATACTACGGCGATCATGCGGTCACGCTCGCGCGCCATCCGTCAGAAACTGACGAGCGCATGATGATGCGGCTGCTGGCCTTTGCATTACACGCCCACGAACACTTGTCCTTCGGCCGGGGCATCGGCGTCGAAGACGAACCGGCGCTCTGGCAAAAGGATCTCACCGGCGCCATCGACCTCTGGATCGAGGTGGGCCAGCCGGAGGAGAAATTGCTCCGCCAGGCCTGCGGCCGTGCTAAGCAGGTCGTGGTGTATGCCTACGGCGGCCGAGGGGCTGATCTGTGGTGGGAGAAGAACCGAGGCACCCTGGAGCGATTGCACAATCTCACGGTGGTCAATCTTCCGTCAGACGGGAGCCGCGCCTTGGCAGAGCTCGCGCAACCCAGCATGCAGCTGCCCTGCACCATTCAAGAAGGACAGATGTGGGTGGGAGAAGGCTCCCATAGCGCACATATCGAATGGACGATCCTGAAAGCCGCCTCGACTCCGTTCAAGTCCTGATCAGAGATGACATGACCAAGAGAACCCGCATTCCCACAGATGGCGAACCCACGGCCTGGGCAAGCCCATTCGCGGCACTCAAGAACGTGACGCTCCCGCCGGACCGCGCGAACCAACCGACGGCCATCCAATCAGCCCTAGTACCCACCGCGCCAATGAAGAACCGTGGACGGGTAGACATCATCCGCTCCACCGCCCATCGCGGGGGCAAAACGGTCACGGTGGTCACGGGTTTTGTCGGAATTGGACAGGCCGAAAAAGAACAGCTCGCGAAAGAGATGCAGAAGGCCTGCGGCGCAGGCGGCACGGTGAAAGAAGGACGGATCGAAATTCAGGGCGATCAGCGCGAGAGTGTAGCCCGCATCCTCACCGCAGCAGGCTTTCGCCCGGTGTTCGCCGGCGGATGAGCGGCGCACGCACCTTGCTTGACACCTTGAATGCCGATCCTCACAATGCCCCGCATGCCGGAACAGATCATTATCGAACGATTGGAATTCCGCGGACGTTGCGGCGTCACGCCTGAGGAGCGGGCCAAAGCGCAGCCATTGGCCGTCGATCTGAAGCTGGACTGCCGGATCGGACCGGCAGGGCATTCCGACGATCTGGCGCACACGATCGACTATGCCGCCGTTGCCCGGCGCATCGTGGACATCGGCACCGCACAAGAGGCCTGCCTGCTGGAGACCATGGCCGAGCGGTTCCTCTCCACGCTCTTCACAGAATTCCCTATCGAGGGCGCCACGCTGTGGTTACGAAAACTGCATCCTCCCATTAGCCAAGTCACCACTTCCGTTGGCATTTCCCTGACTCGCACCAGACTCCAGCACCACCCGGAACAGAGCGGCTCGGCACCGGCCCCGTTTCTCCTGCAGCAAACGCATCGCCTGCCGAAAGGCCTCGTGCTGGATGTCGCGGCCGGCAGCGGACGGCATGCGCTCTGGCTCGCGGCTCAGGGTTTTCATGTCGATGCCGTGGATCGTGACAGCGCCGCGCTGGCTCAGCTTGCACAATCGGCAGCGGCGCACCGCCTGCCGGCCATTACGACTCGAACCGTGGATCTCGAACAGCCGGCCCCGTTCGATCCGGCCTTCGGCCGAGAACGGTACGATGCCATCGCCGTCTTCTTCTATCTCCACCGCCCGCTCTTTCCATTGCTTATCGAGGCCCTGAAGCCGGGCGGCGTCCTCATCTATGAAACCTTCACAATCGACAACCATCTCCGGCACGGCCATCCGCGCAGGCGTGAGTTCTGCCTGGCCCAGAACGAACTGCTCTCGCTGGCATCGCCGCTTCACATCAGGCACTACGACGAAGGGGCCCACGACGGCGTGCAGGGTTCCGGCGCGACCTATACCGCGCAATTGGTGGCCCAGAAGCCCCAGCGATTGGCGCTGCCTGCATGAGCCGCATCGACCTCCATCTCCACACAACCCATTCGGACGGCAGCCTGCCTCCGGCCGAGGTCGTGCGGCTGGCCCACGAGGCCGGCGTGACAGCACTGGCCATCACCGACCACGACATCACCACCGGCCTTCCGGAGGCCATCACAGCCGGACAGGCGCTCGGCATCGAGATCATCCCGGGCATTGAAATCAGTTCGCGCTATGGAGAATCGGAATTGCACGTGCTCGGCTACTTTCTCGATTGGCAGGACCCGCAACTGAATGCGCGCCTTGCCACCCTGCGAGACAGCCGTCACCGCCGCAACCCGCAGATCATCGAACGGCTGCAATCCCTCGGAATCGACATCACCTACGACGAGGTGCGCGCCGTCGCCGGAAGCGATTCGGTCGGCCGGCCGCACATCGCCCGGGTGCTCATGGACAAAAAGGTCGTCACCTCGGCCAAAGAAGCTTTTGACCGCTTCCTCGCCAACGGCAAGCCCGCCTATGTCCCGCGAGACCTGCCGGAACCCGCCGACGCCATCCAATGGATCAAGGCGGCACAAGGGCTGGCCGTCCTGGCTCATCCGACCTGGGTCAAAACTACGGAAGGCACATTAACCGATCTCGTTCGGCAGCTCAAAGCCGACGGACTGGATGGCGTGGAAGTTCACTACAGCACCCATACCCCCCGTCAGACCCGCGAATACCTGAGCCTGGCCAAGCAGATTGACCTGCTCGTGACCGGCGGCAGCGATTTTCACGGCATCACCAAACCGGACATCGAGGTCGGAATCGGCAAGGGCACGCTGCACGTCCCCGACCACCTGCTCACAAAACTCAAAGATGCCACGGCTCGCCTCTAGCCTTCTGCATGTTTCCCGCTATTCATTGACTCCCTCCGCCACTCCGTTAGACTTCGGACAATTGCCCCTGACAACCCATGATGTCGAACGCGTCCGGCTGGCTCATTCAATTTGCCATGGTCTCGCTGGTGGCCCTGTTTGCCGGGCCGCTGCTGAGCAAGCTCCCTCTCGCGCACACATTTCCGCTGACGCTCTTTGGACTGACGGGACCGCAGACAATCCGCCTCATCGTGGAAGCGACCGGCCTGCTGACCCTCTGGCTCCTCGCATTTCACGCCTTCCGGACCATGCCGGAGAATGGGCGAGGATTTTCATTTACCCGGCGCGTGATTCTGCCGCTGATCACCATCGCGGTAATCATTCTCGCGGATAAGACCCTCCGAGTCGCCGGACAGCCGCTGATCGACCGAATCGGCCCCCACCGCTATTACACAGGCTACACGGCAACCCTGCTTGCCGTCACTCTTTGGTTGAGTGCCACCTGGTTGCTGAACCTTGAGACGCTGCATCGGTGTTTTTCCCATCCCACGCCATCCAAGGGCCGGAACAAATCAAAACCCGCATTCGGCGAACACGCGCAGGCCGATGACGGAGCAGACACTCCCGATTCCTTTCCCTCGGCCTCCAACACAGCCAGCGACACCGGTGCTCCACCAGCGACGCTTGGACGATACAAGGTGCTCAAGGAACTGGGCCGCGGCGCCATGGGAGTGGTCTACCTTGGGAAAGACCCGACCATTCAGCGATTCGTGGCAATCAAAACCATGCGCCTGGATGAAACCGACGATGCGGAGAAACAGCAGGAGGTCACGCTGCGGTTTTTCCGCGAGGCTGAATCGACCGGCCGCCTCTCCCATCCCAATATCGTCACCATTTACGATGCCGGGGAAGAAGCGAATCTCGGCTACATTGCGATGGAAATGCTCCAAGGCAACACGCTCAAAGACTGGTCGCGCAAACCGAACCTGTTGCCGCTCGACAAACTCATTCCCATTCTGGCCACAGTCGCCGAGGCGCTGGATTACGCACATCAACAAGGGGTCGTGCACCGCGACATTAAACCGGCCAACATCATGGTCACCAAAGACCAGATCGTGAAGGTCATGGATTTCGGCATTGCCAAGATGGCCTCCTCATCGAAGACTCAAGCCGATGTGGTGCTGGGCACCCCGACCTACATGTCGCCCGAGCAGATCGCGGGCAAGAAAGTGGATGGCCGATCCGATATTTTTTCGCTGGGAGTGGTGCTCTATGAGCTCTTGAGCGGCAAGCCTCCATTCACCGCCGACAACCTCTCCGCCCTGCTCTTTGCCATCGCCCATCATCCCTATCCATCCATACACACGATCAGGCCAGACCTGCCTCCGGCTATGCTGGAAGTCTTGAACTGCGCCCTGCAGAAAGATCCGGCGCTTCGGTTTCGGCGGGCCGGAGAGTTTTCCCAGGCCATTCGGGCCTGCCTCCAGGGACTTGCCGCTTAGACCGAAGCACCCATGGCCTTTGACCTCTTCCATGCCGCCCAATCGGATATCGGCCGGAAGCGGCGGCAGAACGGTCTCCGCGCCGGAATCTGGTCACTCACGCCGTCTGGGTCGATCGGTAGGTGGAGGTAACGCTCGGCGAAACTCCGCTGTAACCAGGCGACCGGTTCCTGCTGTGCTCAGACGGCTTGACCACCGGCATTTCGAATCATAGGCGCTGGACAAAGGAAATAGCGTGGAGGGAACGTCCGGCTAGTTTCGATAAGTGAGGGAGCCTTTGGGAAGCGTCCTATAGCACGACTCAGAGACATCCTGGGCATGACGCTGCAGACATTGCAGAACCCGTCCTTCTCCCGGCTGTATCTCACGGCACAACCGCTGCACATCCTCGACACAAGCCTGGGCATGGCCTGAGCGTTCTTTCCACCGCACCAGTCGCGGCTGAAGAATCTGCTGACACATCAGCGGGAACTGTGTCATGCGGCGTTCCATGCATTGCCGTCGTTCTTCTTCCGGCAGAGACTGGGGGCACACTTGCTCCACTTCCACATCGCATTTCATCTCGACGATTTGCCTGGCCCGAGGATCCAGCGGTACCGACGGCATCCCCAGATCCGTTCCCGCCTTCGGCCCTTCGGCCCCATTCACCACCACCACAGGCGAGGGAGTCGCACTCGCCTTGTCATCCGCTGGAGGCACGCCGGGAATCGTCAGGTCCAACACGGGCGAAGGAGGGGCGGTCTCCGCCGCCTGCGGCGGCACTTTCGACGCCCGCAGCTCCTCCAACGTCGGCAAACTCGCCCACACCACAGTCCACACCACTGCCAGGACGGCAAGAGACACGACCATCGTGAGGACTCGGCTGGAATACGGCTGTGGTTGCGGCGAAGCCATGATGTGCGTCCAGCATAGGGCAGTCTGTGGAGAAAATCACGGAAAGCTGGAATTTCCCGCAACACCGGCGCTCAGGCCTGGCACAATCCCTTGCAGAACGGAGGCGGCAGAAAAGACGCGCTAATTGTCGGGGGCTTCGATAATGTGGTTCTCGAACCGCGTGCACCCTTCCGCCAGCAGCCGATTCGTCAGCATTTCTCCCGGCCACTCGATCGGCAGATCGGCGGTAAAGACCCATACATCCGGAGACGTCCAGACCGGGCCGTGTTCTTCCGGCAGCTCCGGATCGAACAAATCCGTCCAGACCGGCATATACACGCCATTGCCGCATTGTGTGTGCAGATGCACGATCGTGCGCGACCGTACGAGCGGATCGAGGTCGCGCCAGACTGCGGCGGTTTCGTCGGCCAGGCGGTGAATCCGCACGGCATTCTGGGCATCGAAGGTCGCGTACGCGGCATAGACCGGCGCCTCGATCGTATCGGGAGCCAGCGCCAATTCCGGACATTGCTCGACCAGGCCTTCGAGAATCGCGCGGCGATGACGATCTTCCCATGCCTCCGGCAGGCCGGGATCCGGCGCCCCGATGATTTCAAACAGCAAAAATGCCGTATTCTCAACCGGCGGATACAGCCGCGCCGCCACCGATTGCGTCCGCTGCGAATCGGCCACATTGGTCAAATGGTCCTGCAACGCCTGCAAATCCAGCAGCTCCAGCGTCGAATCCGTCAACAGGCGGGACTCCACTCGCACCACCGTCCCGGCCGGCAGCCGAAGATGGCGATGCAGCAGCTCCGCCGTGGCGATGGGATCGATCTTGAGATTGAGCGGGGCCGTCAGATTCGCTTGCAACGGAAGCGCCAAGGCCGCCATCGTCGCATAGGCGGGCTTGTCGTCATCGGGCCCATCCAGCATGAGCGTGCAGCTGGCCTCCGCCAGCAGATCGAACAGCCACTCCGCCATGTCCTCGTCCAGCGCCGCCAGCACCGTCAAGAGCTCGGCTTCCCGGCCTTGCTCAAGAAACGCCTGAAGCGTATCGATGGCCGCCTCGGTATCGCCATGGTCGTGACGCCGGGCGTTGATCAGATGAATGAGATCGCGTGTGAGGGGATCGGGCCGAGACCAGGCTAACATCAAGCTCTCCTAAATAATGCATACGGCGGGAACGCGTCGACCGTGTTCACAATCCATGTTGCCAAACTTTCCCCACCGGAGCAAGGACGAAGGGTATTCCGGTTGCACAAACGCCCGCCTGCTATTCGACGCGGCCTCATTCGCCGATCACTTTCACCAGCACGCGCTTGCGGCGGCGGCCGTCGAACTCGCCATAGAAGATCTGTTCCCATGGCCCGAGATCCAGCGTCCCACCGGTGATCGCCACCACCACTTCCCGGCCCATGATCTGCCGCTTCAGATGCGCATCGCCGTTATCTTCACCCGTGTCGTTGTGGCGGTAGACCGCCTCCTGCGGCGCCAGGCGTTCGAGAAAGTCATCGTAATCCCGCAAGAGACCCTGTTCATCGTCGTTGATATATACACTCGCTGTAATATGCATCGCGTTCACGAGCACCAGCCCCTCTTGCACCCCGCTCTTCTTGACCGCCGCCTCAACCTGCGGCGTCACATTGAGATAGGCGCGGCGCGTCTTCGTCTCAAACCAGAGTTCTTCGCGATAGGATTTCATCGGCCCCGTCCGTGTGTCGAACAGGCATTCTGCCGAACGGATCCTCAGAGATTCAAGTGGCCCCACAAAATGCCGGCAAGAGGCTGTTGCAATCCTGCGAAGGGATTATAATAGTTCTATGCGGGCAGCCCTTCCACGACGGTCTCCACGGCAGCTGTCAGAGAATGCCCTGACCGTCTTGCGCCAGCGCTACCTGGCGCGCAACAGCCGCGGCACGTTGTGCGAATCCCCCACCGGGCTCTTCTGGCGAGTGGCCGAGGATATTGCCCGGGCCGAGCAGAACTACCCGCGCACCGCCCGCGTCCCGCATCTCGCCAGGCAATTCTTCGATCTCATGCACCGTCTCGACTTTCTGCCCAACTCCCCCACCCTGATGAATGCCGGACGCCCCCTGCAACAACTCTCCGCCTGCTTTGTCCTGCCGATCGACGACTCACTGGAATCGATTTTCGATACCGTGAAATACCAGGCCCTCATCCATCAATCGGGAGGCGGCACCGGCTTCTCCTTCAGCCGGCTTCGTCCCAAGGCCGACCGGGTCGCCACCACCAACGGGGTGGCCTCGGGACCGGTGTCCTTCATGCGGGTCTTCAACCTGGCAACCGACGTCATCAAGCAAGGCGGAACGAGACGCGGCGCCAACATGGGCATCCTCCGAGTCGATCACCCGGATATCCTCGACTTCATCGCGCTCAAACAGAACCCATCGGAGATGACCAATTTCAACCTCTCAGTGGGTCTGACCGACCGTTTTATGCGCGCCGTGCAGCGCCGCCAAGACTATGCGCTGATCAATCCACGCACCGGCCGGTCTGTCCGTCGGCTTCCGGCCGAACAGGTCTTCGACCGTCTCGTCGAGGCCGCGTGGCAATCGGGAGAACCGGGCGTCGTCTTTCTCGACACCATGAATCGCGCCAATCCGACTCCGCAACTCGGCGCGATCGAAGCCACCAATCCCTGCGGGGAACAGCCGCTGCTGCCCTATGAATCCTGCACGCTGGGCTCGATCAATGTCGCCCGGTTCGTGTCTCACGCCAAGGGACGCGCCGCCATCGACTTCAACCGCCTGCGGACCGTCATTCCAACCGCCGTGCGCTTCCTCGACAACGTGCTCGACCGTTCCCGGTTTCCCTTGGACGCCATCGCCAGCCACACCCAGCTGACTCGCAAGATCGGGCTTGGGATCATGGGTTTTGCCGACTTGCTGATTCACCTTGGCATTCCCTACGACACAGACGAGGCCCTGGCCGTCGCCGATCGGCTCATGGGATTCATTCAACTCGAGGCGCACCGGGCCTCCGCGCAATTGGGACGGGAGCGGGGCCTCTTCCCCGCCTTCACAGAAAGCCGGTTGCACGCCAGTGGAGACCGCCGGCGCAATGCCACCGTGACAACCATCGCCCCGACCGGCACCATCAGCATCATCGCGGACTGCTCGGCCGGCATTGAGCCTCTGTATGGCATCAGCATCGTGCGCCGCGTCTTGGAGGGGCTCACCCTCACCAGCCTCCATCCTGAATTCATGCGAGCGGCCGCCCGTCACGGACTGCCGCTCGCCACACTCCAGGCCGACATCAGCCGGACGGAATCCATCCGGCACCTCACCGCCATCCCAGAGCCGCTCAGATCCCTCTTCGTCACCGCGCATGACATCCCCCCCTCACACCATGTGCGGATGCAAGCCGTCTTCCAGCGCTACAGTGACAGTGGCGTGTCAAAAACCATCAACCTCCCCATGCAGGCGACGCCCGAAGATGTGGCCGAAGCCTTTCGCCTCGCCCATCAGCTCGGATGCAAGGGGCTCACCGTCTTCCGTTCCGGCAGCCGAAGTCATCAGGTGCTCTCCTGCTCTCACGTGCAAGCCTGTTAGCAGGCAGTCCAGAAAGACCGCCAGCGGCGTTCTCGCGGCGCTCAGAGGCTCCACGTACGCTCATCAGTACGCGTCGCCTCTTTGCTTGCTGCGGCCTTGCTGGACGGCCTTTCTAAACAGCCTGCGACCAATTATGAGGAAAGCTGTGCCTGTCCAAGCCTCGCCTCCGGTTCATACCGTCCCTGAACAGGCCGTGCAGAAATTGCGCACAAAATTGACTCCACCCCCCCTTGGTGATAAGTAGTTTCACAGAGTTTGCAAGAAGATCGACGCTCGCCATAGGGAGGTGCCTGATGTTCGCTGTCGCTGCCGGCCCGTCATACACGGGTAGTCCGCTCTCCAATCTGTTCTTTGCCATTCAACCGGAGCCGGATCTGGAATTCACGGAAGAAGAATTGGAGCAGACGACCGAAACACGCTCATCGTCCCCGAAGAAGTCCCCTAAAAAGTCCGGCGGACGTCCCCTGCTCTGGATCGTGCTCCTCGCCCTTGTCGGCGGCGGTGCCTATGTAGCCATGGAACCGGAAATGGTCCTGGACTGGGTGAACCAGTTGCTCGGGGAAACCGCCGTTCAGGAGCCACAGCCGACCGCCGCCGCGAAACCGGCAGCCCCCATGTCGGCTCCGGCCGCACCGGGAGCCGCTGCCCCGGCGCCCGTCGCCGCGCCGCCTCAAGCCGCACCGACCCAAGCCGCACCGCCAACGGCAGCCCCCCAAGCAGCGACATCTCCGGCTCCAGCACCGGCCCCAACCGCCGTGGCACCGGCTGTTCCGACCACGCCCCCTGCGCCGTCGGCGGCACCCAAAGGTCCGATCGCCGCGCCGCCGCCTGCCGTCGCCGTCCCTGCTCCGATGTTTGGCGAAGGACAACGGGTGACGGTGGTCCTCGATCCAGCCACGGCGGGCGACACCCTCACGTTTTCACAAGACGCGGCAGGAACCAAGCCAGGATTTACAGTTCGTCCCGGAACCCTCCTCACGATTCTTGACGGGGATCTCCAGCCAACCGGCTGGGTCTACTCCGTCCGCAGCGACGACGGCGCGAAAGGGTGGGTGGCTGAAAAGCGTTTGCGCCTCAAACCCTAGCGTCAATACGAATCTGGTTTCACACCGGCGGGCGGCGATACAACCTTGTGTCGCCGCCCGCTGTGCTATAATGCGCCCCCGTTAATCTCATAGACGTTGAACCCATGGCATCGAGACCACACATGAATACCTTGCGCGCCATCATTTTCGACTTCGACGGGGTCATCGCCGACACCGAACCCCTCCATTATGCCGGGCTCAGCCGGACGCTCAAGGACATCGGCATCACGCTCACCGAGCCTGATTACTACACTAATTATCTGGGCTTCGACGACCGCGGCTGTTTTCTCGCGGCACTCCAGGCCAATGGACGTCCGGTCACGCCGGAAATCGTCCGCGATCTGATGCAAAAAAAAGCCGCCGCCTATCTCGACTCGATCAACGATCATCTGGTGATTTTCCCCGGCGTGCGCGAGTTCGTCCGCGCCGCTGCGGCCCGCTATCCGCTGGCCATCGCCTCCGGCGCGCTGCGCCCGGAGATCGAATTGATCCTCGAACAAGCCGGCATCCGAAACGCCTTCCTGCACATTACCAGCGCAGAGGATGTCAGCCGAGGCAAACCCGATCCGCAACCGTTTCATTATGCGCTGGCAGGCCTGTCGCAACAGCGCCCTGCGCTGGCGTTGCAAGCCGGCTCCTGCCTCGTGATCGAAGACTCGCTTCCGGGCATCCGCGCGGCAAAATCGGCCGGCATGAGAGTGCTGGCCGTCGCCAACACCCATACCGCCCAGGACCTGCATGAAGCCCACGCCATCGCCCACAGCCTCGCCGAGATCCAGCTCGCCGAGCTCGAAACCCGCCTATGGCCGCCGGTATAAGGACAGAGACTCCATCATGATGACCGCCGATGAAGCCCAAGCCTATTGCACCGCGCTCACGAAACAGAGCGGCAGCAACTTCTACTACTCCTTCCTGTTCCTGCCCAAGGCCAGGCGCCAGGCCATGTACACGGTCTATGCCTTCTGCAAAGCCGTCGATAGCGCCGTGGACGAACCGCCGCCGGGGAGCCAGCCCCAGGAAGAGCTCGCCCGCTGGCGCGCAGAACTGGACGCCGCGTATCACGGCACGCCGACCTGGCCGATCACGATCAGCCTGGCCCGCCATGTCAAAGCGCTGGGCATTCCCAAGGTCTACTTCGAGGAGCTGATCAAGGGCGTGGAAATGGACCTGCAGAACAACCGCTATCTCACCTTCGACGAGCTGTCGCTGTACTGCTACCGCGTCGCCTCCATCGTCGGCTTGATTTGCCTCCACATCTTCGGCGCCACCTCGCCCCGCGCGCAAGACTATGCGGTGGCGCTGGGCATGGCGTTTCAATTGACCAATATCTTGCGCGACGTCGGGACCGACGCCGAGCAGAATCGCATCTACCTGCCGCTGGAAGATCTGAAAGCCTGCCAGCACTCGGAAAAAGCGCTGCGGCGCCGGACCTACTCGCCGGAATTCACGCGGCTGATGGAATTCGAAGCGGCCCGCGCGCACCAGTATTACGACAAAGCCCGCGCCGCCTATAGCGGGCTCTCCAAACAGGAACGGCGCGCGCTCACCGTGGCCGAAATCATGCGCGGTGTGTACGCCCGGATTCTCAAGAAGCTCGAAGACAGCGGCTTTCAGGTGTTTGGCCCCCGTATCCGTCTCTCGACCGGCCACCGGCTGGCCATCGCCGCAGGCATATGGGTGCGCGCTCGATTCTCGTGACCACACCGCACACAGAGTCCGTGATCATTCTCGGCCGCACCTTGCCGGGCTTGATCGCCGCCGCCGATTTAGCCCGGCAAGGCTATCCGGTCACCCTCGTCGAACATCCACGCTGGACCTCGGACTCGCCCTCCCCCGCCTATCTGCTCGGCTGCCATCGGCGGACATGGGCACTCCTCCACTCGCTTCACCCCCAGGGATCGGCATACCGTGATCACGCGCTCCCGCTGGAATTCCGGCTCCCTGACGGGCGCATCGTCTCATATCGGTCCACCTCCTTGCCGGGATCGCTCCATTGGATCGCCGGCCTCGTCCGGTTTCGTGGCTTATCCTGGCAGGATCGCTGGCAGTTGCTCTCCTATCTGGAACGGGTCTGGGAACAGGAGGCGGCCGTCCCGACCTCGCTGGAACAACGCACCGCCGCCGCCTGGCTGACCGCCATCGGGCAAAGCCAAGCCGCATGTGACGCCGTGTGGGATCCGCTCGTGCGATTCCTCACCGGCAACCGGCTGGCCACGCTTTCCGCCGCCACATTCGCTCAGGCCGTCGCACAACCATTCCTCAGCGAATCCAGCGCCACACAGCTCACGCTGCTCGAAGGCTCCCTCGACGACCGGATCATGGCACCACTCGCAGCCGCCCTGGCGCACAGCGGCGTCACCGTCCTGCCGCAGCGGGACCTGCCCTATCTTCACTTCGAGCGCAACGCCATCGCTCATGTGCGGCTGTGCGACGGCACCGCCCTGCAAGCCACGTGGTACCTCTCCGCGCTCCCTCACCGCCACCTGCTGGCGCTCCTTCCCGATCGGCTGCTCACCCGCTATGCCTACTTTTCACAGGTCGGCGAACTCCGAAACCGCCACGAATTGACGGTGGAGATCCGAGGGCCGCGGCACGAGCGGGCCCCCCGGCTCCTGCTGCTCTCCGGAACCTCATTCGAACGGCTCACCGTCACTGCGGCGGAATCGGAATCCTCCACCTTCAGATTGACGCTGACCGTTGATGACACCAGCGCCCCGCCAACAGACGAAGTCCTGTTTGGGCTCGCCAGGAAAGATCTGCGCAGCATCATGCCGGCCATCCCAGACACAGCCCTTTTCCCCATCTCCGTCCAGCGAAGGGACCAGGCCATGCTCTCACTCACACCGGGCACCGCGTTGTCGCGGCCGATTCAGCGCAGCCCTATGCATAATCTGCTGGTCGCCGGAGGATGGACGGACACCGGCTGGCCGGATCACATCGAAAGCGCCGTCGTCAGCGCGCACCGCTGCGCCGAGATCATTACCGGGGCGGTCGGTTGACCGGCATCCGTCCCGATGGTAGGAATACCTTCATGTGGGGATATCGACATGCCGTCTTGCTGCTTGGCATGCTCATCATGGGGCTCAACGGCTGCGCGTCAGGCCCCTACGCACGAGGCGGGCATCCAGCCGGCTACAGCCAGGCCCAAGTAGAGCGGGATTATATGGAATGTGACTACAAAGCTAGAATGGCGAATCAAGACTCATTCTACAACCAGCGTTCGCCCTATCCCTTCGGTCCTGGGCAGCAAAGTCCCGCCGACCATGCCCGCGCGCTGCACGGACTCTCGACCATCAATGCGATGCGAGATACCTGCCTGGCTGCGAAGGGCTACCGGGTCGAGTAACGCCGATTCACGGAACCGATACGATCACACCGATTAAAACGACAGGTAGTCGCAGGGACCGAATATCCGCCGGCCTCCCAGTAAATACAACGTCTCCCCGGACTCCATCTGAACCGGCTTGCTCCATCGCACTTCATAGACATTCGCGGTCCGGCCCCATCTGGAGCGGGACGTATGCACTTCGATTAACTGTTTTTCCTGAATGGAGCGTCCCATGAACAGCAGGATCCCGTCCGCACTCCGGTTGAGCGTATAGCCCTCGCCCTGCTCAATGACAAGCGACTCAGCTTCAGCAGCCTCAAGCACCTCATACGAGCACTGTTGCCGATAGGCCGTACGCGCTTCGGCACGGCGCCACAAAGGGCTGCTCTCTGCGGAGATCGCAGCCGCGCCCTCCGTCTCTCCTCCAGTCTGATCCTGCAGTGCAACCGACGCATATTGGGAGAACACGTCCTCAAGCGAGCGCAGTTCCATGATCAGGCCTCCACAATCACCGGGTGAGATACCGCCCTACCATGCCTTGTGGTGAGAGCAAACACCGTACCGTGTGACCATGAGAACCAATACATTCATTATTGGCTATTTTGGCATCTGCCACCGGATTCTATCTACCAAAGGCTAACTTAGGTGAAGGGAATAGAGGTCACTCCATCCACCGACCAATGCTTTATGTATATGATTTTACAGAGACTATAGAAATTGTAGCCAATACCATTCACTAGCGAGGAAAGTCCTTCACCCAAACCTGGCAGGTTGTACGGGGCAATCGACGAGTCAGGAACGAGGAGGACTGGCAGCAGCAGAACTGGGATATTCTGAAAATACGCTCAGGCCCTTCTGTTCATCCGCCCGGGACTTCAGCGTGCGAATGAGCTCTAGACGCAATGCGCCATTGAGCCGTTGCCGGGCCTCAAATGGCAGACGAAGAAACTCCACTCCGAACTGATGCCCCTCCACCCATTTGACCGTGCCCAGGTCGATCGGCAGGGCCGATGGTTGATCGGGCAGCAGAACACTCACGCGGACATCGCTGCCACGGAGCAGCTCCCGGTCACACATGACCGAACAGCCCTTCAGCGACAGGTTGGTCAGAACCCCTTCGCCGACAAATGACGTCCCGCCAATAATGACGGGACAGTGGAGCGGAAACCGAGGATAGGTCCGAGCATAGTGAGAAGGCACCATCACACCTCCATGACCTCTTAAGGGCGGATTGTACCCGGATAAACTAAACGAACGCTATCCCACCTTGGGAGGGGGCACGGCAGTCATGACATGATTCACAAGACCCTTGGCTCTTGATTTCCTGATACGGAGGGACGGTGGACGGAGGCAGGCGGAAAACCATTTCAGAGTCTTGCCAAGAAAATGCCAACGAGTCCCCGCACAGAAAATATTTTCCAGGAAAGCAGTTGACAACCACGCCATATATTGATAATGAGAATAGATATCATGAGCGAATCGGCGACGTCCTTTCCGATTTGCCCTTCCAACACGAGTCTTCGCGAGGCCAGAGGTCGTAAAGACCGGAGCCCAAGGCATCAGCCGATGCCTTGGGCTTTTTTATTATCAGCACGACGCTACACACAGTCGGCAATCAGGAATGACTGCCTACACGAAAGGAGAAGCGATGACCGGAGCATGCCAGAAATGCGGTGGATTGTTAGTCGTTGACAGAGTGCTGGACTACTACGGACCAATGGCGGGGGTGAAATGCGTCAACTGCGGATGGTTTCGCCGGGATCTCCAGCCCTGGTTCACCCCGGCAGGAAGATCGATAGGCCGCGGGTCTTCACGCAATCGGCTCACACAATAGGAGAAGCGCCGTGAAACAAACCGGAACGTATGCGTTGGATTTTCAGGGGCCGGCACTCATTGGAGACCGTCTCACCTATCTGCGTGGTGCACAATATGCCGATACGGTTGTCGCGCTGTGCTTTCCGCCTGATGCCAGGCTGATTTCGGCGGAAAAGATCGATTGGCAAGCACACCGGCTGCAGGAGCTTGGCGCAGCCCTGCTGATCGTCTGCTCCAGCGCCTACCCCTTGCGTCGCTTGTGGGCGGACCAAAGGAATACCCTCGCCACACCGGTCTTGGCCGATCTTTGCGGGCGCATCCGCCGGTCATTCGGCGTCGCCGTCGCGGAGGAGGCCCAGCGATGCCACACATTCGTAATCGACCGGATGGGCATCCTGCGGTTGCGCGTGAACCATGACTTTATCTGACCACTGTCCAGTACCCATTGCCTGCCAAGCCGAAAGGAGACTGCCGTGAGGGAGAAGAATTTACAGATCCTTGGACCGACGAAGTTGGTGCTGTGCGAATGCGGACGGCTGCACGTGACCTGCGGCGCCGTCACGCTCCATTTCGACCGCGACGAATTCCTCGTATTTGCCGGCTCAATGAACCGGCTCGCGGCAATCGTGAAACAGCAGCCTGTCCATGCGGGAGGAGCAGCCAGGCCGGACGCACAGACCCAGATGTGCCATTAAAAGAACCGCGCCTTCTTTCTTCTTGTCCTTCCGCAGGCCTAGAATACTTTTATATAGGGAGGGACAACGTGCGACTCCGATGTGCCGCCATAGGGCTGCTGGCCTCATTCCTTTTCGCATCTGCTTCCGCCGCCTCAGGCAAGACGGCCAGAGAAAAGAATGATCTGATCGGTCCGGTTCGATCCGTCGTCACCATGACACCAGACTCGTCCTTCGCTGACACCTATGATCGCGCGGGCAATCTGACCGAGGCACTCATCTATCAACGGGACGAACACACCTCAGTCCGGTATGTCTTTACCTATGGCCAGCGAGGCGAGCTGCAAGAAGAGAACGCCTATGAGACCGACGGGACGCTCAGCTACCGCAAACTCTTCGCCTACGCGCACGACCCAGACGGCCTGGAAACAGCCGTGGCCGCCGCCTCGCAAGAAGGCGAGTTTCACCATGTGGAATTTTCACGCTACGACCGGCACGGAACCCTGTCCGAAACGATCCGTGCCGACAGAGCAGGGACGAGCCGAAATCTGTTCGATGTCCTCGGACGCCTCCTCTATTCAGGGCAATACAGAGAAGGGCAATTGCTGGGCGAGTCAGGCCGCACCTATGACAGCCAAGGCAGATTGATCGCGGTGACCAGTTACAGCCCCGGTGGAGTAGTCGCAGGAAGAGTTACGCACGAGTACGACGAGGTGGGGAAACGGATCCGGACGACGACCGAGACCCTTCAGCACGGTGGGACGAGCCGATGGATCACCACCTATGAATACGACGGCGCAGGCAACTGGATTAAAGAACTCACGCGGCAGGAACCGAGTACTCCATCAGCTACCGAATCAGCGCCAAGCCAGATGCTGCAAGAGCGGCTGATCGATTATTACGAAACACGGTAACGCCGAACTCGGATGGCGGAGCTGGACATTCAGAAAAAGATTCCCGACCCCTTTGTTTCCGACCCGCTTATTCGTCCGGCGAGGCACTTCTTTAGTGTCGCGGATCACGACTTTCAGGCCAACAGGAGTATCTGATTTCAATCTTCCCATTCTTATTAGAGGTGACAATCCTGGGACCACCTCGTAAAATGGTTTCCTCGGCGCCTGAAATATTATCATTCTTATTCTT
The DNA here is from genome assembly GCA_035968315.1 of Nitrospira sp. NCBI lineage: Bacteria > Pseudomonadati > Nitrospirota > Nitrospiria > Nitrospirales > Nitrospiraceae > Nitrospira > Nitrospira sp. Next base: position 984,639 of record JAVYIN010000005.1, read on the forward strand.
AAGCCTCGTGAAGTGGTCTGCGAGTGCCTTCTCTTGTAGTTCTACACACTCTTCAAAAGTCTTCGCAGTTCCGACTACGGTCCATTCTTTTGAACTACTATCCCCTGGTAAAATTACTTGCAAGTCATGCCAGAGAATCCAAGCACAGTCGGCAAGGACGATCGTAGACGTAGCGGTTATTAAGGCCGTGAGGACAACGATCATTGCTAACTTCATATTTCATTCCTCCTTTTCGAGCAGGAAACGGACGAGTCGTTCAAATGTCCAGATCTCGCATCGCATGGTATGAGCCATGACTCGCTTCGTGAGTGTACGATCATCAGTGACCAACACGTCAGCCTTGGCTGCAGCAGTGGCACCGATTAGCGCATCCTGCATTTTGCCGCGCCCACTAGTGGTGAACACTTCTAGCTCAGCGGCGGAATCCTTTATCTCGGCGTGGCCCAACCTAGAGATCCCAAGCACGAAGCCGGAAGTAGGGAGTTCAATGATCGGGAGCACATCATATACCTCCAGAAGCTGTGCGCGGCGCCCCGCATCACTCGTCTGGGCAAGCTGATCCCTGACTACGTGGATGAGTACGAAAACGATGCCACGTTGCTTGGCGGCTGCACTGATTTCATCCAACAATTTTGTGCTCACGAGCGAATTGATAGCATCCGTATCAAGAGCGATGCGCTTCACTCCACCAACGTCATCACCGTTGGTTACAACTCCATCACCAGTCATTGGCTAGAGCCTCCGTTCCGTCCGATCTAAAAGCTCAATAATTCTACCTAGCAGGACTTCGATAGCCGCAAGCCTCTGAATAATAAGATGGGCGTTGTATGCCATCCAGGTGCCCAATGTGCACACTAGAACCACGGCCACTATCACATAGGTATTCTCAGCCATATTTCCTCCTTATCTGTCAAAGAACGAGGGTCAGGTCTTGCAATCACGCATTCGGGAGAAACCAACGTGGTCGTGAGCCTTTTTCCGACTGCGCGACGCGATGCAGTCCAGGCCATCCCCGTCTCACTGTGCGCGATGGCCACGCTTACGCGGCCCGGTGGGTGTGAGGCCCAGGCACCAGCGTAATATCGAGCCGCCCGCCGCAGGCCAGGACAATCCTCTGCAGCGTGCGAAGTTCATAGCGATCGTACTCCGCGTTTTCGTACCGGCTGATGGCCGAGGCCGTGGTTTTCGCTCGCTGCGCCACTTGCGCCTGAGTCAGTCCGGCCTCTTGACGCAGCCGGGAAAGCTGCTCACCAATGGCTAGCTTCTGCATTTCCGCCTCGAACCCTTTGCGAAACTTCGAATCTGCCAGTTTTCTATCCAGCCACCCCTTGCCCGTTCTTGCTGCTTTAGCTTTCATGTTTCCCTCTCCCCTCACAGTCTTTCTTGCAGGCTTCTGCCGGAGCAGCCCCGCCCGGAGCGATGTAGAACTCGATCCGAAACACCGCGCCGTCATGGACCAGGCGGCGTACCGGCACCTTGCTCGATAGACGTGCATTCTCCCTCTTTCGGAAACATAGCATATACGCTACAAATCGAACAAGCACGCAGCGATGACCTTCTTGTCTCTCGCCTAAAGACTTGCGAGATCGTGGCAGCAGGATTCGCGATGCCGGAAGTCCGCCAGTGTTGCCTACAGCACCAGTTTCGTATATACATAACTGGTGTTCGAATGGGACCCCAGGAAGGCCACCAGCAACAAGACCAAGCATGGGGTCTCCTTTGAAGAAGCCGGTACGGCCTTCTTTGACTCAGCCGGCCTTGACGGTGAGGACGTCGCCCACTCGACCACGGAAACGAGACGATTCCGGCTGGCACAATCGGCAGCCGGTCACATTCTCGTCATCGCGTATACGCTCAGGAGCCACGGCCATGAAAAAACTATCAGAGTCATCAGTGCGCGACGGGCGAACCGGAAAGAAAAAAAGCGCTACCAAGAAGCGAAAGATTGATTATTCGGACATCCCTCCACTCTCCGACCGGCAACTTGCCTCTATGCGTCGAATAGGACGACCTCCTTTGGGCGAGGAGCGGCGGCAACTCATTGCCATCCGGCTAGATTCTAATGTGCTCCGCTGGCTGAAATCCCTCGCAGCCGAGCGGGAAGTTCCCTACCAATCACTCATCAACGACCTGTTGGCGGGAGAGATGAAGAAGGCCAGCTAGCCTCTTCTTCTAACCCCGCATTTTCCTCCAGGCAATCCTCCCTCTGGAATTTCTCCATCCCCCTCTGGAATTTCTCCCCAACTCTTAGATCGTTTCTCGTATCTCGTCGTTCGTCGTTCGCATGACTTTTACCGATTAACTCACTGTTATTCCGCAGCATTCCGCCATCACTCCATCCCCTATCGTCCTCGGCACGGTCCCTGCTGATACATTTCACCGATGCCGACTCATTCTTCCATACTCTTGATCGACGACAGCCCCGGCGAGTGCGAACTGTTTCGCCTGGCGCTGAAGCAGACCGGGCTCGATGTCGCCCTCTTTACCGAGCAGGATGCCGAGGCGGCGTTTCATTTTCTTGAGGACCGTTATCACCAATCACCTATCCAATACTCCTCTAGCGAGACGGCTGGCGTGGTCTCCACTGCGCGCGTCGAACGAGGGGAGTCTTCGACCGCGCGTTCCGCGAGCACAGAGACCATGCCAGCCGTCTCGCACTCCCTCCCTTCCCTCATTCTGTTGGACCTCCACCTTCGCGGTGAGGACGGCTGCGAGTTGTTGAAACGGCTCAGGTCTGATGCGCGGTTTGCCGCGATCCCCATCGTCATCTTCACCACGTCGGATGACCAGCAGGATGTCGCTCGCTGTTATGCCGGCGGAGCCAATGGCTATGTCGTAAAACCCGGCACCTTTGCGGAACTCATTCAATGCAGCGGCGATCTCTGCCGCTTTTGGCTGGATCGAAACAGAGTACCGTCAATGATTGGAACCCCATGCTGACCAAAGCGGCGCTGAAAAATCCCTACGCTGTCTTTGCCATCTGCATGATCGCGCTGGTGCTGGGCGGCGTGTCGTACCAGAAGATGCGGGTGGACATCTTCCCGGAAATCAAAATCCCCACGATCCTTGTCACCACCTTCTACCGCGGCATGAGTCCCAGCGAGATGGAAGGGGCCATCACGCTCAAGATGGAGCAGCGCTTCGTCGAAGCCAGCTACGTGGAGCACATCGAGTCGCAGTCGCTCGCCGGGATGAGCTACATCAAAGTCTTCTTCCAGCCGGAATACAGCATCGATTCGGCCCAGTCGGAGCTGACCAGCCTGGCCTACAGCATCATCCGGCTCCTGCCGCCGGGCGTCTATCCGCCTTCCGTCTATAAGTTCGGCGTATCGAGCCTGCCGGTGGGGCTGCTCTCCGTGAGCAGCGAAACGCTCGGACCGAAGGACATCCGCGACCTGGCCTATTTCACCGTGCGCCAGCAGATCGCCACAATCCCCGGCATTTCGTTCGGCCCTCCGCTGGGCGGCAAAGTCCGGCAGATCACCGTGTTCATGGACCAATCGCGCATGCTCGCGCGCGGCATCTCCCCCTCGGACGTCGTGAAGGCGATCAACTCGCAGAGCGCGATCATCCCGGCGGGCGATATCAAGATCGGCGATCTGGACTACTACGTCTATTCCAACAGCCTCATCGACGCGGTGGACAAGATCAACGACATTCCCATCAAAGTGGTGAACGGCACGCCGATCCTGGTGCGCGATATCGGCACGGCGGCGGACAGTGCGGCGATTCAGACGTCCATCGTACGGGTGAACGGCCGTGAGGCGACGTACATCCCCATCACCCGGCAGGAAGGCGCCAATACGCTGGAAGTCACGGATGGGATTCGCGCGAAACTGCCGAAGCTGACCGAGATTCCCGCCGGCGCCACGGTGAAGTTTCTCTACGACCAGTCGCTCTATATCCGGCAGGCCATCACCAACCTCCAAAAGGAAGGGTTGCTGGGCGCAGGGCTCGCGGGATTGATGATCTTCCTGTTCCTGCGGAGCATCAAGGCGGCGCTCGTCGTCGGCCTGGCCATTCCCCTCTCGCTCACCGCCGCGCTGGTCGCGCTCTACCTGACCGGCCAGTCGGTGAACATCATGACGTTGGGCGGCTTGGCCCTGGTGATCGGCACCCTGCTGGATAACAACATCGTCGTGCAGGAGAACCTGCACCGTCATCTGGAAATGGGAAAGGACGGCCGCACGGCGGCGGAGGACAGTGCCGTCGAACTGACGTTGCCCATCCTCGTGGCGACGATCTGCATTTTGATCGTCTACCTGCCGATCATGTTCTTCTCCGGCATCATTAAGTACCTCTTCGTCCCACTAGCCATGACCGTGGCCTTCGCCATGCTGGCGGACTATGCCGTCTCGATGACGGTGACGCCGGTGGTCTTGTCGCGGCTCTATCACGGAGGACATGGCGGCGAGGCGGGCGGCAAGGGGCACGAGGACAAAGATTGGTTCCGCTTCGTGCTGGCCATCTACGAACCGGTGCTCAGGGCGGGCGTGCGCTTCAAGCCGGTCGTGATCGGCTTGGCCCTGCTCGCCCTCATTGGGACCGGCGCCTTGCTGCTGCCGCGCCTCCACAGCGAGTTCTTCCCCAAGGTCGATGCCGGCAACTTCACCATGCTTGTGAGCGCGCCGGAAGGCTCGCGCATCGAAAAGACGACGGCGATTGTGGCCGACATCGAAAAGCTGGTGCAGGAGACGATCCCGAAGCAGGACCTGGAAGAGGTGATCTCCAACACCGGCCTCTATTTCGGCGACGCGGCCAGATTCGCCCCCAACACCGGCAACCACACCGCCTTCGTGCTGGTGAATCTCGTCACCGGCCACGAAGGAAAGACCGACGACTATGTCTCAACCCTGCGAACCAAGTTGCGCGAGTCCCTCCCCGGTGTAGAAGTCTCCTTTCAAACCGGCGGCATCATCAGCGACGTGCTGAACTTCGGCCTGCGCGCGCCGATCGATATTCAGGTGAAGGGCCCGTCGCTGGATCTCATTCGCCCGGTGGCGGAAGCTATCCAGCAGAAAGTCGCCCAGGTGCCGAACACGGTGGATGTGCGCATCAAGCAGGGCAAGAGCTATCCCGAACTGCACATCGACGTGGACCGGACGAAAGCCGCCTACTACGGCATCACCCAGGATCGCGTGATCGTGGACGTGATCACCGGCATCAGCTCGAACATCGCCTTGAGCCCGAACTTTTGGCTCGATCCCAAAACCGCCAACGGCTATTTCCTGCTGGCCCAATTTCCTGAACAGTCCCTGACGAAGACGGAAGACCTGCTGAACATCCCGATCATCGGGGCGCGCACGGCGCTGGGACCAACTTCGTCCCTCACCACGGGTGGCACGACCGGCTCGACCATCGCGCTTCAGAACACACCCTTCGCGGGACGCAATCTCGACCTCTCCAACGGCTTCTACGCCTCCGGCGACGAACGGCGCGGCCCGCCCGTGCTGCTGCGTGATGTGGCCTCCCTGAACATGAAAACCGGGCCGGACTCGGTCGATCACTACGACCTCTCCCGGCTCATCGATGTGCTGGTGACGCCGGTCGGCAACGATCTGGGCCACGTCGCCAAAGACATCGAACAGGCGCTCGCCACCGTGCCCCTGCCGAAAGACGTGACGATCCAGCTCAAAGGCGAAGTGGCCAACATGCGTTCCGCCTTCAGCAATTTCGCCCTGGCCCTGCCGCTGGCCGTGCTGCTGATCTATCTCGTGATGGTCGGGCTGTTCCGCTCCTTCATCGATCCGTTGATCATTCTGGTCGCGGTGCCGCTCGGCTGGATCGGCACCGTGCTCATGCTCCATTTCACGAATACGTCGGTGAACGTGGAGTCGATGATCGGCACCCTCATGATGATGGGCATCGTGGTGTCGAACAGCATCTTGCTCGTGGACTTTGCCAACCGGATGGTGGACGCCGGCGCGTCGGCGGAACAGGCGGTGTTGGAAGCGGGCAAGCGCCGCATCCGGCCCATCCTCATGACCGCCCTGGCCACGATCCTCGGGCTCTTGCCGCTCGCCTTGGGATTCGGCGAAGGCAATGAAACCATGGTGCCCCTCGCCCGCGCGGTCGTCGGCGGACTTGCAGTGTCCACGATGATGACCCTGCTGGTCGTGCCTGTGATGCATGCTCTCGTACTGGGACGCCGGGTGCCTATCATTGAACCAGTGACCCCGTCAGCGACCGGAGAGGATCTCTAATACTATGATGCACTCGTCTCTCACCATCCTGCTCGCTCTTCTGCTAGCCGCCGCTGGCTGTCAACGGGAGCAGCCTCCGCCGCAGGCGAAACAGGACAGCCCCCCCAAGCCGGCCCCGGCTGAGAACGGCTCCGCCAACGGCGCGCCCGTGGAGATCGATCCCACTCACCCCGTCGATGTACAGGTCACAAAGCCGGCGCGGCAACCGCTGGTCTATACCATCGCGCTCCCGGCTAATGTCTCGCCGCGCTACCAGACCACGCTCTATGCGAAGGTCTCCGGCTATTTGAAATGGATCGGCCCGGACAAAGGCGACCATGTGAAGAAGGACGAAGTCGTCGCCATCATCGACGCCCCTGAAGTCGAAGAGCAGTATCAGCAGGCCGTCGCCGACTACAAAATCAAGAAGATCACGTTCGAGCGGCTCGACAAGGTCTGGAAGGAATCGCCGGACGTGATCGCGAAGCAGGACGTGGACGTGGCCGAAGCCACCTACCATGGGGCCAAGAATCTCATGCAGCAGCGGGCCGCCATGCGCGAATACACGAAGGTGCGCGCCCCCTACGACGGCATCGTGACGGCGCGGTTCGCCGATCCCGGCGCCTTGATCCAAGTGGCGACCTCCTCCGCCACGAATGCGATTCCTCTCTTCACCATCATGGATTTGGACACTGTGCGCGTGTACACGAACGTGCCGCAGGACGATTCTCCCTGGATTGTCCCTGGCAAGACCAACGCCACCGTGAAAGTGAAGGAACTGCCGGATCGGGCCTTTACAGGCACCGTCACCCGGTCCACGCTGGCGCTCGACCCCTCCACGCGCAGCCTGCTGGTGGAAATCGACTTGCCCAATCCCGGCCACGCGCTGCGCCCCGGCACCTTTGCCGAAGTGTCGCTGGGCCTGCGCGAGATCCCGAATGCGCTGGTGCTCCCGCCACAGGCCATCATCAGCGGCACGAAGGGAAAATCGGTCTTTATTGTCGAGCAGGGCAAGGCGAAGTCGGTCCCGGTGCAAACCGGCATCACGGACGGCAAGTGGATGGAGGTCACGACCGGCCTCAGCGGCGATGAAGAGGTCGTCGTGGTCGGCAAGAGAAAGCTGCTGGAAGGCAGCCCTGTCCAGGTCTCGCCCTTCAAACTGCCAGAGGCAAAACCCTCGCAACAAAAGTTTGAGCGGAAGTCGGCGGGAGTGCCGCCTCAGCCTCAGAGCCCCCCTCCCACGACGCAAGGAGCCAAACCATGATGCCGACCCTGTTTTTCTTGATGCTCGTGCTCGCACTGCCGATGGCAGCACCCACCCAGGCGCAGCCATCCGGTCCGGCCGACTCGGCGGCCAAAGGGCGCTTTCTCGGATTGCAGCAGGCGATTGAAACCGGCCTGCAGAACCATCCGATCGTGCAGGAGGCCAACGCCGGCCTCGCCGCCTCCAGCGCCAGGACGGATCAAACCAAATCGCTCTATTATCCTCAAGTATTTGCGAACGCCGACGGCACAGCCGGGTCCGGCCGCCTGAATCCCCGCTTCCTTGTCGGCGGCGGCTTGCTCCAGCCCAACTTGAGCACCTATACCGCCGGCGTCCTGGCCAGCCAGCGGATCTACGATTTCGGCTTCACCAAGAATCTGGTGGAGTCATCCCAGTACGGCGAGCGGGCCCAGGAGCAGGACGTCCACGCCCGGCGCGCGCTGGTGATCGTTTCCATTCAACGCAGCTATCTGAACAGCCTGAAGCGGCAACGGCTCGTGCGCATCGCGGAAGAAACCGTGCGGGAGCGCGGCATCATCACCGGACAGATCGAGACGCTCTACCGGCAGCAGCTCAAGTCCAAACTGGATCTGGATCTGGTCAAGGTGGAGCTGGTGAACGCGGAATCGCTGCTGGTCCGCAGCCGCAACGACCTTAAGGCCAGTTTCGCCGACCTCAACCGCACCATGGGCATCGCCGGGTCGGACGACTATACGCTGGAAGACGTCACCACCGACGTGAAAATTCCGCGCGCGCTGAGCGACCTGATCGCGGATAGCCTGGCGCATCCGGAACTCAAACGGGCCAAAGAACAGACGGCTTCGGCCGAAGCGAAGAAGCGGGCCATGAAAAGCCAGTACCTGCCGACTGTCTCCGCGATTGCAAGCGGCGGCTACTACGACACGTTCGATCCCAACCGCAACGTGGCGACGGGCGGCTGGTGGGCGGCGGGCGGGATGGTCTCCATGCCGCTGTTTACGGGCGGGCTGATCGAAAATCAGGTGAAGGAAGCGAGCGCTCAGGAGGCTGCCGCGCTGGCCCAGAGCAACAATATCGAACAGGCGCTCACGCAGCAGGTGACAAACGCCTACCTCGACACGGTGACGTTCACCCAACAGATCAAGCTGGCGGAAGAACTGGTCAAAACGGCACAGGAGGCCTTAAGCCTGGCCAAGCAGCGCTACAAACTCGGCCTCGGCTCGATCGTGGAGGTGACCCAATCGGAAGTGGGCCTCACGGCGGCCCAGACGAAATTGGCTGAAGCCCAGTACGATTACAAGATTGCCGAGGTCACGCTGGCCTATGCCTCGGGAGGGCAGGCCCAGCTGGAGATCGATCCGGCTAGTCGGTAGGCTTCGTGGGAGTCTCGGCCTTCAGCGCGGCCAGCTTCGCAAGGTTGATGACCACCTCGTCCGCCCCGTTGGCCAGCACACCGTCGATCCAGCTACTCTCGGTGCGCCGCATCGCTTCATGCGGCTGGAAGAAGAGATCGAATCCCTTGGCGGCGGTGGGCCGCATGGGATACCGGCGGTCATAGATCATCCCGTACGTGGGAATGCCGTACACAATCTGCCAATTCCCCAAGATCAGATGCAGCTCATCGTCCTTGACGTAGAGCCCGCCGGAGGTAATCACCCGTTTTGTGGAGGTCTGCGGCAGGCTGAGATAGAAGGTCACCCGCTCATTGGGCTGGGCTTTGGCCAGCGCGTCGGCCACATGGACCGACAAGATGGCCAGCTCCTCCTCCTGAAACGCCGGCGTAAAGGGGGCCTCCCCTTGCAGCCAGTTCTGCAGCCAGATCCGGCGCTCCTGGATCATCAGCCCCTGAAAAATCCCGCGCAGCGTCTCTGGCCCAATGATCGCCGGATGGCTGTGCTGGCTCGGCGGCCACTCCGGCAGAAAATGCTCCTCCTGCTCCAGCCGCACATAGTTCACGGGATCTTCGTAGATCGTCCGCGAGGGCACCTGGGGAATGGGGCAGCCGGCGAGGACGGCGCACACGAGTGCGCCTCGTAAAACGTAAGACGTGAGACGTGAGACGGTCCGGATCGTGGCACTCACCTGTTACGTTTCACCTTTCACGTTTCACGTTACTCGCTGATCGTGACCGTCATCTCGACACGCTCGAGGGGATTGTCGTTGCCGTCGCGCTTCATGGCCACCACTTTGTCGGCCACGTCCATCCCGCTCACAACTTCGGCAAACACGGTGTATTGCCAGTCGAGAAAGTTGGCATCCGCCACGCAGATGAAGAACTGCGAGCCCGCGCTGTTCGGATCGTTGGAGCGCGCCATGGAGACGATGCCCCGCTTGTGCGGCTTGCTGTTGAACTCGGCCTTGATCTTGTAGCCGGGCCCACCCATGCCGTGCATGGAACGATCCGGGTTCTTGCTGTTGGGATCGCCGCCCTGGATCATGAAGCCGGGAATGACGCGATGAAACGTCGTCCCGTTGTAGAAGCCCTCTCTCGCCAGCTTCGTGAAGTTTTCCACATGCCCGGGGGCGACATCGGGAAAAAACTGCAGCACGATCTCGCCCAACGGCTGCCCCTTGCTCGCCACCGCAATCGTGGCCCTGGTCTTCGCGCTTGCATCAGCCATATTCCTAGATCCTTTCCATGAGTTATCGGAAGCGGAACGGCGGCGGGACGAGCCCTGCCTCCATGCCTTGGTTGATCGCCACCCACGTGGCATGATCGTCGCTGCGAAACACGCCTGAACTCGTCCCGGCATACAAGGCGCCGTCACTCCCGCCGACCATCGCCTGGATGGAGAGGTTGGTGAGGCCCTTATTCACCGGGATCCACTGACGCCCCTTGTCGATCGTCTTAAAGATCCCGTTCCCCGTCGCCACGACCAGGCCCTCGTCGAGGATCACGAGACCGCGAATGGAATCGTTGGGCAAGGCGCGGCTGATCGAGCGCCAGGTCGTGCCGCCGTCGGCGCTGCGGAACACCCCGCCGTCGAACGTGCCGGCTAAAATACCCTGATCCCGATCGATGGCCAGCACCCGGATATAGTTTTCGATCATGCCCTCATGATCTTTGAGGCCATGCCGCACCCGGTCCCATCCGCTGGCGTTCTGTTTGAACCGGAGCACCCCCTTGCCCGAAGTGCCGGCATAGAGCGTGCCGTCAGCCGAACGGGCCAGCGCATGGACGAGAATATCGGTGAGTCCCGCCGTCACGATAGTCCAGCGGTCGCCGGCTTGATTCAGCCCGTAGACCCCGTCGCTCGTGCCCGCATACACGCCCTCGTGCGTAACGAGCAGGGCCTTGATCTCCAGCCGCTTGAATCCGGCATTGATGGCTTGCCAGGTCTTGCCCTCGTCCTTCGATCGGAACACCCCGCCGCGAAACGTGCCGGCGTAGACCACGCCATCCCGTCCGGTCGCCAGGCTCAGGATAAAGGGATCGGTGACGCCGGCGCCGACCGGCGCCCAGGTGCCGCCCCGATCGCCGCTGCGAAAAATCCCGTTGCCAAATGATCCGGCATAGACGATCTCTTTGCCGGAGAGGGTCAGGGCCTGCACACTCGCAATGGTCTGGCCGAATGGCCCGTCTGGGCCAAACGCTCCGGCCGCCGGCACGTCGCCATGAGGGGACGGCACGCCCGATTGTGGCGCAGAAGGCTCCGCCCACGCCATGCCGTCTAGCTGGGCGCACAGCACGGAGCCGGCCAGAATAAACCGAATAAGCGCGTTCATCGCCGTCCCATCCTTATCGCACCCTGGTTCCCGCCGTGCCAATCGGCAAATCCGGATCCAACGGCAGATCCACCCCTCCGCTGTCCTGCCCCTTGCCGAACAGTCTGGCGCCCAGAATGCCGATCTCATACAGCACCATCATCGGCACCGCCATCAGGAGCATCGTGAAGAGCGTCGCGTCCGGCGTGACGATCGCGGAAATGATCAGCGTGGTCAGGATCGCATGCCTGCGATACTGGGCGAAGACCTTGCCCGTGACCACGCCCGCGCGCGCCAGCAGCGTCATCGCCAGCGGCAGCTCGAAGGCACAGCCGAAGATGAGCAAAAACTTCACATTGAAATCGATATAGGTGCCGACGCTCAGCTGCGGGGTGATATCCCGGTCCATGCCGAAGCTCACAAAAAAGTCGATGACCAGCGGCAGAATCACGAGATTACAGAACACGAGCCCCAGCCCGAATAGCCCCCCCGCCAGCATGAACAACGGAATGGCCCACCGCTGTTCCTTCGGCAGCAAGGCCGGCTCGACGAACTTCCAGCACTGATAGAAGATCACCGGCAGGCTCAGAATGATGGCCGAGAGAAACGACACTTTGATGGATGCAAACAGCGCCTCGGTCGGTCCGTAGAACACCAGCTGATTGGGAAACGGCCGGTTGAGCCACGCGACCATCTCGGCGGAAAACGAAAAGGTGACAATCAGCGCGGTCAGGATCGTGGCCCCGATGACGATCAATCGCCGCTTGACGGTCTGAATATGGGCGGCCAGCGGATTGATGAGTTGGGCCATGGTGCGTAGACCGGGCCGGCGGCTGAACCGGCGGCCCGGGGTGATTCCTTCATCAGCGGCGGGTTACCGCTTTGTCTGAAACAGGCGGATCAATTCCGCCATCTTGTCCTTCATCGCCAGCTTTTCTTTCTGCAACTGCTTCTTCGCGAGTTCTTCCTGCGGCGTCAGCACATGCCGTTTCTGCAATTCCGTCAATTCGCCGTCCAGCCGATGGTGGGTTTCTTCGATGGTCCGGAATTCATGGCTCGACCGGCGAAGTTGCTCGGCGATTCCCTGCTCCGTCTGCATGCCACACCTCCTGGTCAGATTAGTGAGCGGAAATGGATCCTCCTTCGATGGCTGACGCACGGCCGTGCCCTGCACCGGTCCTGGAAACAATCGGTTCCAGCTCCATGAGCACGGCATCTTCAATGGGATTGGTGTAATACTGGCGGCGCGTCGAAACCTCCACAAACCCGAACCGCCGATACAGCGCCAGCGCGGCCTGATTCGACGCACGAACTTCCAGCACCGCGCGGGTGGCGGCCTGGGCAAGGCCGGTTCGCAACGCCTCTTCGACAAGCCTGGCGGCAATCCCCCGGCGGCGCATGCTGTCGACCACGGCCAGATTCATCAATCGTACTTCTTCAAACACGATCCAATAGCAGAGATAGCCAAGAATGCCCCCGGCGTCACGGGCAACCAGAAAATGGGCGAACTGATTCCCCGTCAATTCGGCAGTCAACATTTTGCGCGTCCAGGGGGCCGAGAAGCAAGCTTCTTCCAGCCGCACCAAATCCGGCAGGTCGTCAAGCGTGGCGGGAACGATCTGGATGGGGCTAGCCATGCGACTTCCTGGCCGGCGGACGCTGGCGACCCGCGCGGGCTGTGGTTTTGATGGCCACACGGGCCTGCCGGCGGGCGACCGGCGAGAGCCCGCCCGATTGTTCAAATTTCACTTCCGCCTCGGCCCGCTGGACATAGACCGGCGCCACCTCCTCGCCGGCTATTTCCCCGCGGCGCAATCGTTCGATCCCCGCCAACCCGACACTGACCGCCGAGGGTTTGGAGAGGCCGGACGGCACCGTGATAACGGATGCCGCCGGACGCAGCGCGGCACGAATCTCCGCCTCCATCGACGTCCAGCCCTCTCCGAAAAGGACGGTGGCGCCGGTGAGACTCTGGGCGCAGGCCTGAGGTGCGCCCACCTGCTCAGGGAGAATCCGGTCGAGCGTCGTGCCGTTGCGCCACTGAAATACCGCCCAATACAGCTCCCCCTTGCGGCTCGTGAGGACGGGGCACAATGGAGACTCGTGGCCTTGTAGATTCCACGCCATGGCCTCAAGCGTCGGAACGAGGGCCAGCGGCAAATCGGTGGCCGCCCGCAAGCCGAGCAGCGTCGCCGCGCCGACCCGCAGGCCGGTAAAGGACCCGGGGCCGATGGAGCAGGCCAGCCCATCCAGCTGCGCCAGCGTCATCCCCGCCTCGGCCAATACTCGCTCGATCGCCGGCAACAGCAACGCCCCATGAGAACCGGCCGCCTCTTGATCCTGCCGCGCCACCACAGCCGCGCCATCAAGGAGCGCCACGCTCTGCCAGGAGGTGGCTGTATCAACCGCCAACACGTTCATGAAACTGATCCAGTGGAAACAGGGCTGGAGGATACCTGACCGAGATCTCCGCTCTTGAGTTCCTGATTGGGCAGGATTTCATGAAACAGCACCTGCACGCTCCCCTGACCCCGGCCATCTTCCAGAGACACTTTGAACGGACGAAGCAAGCGTGTATCGGCCTTGCCATTGACCGGCAGCACCGCCTCGCCGATGGGCCGGAAGTCCTCGTACCGAATCGACGCATCGACCTCGCCATTTCCATTCAGCCGGTCTTCCTGCACAACCAACAACGTCCGCCGGTCGAACCACATGCGCCGAAGTAGCTGCGGCCCGGCCTGCACAGCATCCTGCCGTACGCCGTACACATCCAGCCGGTACCGGTCGCCGTCTTCGGCCAGTTTTATAGACTCGTCTTTTCCAATCGCGCTCGTACCCAGCACGCCAGCCATCGCCCAGACGCTGAGCTGAAACGGCCGAGCCATCTTGCCCATCTCGTTCATCTCCGACTGGCGGCCGGTCAAGACCCGTCCCATCGTCGGCAGCCGCAGCATGTACAGATCCTCCGCCTGCACGAATTCAAACAGCTCTCCTCCGACCGGAGTAAAGCCGCGCAACCGCATGCTGTTGGGCCGCCGATAATAGACGGCCCCCTCGACCCTGGTCGTAATCGGAATGAGGCCGCCTCGCACCTTGGCACTGAAGAGCCCCTTCATCGTCTGAATCGCGGACTCGCGCTGGCGCAAGAGCGTGGTCAATTCTTCGGCCGTCGCCTGCTTGAGCGCCGGTTCTTCACGAACAGGCGCCGTCGCACAGCCGGCCACGAGCAGACAGAATACTGTGAAACGTGACACGTGAAGCGTGAACCGTACGCCCTTTTTAAGCCAGGACCACATCGAGCGCCTCTCCCACTTCCGTAATTCCGATCAACTCTATGCCGTCCACCGGCTCGATCTTGGCGATGTTCCGCTCCGGCAACAGGCACCGTTTGAATCCCATCTTCGCCGCTTCGCGGATGCGCAGCTCCGCCTGGCTCACCGCGCGCACTTCTCCTCCCAATCCCACTTCGCCCAGGACGAGCAAACCGGGCTCAATCGGCACTTCGCGCAAACTCGATGTGACCGCAGCGACGATCCCCAGATCGATGGCCGGCTCATCGATATGCATCCCGCCGACCACGTTGACATAGACATCCTGCCCGGAGAGATGCATGCCCAGCCGCTTCTCCATGACCGCCAGCAACAGCGAGACCCGGTTCAATTCCACGCCATTCGCCATCCGCTTGGGCATCGCGTAGCTGGTCGAAGACACCAGCGCCTGTAATTCCACGAGAATCGGCCGGCTCCCTTCGAGGCTCGACACCACCACCGAGCCGGTGCTCCGTTGCGGCCGCTCGGCCAAGAACAATTCGGAGGGATTGCTGACCTCTTCCAGTCCGCCATCCTTCATCTCGAACACACCGATTTCGTTCGTGGAGCCAAACCGGTTTTTCACCGCCCGCAGAATGCGATAGCTGTGTCCCTTGTCACCTTCAAAATACAAGACGGTATCCACGATATGTTCCAGCAAGCGCGGGCCCGCAATCGCGCCTTCCTTCGTGACGTGGCCGATGATGAACACCGGGACGCCCGCCCGCTTGGCAAACCACATCAACTGTCCGGCCACTTCCTGCACCTGGCTGATGCTGCCGGGCGCCGACGTAATCTGTTCGGTATACACGGTCTGGATCGAATCGACGACAATCGCCGCCGGCTGGATCTCTTGAATCGCTTTTAGCATTTGTTCGAGGGAGGTCTCGGCCAGGATCAAGAGATTCGGATGTTCGATGCCCAACCGCTGCCCGCGCATCTTGATCTGGCGAGGGGATTCTTCCCCGGACACATAGAGCACCGGCGCCTCCTTCGAGGCCAGGCGAGGCAAGGCCTGCAAGAGCAGCGTGGTCTTGCCGATGCCGGGATCTCCGCCGATCAGAATCACGGCGCCGGGAATCACCCCTCCGCCCAGCACCCGGTCGAACTCCCCGATGCCGGTCAGCCGCCGGTCTTCTCCGACCACTTCAATCTCCGCAATGGGAGTCGCCTTCGCCTGCGCGGTTTTCATGGCCGCCGGACGCCCCTTGCCGGTCGGCGCCTGCCGCTCTTCCTTCATCGTGTTCCAGCCGCCGCAATCCGGGCACCGGCCGATCCAGCGAGGCGATTGATGGCCGCAGGCCTGGCAGGAAAAACTGGTTTTGGCTTTCATCGGAAGAGCCTCACAACAGAGAAGGAACAGGCTTCATACTAATCGAAAGAAGAGGGCAAAGAAACAGCGACCACGGGATCGGCTACAGCTTCTTCCGGATCTCTTTCCACTCTTTGGCGATTTTCGCTTTGCGCGGGGCTTCGCCTTTGGCCGGCTCAGGCACCATGACCGCCTCAAGCCGCCGCTGCAAGAAGGCCTCGGCAAATGCTTTGGTGCGGCCGATCCCAGTCTTGACCGTTCTCCACCCGGCTTCATGCCACGCATCGATTTGCGCCCCCAATGCCTGCTCGCCGGGAGGAAGCAATGCGACATAGCCGGGCGGAAACGTGTGCGCCTTCAGCCATGCCCTGACCATGGCCTGTTTGTGAAACCCATCCTCCCCAGTCGCCGAAGGAACCACATAGATCACGCGATAGTAGAACTGCGTCAGCTTGGCGAGTTCATCCGCCGCATCGGGCATCGGCGTCCGGTCAAATTCCAGCTGGAGGCCGAGGCCGGGCAATGGATTATTCACCTGCGAGTCATCCACCAGCGCCGGCCACTCGATCACGACGATCGGATTGCGCCGTTCCCAGACCACCAGGTTGGCCTGGCCTTCTGCCGGGCCGACTCGCGGACTGTCGCCGACTCGAACCTGCACCGGTAAAACGCCCTGCGCCTTCGGAGTATAGGAGAGAAAGGCCCGTCCATCTCCTCCGGTCATCGCCGTGCCAACCACCTGGCCGTTGACGACCAGCTCAAGCGGTTCCCCCCCCAGCCCTGCGTTCGCCACAAGCCCTTTTGACACCAGCTTGGCTTCGATGGTCACGGGCTGATTGGGCGAGGTCAGACCGTCCTTCACCCACAGAATCGCGGCGGCCTTGTCGGCCGCCAGGCTATTGTGCGTAGAGAATGAGAGCGCAAGGCACGAGAGAAGGCAGGCCCCGCGGAAGAAAAACATCATGGGCCGCATCACCATAGACATCACGGTGGAGAGAAACAGAACGAATCAGGCTTTCAATGCCTCGAGGACTTCCTCGACATGCCCCGTCACCTTGACCTTGCGGAAGATCGCCTTGAGCAGGCCTTGTTGATCGATGACAAACGTGCTGCGCTCGATGCCCCAATACTTCTTGCCGTACATGCTCTTCTCTTTATAGACCCCATAGGCATTGGCGGCTGTCTTCTCTGTGTCACTGAGCAGCGTAAACGGCAAACTGAACTTCTTGATGAACTTCTGATGGGAGGCCTGCCCGTCGAAACTCACGCCCACGACCACGGCCCCGGCTTTCTTGATCGGCGCCATCGAATCGCGAAAATCGCAGGACTCCTGCGTGCACCCCGGCGTATCGTCCTTCGGATAGAAATACACCACCACCTGCTTCCCCTTGAAATCCTTCAAGGACACCCTATTGCCGTCCTGATCCGGCAGCCCCAATTCCGGCGCCTTCTCTCCGATGGCCAATTCCTTGCTCATGCTCCGCTCCTCTGCTCCGCTTCGCGCTCCCAATCTCGACGATCCGCCCCCACACCCCGCTGGCTATCGCCCACCCATGCCACTCCGCCGATTGGGATTCTGCGGCGCGGCGACTTTCTTTTCTTCCGTCTCAGGATTGCCGTAGGGCGACAGCGCCGGTGAATCCCAAATAATTTTATCCCCCGGCGCAAAATTGGCCGCCTCGATAAACTGCTTCCGCGCCGCCTCCGTCTCGCCCAGCGCATTGAGGGCCAAGGCATAATTGTAATGGGCCGGACCCGACTGGGGCGCCGCCGTTACTGTCTGGGAGAAATACCCCTTCGCCGCGTCAAAATCCCGTGCCCGGTAAGCTTGCGTCCCCTGCTCATTCAGGCTCAAGGCCAGCGGGGAGGCTCCGGCCTCCAAGGCCAGCGGCACCAACGGCTTGGCCTTGTTTTTGGAACAGGCCGCCGCGCTGACCAGCAACAGCACAACGCCCAGCAGCGCCAGAGCAGTTGTCACCCGCCGATGCATCATGCCATCACCCTCTGCTATGCCTGCGAAGCTCTTCCTCAAAGGTCTTCCGATACAGCACCTCCCACTCGGAGCTGCCTTCGACAATCCCCCGCGAATAGGAGGAGAGCTTGGCTCTGACCTTCCGGTCGATGTCTTCTTCCTGCGCCAGCTCCGCCGCCAGGACCTTCTTAATATCCTTCAGCACCGGCCCGTCCTCGCCCGTCATCTTGACCAGCGGGCTCTTCTTCACCGCCTGCAGGATGATGTGGGAGAGATGGCTGACTTTATCTTCACTCAACATATCAAATCCGTGAAACGTGAGACGTAAAAGGTGAAAGGAGCTTCAAGAACACGCTCAATCATGCCGCGTTTCACGTTTTACCTTTCACATTTCACGCATTACAGGATGATCCCCCGCTCGCGCACCAGCTTCGTCTTCACCATCGTGAACATCTTCTGGTAATCGACCTGGCCCTGTTCGATTTGCTTTTCGTAGGCCTTGAGCATCTGCCGCACTTCCGCATTCAGCTTGTCTTCGATCGACAGCTCACCGGTGATCGCCTGATCAATCGCCTCGACAAAGGCCTTGCGATCTCCCGTGATCTCCAGATGCCCATCCTGTTGCAAGCGGGTGGCGAGCGATTCGGCCATGTGCCGGACACGTTCTTTCGACAGCCGCATCGGGTTACACGCGCTCCACGCGAATGGTCGGCGCTTCCATGACCCGGCGCAATTGCGACGCATCGCCGACGATCTTGCCGATCACATTGACGCGATCGGCGGGCACAGGATCAGGCCCCATGCTCATGGGCGTCCGGCCGAAGAAAATAGCCAGCACTTGTCCGGCTCCCCAAAAAGCCACATCGCCGACCTTGACCTGATTCGTCGCCGTCTCGCGATAATCCTTCACGCCGGGCAGCTTGAAATAGAACTCCTCCCCCCACGTATTGATCGGCGCGTCGATCGGCAGCGCGGCGTAGACCTCGCCGGCCGTTTTCGACGGCTTGAGCTCCGCTTCGAGTTGAATCCCCCCGACCGTGATGCGAATCCGCTTGGCTGGTTCTGTCATGACGTGCGCTGATCCCCATGGAAAGTAAGGCAATCGCGGTGGAAACCGCCGGTGACTGCGGACTCTAACCGGTCTCCTCTTCTGAAATCAAGGCAACGGGGTGGCAGCGGGATTCGGCATCCTGCTAGAATCGAGACCAGATGTTGACCTCTACCTTTGTGCTCCTCTCAGGTGTCGGCCCGGCGACCGAACGCCGCTTTTGGCAAGAGGGCCTCCTTACCTGGGAGCACTTCCTCAAGCAACCACGGATCTCCGGCCTCTCACCCCATCGGAAACAATGGTACGACGGAGAACTCGCTCTGGCACAGGCCCAATTTGACGCCGGCCACCTGCCCTATTTTGCCTCCCGCCTTCCCAGCCGGGAACACTGGCGGTTTTTCCCGGTCAATCCGTCACGGACACTCTATCTCGACATTGAAACCACCGGCACGGCGCCGCATGAGGGCGAGGTCACGCTCGTCGGCCTGCATCGCAACGGCGAAACGCTCAGCCTGATCCGGGGCGAAAACCTCACCTCCGACCGGCTCCAAGCCGAGCTGGATCAATGCGATCTGCTCGTGACATTCTTCGGCTCGACATTCGACGTCCCCTACCTGCGGGCGAAATTCCCCCGCCTCACGTTCTCCATGCCCCATTTCGATCTCTGTTTCGCCGCCCGCCGCGTCGGCCGCCGGGGCGGGTTAAAACAGATCGAACACGACATCGGGATCGAGCGGGCCTCGGCACTGCAGGGACTCGACGGCTGGGACGCCGTGCGCTTGTGGACCGACTGGTGTGCCGGAGATGCCGCGGCCCTTGAGTTGCTCCGGGACTACAATGCCGCCGACACGGCCAATCTCGCCCCGCTGGCCCGCCTGCTGTATGACGAGCTGCTCACACGATTTGGCCCGCCCTCCGCCGGCGGACTCGGGCCAGCCACCGCCCGCGAGCAGGGGGCCCCGCTATGACCGCCTGGACCGGCATAGGGCGGACCGATATCGGCCTCGTGCGTGCGATGAATCAGGACTGCTTCCTGGCCCTCGATCAGCTCGGCTTCTGGGCCGTCGCCGATGGCATGGGCGGACATGCCGGAGGCGACGTGGCGGCACACACCGCGATGGCGGTGGCCAGCGCGCACATCGAACAGACGGTTGGCCACGGGCTCGATTCCCCTCACGACATCCTCCAGACGCTGATGACGGCGGCTCACCAGACCGTACGCGACCGCGCCAAGCGTGACCCGGCGCTCAGCCATATGGGGACCACGCTCGTCGCCCTGTTGCTGACGCCCCAACCGACGGCGGTCGCTCACATCGCCCATCTGGGAGACAGCCGGGCCTATCTCTACCGGGGCGGCACCCTGACTCCGCTCACCCGCGATCACACGATGATCGAGAAGTACTTGGCGCACGGCATCCTCACGCCGGAATCGGCCAAGACTCACCCGGACCGGCATGTTTTGACGAAAGCCGTCGGGATTTCGGCCACGGCCACACCGGATATCGCCTCACATCCGCTGCAACCGGACGACCTGATTCTCCTCTGCTCCGACGGGCTCACCAAAATGCTGGAAGACCAGGATATTGCGCTGATCATGAAACACTCCGGCAAGGATCCGGTTCGTGCCGGCGATACACTGATCGAGGCAGCCCTCGCGCGCGGCGGCCTCGACAATGTGACGGTCGTTGTCATTGCCCAATCTCAGAATACACACCGTTGACAACATTCAAGAGCGCGTGTAGCCTGCCAAAGGTGCTCACGGAGCAGGTGTGCCCGGTCATTCATCAAAAGAAGGACTTTCATGCCAGACAGGCCATGGCCCATCGTGATAGGGGCAAGTCTCTTGAGCTGTGGGCTCGCCGTCGTCACACCTTCACCCGCACCCGCGCAATCGCCGCCATCAGCCCGTCCGCCCATGACTGCTCCATCGATAATACCGGCGCCCAATCTGAGCGGAGAATGGGAAGTTCTGGAAGTCGAAGACGATAAACGCTACAAAACCACGCTCGATAAATCTGGCAATGGCCCCTACACCCAGCATGGCGGTCGCTTTACAACGACGTCCTTTGCGGATCGCCTCTGGCAAGGCACCTGGCAACAGCCCGGCAATGACCGTGAAGGCGGGTTTGAATTGTTGCTGTCCGAAGACGGAACCCAGGCCAAAGGCGTGTGGTGGTACACGCGCGTGGGTACCCACAAAAACATTCCTCCGCGTGAGCATGGCGGCTCGTACCAATGGAAACGCCTGACTCCCGTGCCGCAGGCTCAATGACCCCCAGACTCCATCCTTTCGACTCGACCGTCCCTGCGCATTCCCGCTACTCCCGCATCGACACTTCACCTTACCTTGACCTTGGAGGCACTATGTTCTGGATTCTCACCTGTTTGCTTTCGCTCGGATGGGGCTCAGCGGCGCTGGCCGATGGCGGTCACCAACATCATGCCGTCCCCACGCTCAAAAACCAAACAATGACAAGCGTCACCATCACCGACAACATGATCACGCTGACCTTCGGCCCGATCGACCTCCCAACCAGCCACGATGGCGAATTGGCGGCCTCCATGCCGAAACATCACTTTCAACTGCCGAAGGATATGTACATGGTCGGCTACAAATCCGCCGTGTTTACCAAGGCCGGCCAGGAATTGCCGAGAAATTATCTCCACCACATCCTGATGATGAACAACGACAAGCCCAGCGTCTCTTGCCCGGGCGAGCCACTCTTCTTCGCCGGCGCGGGACTGGAAATGACGGAGACCCATTTCCCCGACGGCTACGGGGTCAAACTCGCGAAGGGCGAACACCTGATGTCGATCGTGGCCTTTTACCACAAAGCGCCGCCGACCAAGGATGTGATGGCCACCTTCACCATGTATATGGCGCCGGCCGATAAGCCGGTGAAGGAATTGGATGTCTACCAAGTCGGCGTCAATGTCGTCTGCTACAGCAAATTCAACCAGCGCGGCGCCGACCAAACCGATGAAGGCATCGAAATCAAGCCGGGCGTTCAGGTGCACCGTGCGCCGCTCAAGTTCCTCATGGACGGCTGCGTCAAGTTTGCCTATCCTCACGGCCATGACGAACTCTTGATGATTTCGCTCGAAGACAACACGAACAAACGGACGTTATTGCGGACGGTGCCAGACGTGGATCTCGACGGCACCTTCCGTGAGTTCCAGGCGCACCAAGTCTACAAAAACGGCGGCGGGTTTACCGTCTTGCAGTCGAACGACTATGAAATGGTGATGGTGCACCATCACCCCTTGCACAAAGCGGAACTCCAGCACGGCATGGGCAACTATCTGCTCTACATGACGCCGGGGGCCTGCCAGGCCCCGAAGACCGCCATGGCTCCCCAGTAACGAATGATTCCCCGGCGGCCAGCGCCCGATCATGGGTGCTGGCCGCTGGATTCCAGACATTCGCATTCACACATCGTCCAAATTTGTCCGTTCAAGAACGTACAGCCGCCCCGTCCCCCCTACGAAAGAAGCGCTGATTCCCCTGTGTTGACGCTGTGATTCTGATGCGGCGATATGGTATTCAAGACGCGGAGCCGGCACGGAACCAGGGTGCGCCGCCGATCATGCGCATGCGAACACGCAGCGACGGCACCCGTGCATAATGGAGTCGGAGCACACAGCATGTCTCTGGGACTCGGCTGACTCGGCTTGCCCAGAAACACGGAATTGGTACATGCCGAAAAGCGAGCCCGTCACCATCCTGATCGTCAGTGAGCAGGCGGACGACATCAAACTCGTCACGATGAGCCTGCGCGGGTTTTTCCCCGATTGCCGTGTCGATTCGGTCTATTCCGCCGACGAAGCCCGGCAATGGGCCGGCCGCGCCGACTGGCACCTGATGCTGATCGACGAACGCCTGGGCCTGCACGGCCATCCCACGCTCGTCGCGGAATTGAAACACCGGCTCCCCTCCACAGCCTTCGTCCTCCAAACAGGAACAAGCGATTCAACCGCAGCCGTGAATGCCCTCCAATCCGGCGCCGACTTTCTGCTGCACACGCACTCTCCCGCCTTTCTCACGGAACTCGTGCTGTACACGAAAGATGCCGTCGAAAAACGCGCCCTGCGGACCGCCTTGGAACGGATACAAGAACGGCATAACCGGCTCATGGAGACGCTCACCGATGTCGTCTACGAATTGGATGCGGAAGGACGATTCGTCTACCTCAGCCCGTCGGTTACCGAGCTCTTAGGCCATCGACCGGAGGAGCTGACCGGCACACTCTGCACCACACTGATCCCGCCCGATCAACTCGACCGCGCCCAATATCGCATCAACGACCGCCGTTCCGGAGCGCGGGCAGCCCGCCGGGTGCTGCTCGAATTGCTGCCCAAGCCGCAGCCGGGCGTGCCACCGGGCGCGCGAGTCCTGACGGAAATCAGCGCCACCGGCCTCTACGACGCCCAGCGGCGCTTCGTCGGATCTCTGGGCCTCCTGCGCAATGTCTCCGGGCAGGCCACGCAAGCCAAAAAGATTCAGTCGCTTGAAGCCGCACTCCGTGAAACCGGGCAGCTGCTGGACATGGCCAATCATTTGACCGGCCTCTCCCATGACATCCAGACCCCGCTCACCGCGATTCTGACGCAATCGCAACAGCTCTTACAGACGATCCGCGACGCGCAACTCGATACCCGGATCGAAACCCTGGCGCTCCATGCCACTGAAGCCGCGCAACAGGGAGAAGCCATCGCCCAGACGGTGCAACAGGCCGCATGGCGCAGAGCCACCGTGAATACGGTCCTCGACGACGCACTTGCCACCTTCACGCCCCCCCTGCTCGACACCGGCCTCATCGAGCGGCAATACGCCCCGAACTTGCCCCCGTTTTCAGGCCCGCGCGAGACTTGTGTGCACGCCGTCCAACTCCTGCTCGCCCAGGCCCTGCGCCACATGGCATCCGCTGGGACCATCCATGGCCTGCACCTCAGCACCGCCGCCCTCGATCGCACCGGAGCCCGCATCGAACCGGCCCCTTTGCCATCCGTCGATCCGGCGACAACCTCCGTGGAAATTCTGATACAGGAAACATCTCGCCAAGCGGCCCTCAATATCGACAGCTTGGCTATTTCCCCCGATCTCGTGCGCGTCTACGACCTCCTCCGGCCCCTGGAAGCCCGTCTTGATTTTCTGGCCCCCGCGGAAGGCGCGCTGTCCATTCGTCTCCGGTTGCCGCTCGCCCTGCAGATCGCGCCGGAACCGGCGCCGATAGCCACCGCCGCTCCTGCGCCATCCACGCCGCCGACATCACCGGCTCCTTTGATTGTTCCACTGCCAGTCCCGCAGCCACAGCCGTTCACGCCCGCGATCCCTGCGCTCCCCGATCGCCGGACAGCCGTGCGAGCGGCCGTCCATCTTCCTGCGGAGGTCACCGTCGGCAATACGACCCGTGGGGGCACGGTCTCGACGCTCAGTGCAACAGGAGCCGCCGTGGAAATCGACGGCCTATTCCCGCATCTGGACCATCAACCAGCCTATCTGATCTTCAAGACCGACGTGGGCATCCTAGAGCTTCACGCCACGGTCCGCACTCGGGGAGCCGCCTCAAGCCAGATGCCCGTCCGGCTGGGCCACTCGTTGCTCGCCTTTCACTTTTCCCCTGCCAGCGAGACCGAACGTAAAATCTTGGTCTCCTTTGTCGAAGCAGCCCATGAACGCGCCCTCCCCTTTACCTTTGAAGCGTTGGTCGTGATTCCGGAAGATGTCGACGAACAATCTCCGCCCTCAGCTGGTCCCCCTTATTACGAGAGCAATCACCGTGAAGCGCTCCGCGTTCGTGTCGCACTGCCCGTGCACATTGAGGCTGAATTGGACGGAGCGTCCAAGGCCAGAGGGTTCGGATCCGCAGTGAACTTCAGCCGCGGAGGAGCCTGCCTGCAGATGAAACAGGCTCCAGGCCGGATCGGAGAGACGATCCTGCTGCATTTCCCGCAAACCGGAATCCTGGGACAACCACGCACGCATGAACCGGCCGCCCCCGAAGCCGTGCTTCCCGCCCGCATTGTCTGGATCACGGCAGCCACCACCCCGCCATCGGCGAACCGGCCGGGCCAGGCAGAGCCGGGATCGCGGGTCGGCGTCTGCTTCGTCCACCTGATGCCCTTTACAGAGCGTGAGATCAATCGCGTCGTGGCGCAGCATCTCCACTCACCGATGGATCTGGATGGCATTACGGAACCGTCTCCCGTCGTCAGCACCCCGCGGGAATGCCGCAACCTGCGCGGCCAGCTCATCGCCATCAGGGACGATCATGCCCGGCGGCAACTTTCTCCCACCACCCCGATCGTCATTCTCTCGCCGGGGTTCGGATGCACCCAGACAGACTATGTCGGTCTCGCCGAGTTTCTCGCCCTCAATCGCCTGCGCGTGCTGCGGTATGACCACAGCAATCACGTGGGACAGAGCGACGGCCATCTTCTCCAGCTCACGCTGCGCAGCATGCAAGCCGACCTTCAGGCCGTCCTTGAGTTTGCCCAAGCCACCTGGCCCACCGCGCCCATTGCCCTCCTGGCCGAAGATCTGGCCGCGCGGGTCGCGCTGAAAGCCTGCGCGCAAGTCCCAGGTGCGAAACTGCTGCTGCTCGTCGATCCGGTCCTCGATGTCCAGGCGGCCCTGTCGGCGGAACACCACCGCGACCTGGTCACGGACTACCAGCAAGGGCTCCGGAAAGGGACCGCCAACGTCTGGGGCCTCAACCTTCATGTCGATCAACTGCTCGGCGACCTCATCGCGGGACAGTACGACACGCTGTCCACGGCGATCGCCGATATCGCCGCGCTCAGCACCCCGGTCGTAATGCTGACCACACCCGAGACAGACCGGACACCGGCGCACCGGTTCCCCCCCCTCGCCCCCTCGCTCCGCGCATTCGGCACGCCACCCACCGTCGTGCCGCTTCCCGCGCCGCTCGCCATCCCCTCCCTGGCGTTAGATGACCGGCATCAGGCCGCCCACGCCACAATCCTTCAGCAAATTGCCCTGGCGCTCTTCCCGCGGGAGACGCGCGTGGAAATTCTTCCGCCAACGAAACGCCACATTGAACGCCAGCGCCGCCTGGAAGAAGAGCGCCTCCGCATTCACGCGCATGTGTCGCACGCGACGCGGGAGGCCCTTTGGATTGCCCACATGGCACAGGTGCCTCAGCTCAACCAGCTTCACCCCTATTCCTGGCTGTTGCAGGAACTCTATCAACAATGCCTTCCCCTGCCACCCGGCACAACGATTCTCGAAGTCGGATGCGGATCCAGCGACCTGGCCCGTATCACCTGGATCAATCATATGTACCGGCTGGCGCACAGGCCGGGCCATCCCCACACTCCTCTGCGCTATATCGGCATCGAGCGTTTCACCAGTGCCGTGTCGTCCGCCGAACGTTCCTTTGCCGCCTTCCGGCAGGATCTGCACCGCACGGCTTCTCCGCTTTCCGCAGCAGAGGCCGCCATGACCGCCGGCTGGATTCTTGCCGATTGGCAAAGCGGAATTCCCTTCACCGACCAGTCAGTCGACCGGCTCGTCTATAATCTGTCGCTCTCATTCGTCGCATCCCCGCAAGCATCCTTACAGCAAGCCATCGCCGCCTTGCGCCCGAACGGCCTGCTGATCCTCATGTGCTTCCAACCGCACTCCGACCTCACCAGGCTCTATCGTGAACACATCGTCACCGCCGGTCAGCCGGAAACCGATCCTTCCGATCTCATCCTGCTCCACTATCTTGGACGCCTGCACGAAGCCCTGCGCCACGGACTCCTCCACACCTTCGAGCGCGAACAATTGGCCGCGCTCCTCCGCCATGCCGGAGCCCAGCCGGTGCATATCGCACCGATCCTCAACGGCCAATTGCTGCTGGCCACTGCCCGCAAAGGGAAATCATCTGGCTGACCCCCTCTTCCGCGTGTATACTCACCCCATAGAACCACCTATGTTTGCTCACTGCGTTCCCAATGGATCGGCCGCAATCTCTGCGGCCGGAGAAGCGCAACCGCATCGAGATTCACATGACAGACGGCTCGCCCCAGTCTTCCCACATACCTCAACCGCCCCTCACCGCCCTGCAACGGCTGGCCCGTTTTGCACAGGACTTGGGCGCGCACACTGACCGCACCCTCATCGCCCGGCGCATTTTGACAGAACTCTGCGAGGTCACCGCCCGTCCACACGGCAGCCTCTATTTGTTGAACCATGAGCGGCAGCGATATAGCCGCCTGGCGGCATTCGGCGCAGAAGGCCCTTCGGCCAGCGTCGCGAGTTTGCCATCGACCCATCCTCTCGTGACCGGCTTGTCGCACCGGGCGACGGTCTTGGCGCTGACTGATCCATCCTCCCTGATCCCGGCCGATGAAGATACAGCCGCCACAGCCTGGGACGCGCCCCAGATGACGGTCGCCATCCCCCTGTTGAACAAAGGGCGGCTGCTGGCGTTGGCACTCCTCGACCCATCCCTGCCTTCCCGGCCGCTTTCTCCCGGGGCAAGGGACCTGCTCACCGCCCTGGCGCAAATAGCCGCCAACGCCCTCGACTCCATACTGGTCCATGACGACCTCCGCCAATCGCACACCCTGATGCGGCGGACCGACCGGCTCCGATCCCTTGAAATTATTGCCGGTGGCTTTGCCCACGAAATCAGGAACCCGCTGACTTCGATCAAAACCTTTATCCAACTGGCCCCGGAGCGCAGGGAAGATTCAGAATTCATTAGAGATTTCAGCCGTATCGTCCTGGAAGACGTGTATCGGATCGAACGCCTGATTCAAGAAATTCTGGATTACGCCCGATACATGGAACCGACGTTGACGGACGAAGACCTGAACGAGGTCATCTCGTCCTGTCTGTATTTCGTCGAAGTGAAAGCCGCCAGCAAGCGGATCAAGATTGAAAAAGAGTTGGCACCTGACCTGCCTCATGTCATGCTGGATCGTCAACAGGTGCAACAGGTGCTGCTGAACCTCTTGCTGAACGCGATCGATGCCATGGGCACCCAGGACGGCCAGCTGACGGTTCGCACGCACCGGCTGACAAAACCGGGGAATCAGATGTGGGCACAGATTGAAATTCGAGATACCGGCGTGGGGATTTCACCGGACCATCTGGCTCACATCTTTGACCCGTTCTTCACCACGAAACACACGAGTGGAGAACATGCCGGCACGGGCCTGGGGCTGACGATCGTGCATCAGATCGTGCAGGAACATGACGGCCACATTCAGGTGGAAAGCACCGAGGGCGTCGGCACCACGTTTTTCGTGAATTTGCCCGCGATCCCGGCAGAGTAGGAGCCCTGTGGAACATTCAACGATAAAAAAACGCGTCCTCTTGATCGACGACGAAGCACGCGTCCGCACCTCCCTGAAGATGGTGCTGGAGCCCAATTATGAAATCTTTCAGGCGGCGGACGCACAGGAGGGAATCGACGCCTTTCGCAAGGAAGGCCCCGATCTCGTGTTGCTCGATGTGATCCTTCCCGGCACTGATGGACTGGCCGTCCTGCAAACGCTGCGGACCGAGAACCGCATGACCCCGGTGATCATGCTGACCGGGACCAAATCGGTCAAAACCGCCGTCGATGCCATGAAACTGGGAGCCGCCGACTATCTCTCGAAGCCCTTCGATGTGGAGGAACTCCGCATCGTCCTAGACCGCGCCATCAATTCCCAGGAACTCGAACGCGAAGTCAAACACCTGCGGGCCCAGGTGGTGCAACGCTATGCGTTTCACAACCTGATCGGGAAAAGCCCGGGGATGCAGGAAATCTACGCCAAAATCGAGCAAGTCGCCGACAGCCGCACCACAGTCCTCATCACCGGAGAAAGCGGCACCGGAAAAGAGCTGGTCGCCAAGGCCCTCCATTACAATAGCGGGCGGCGAGACCGCCCGTTCATTGCGCTGAATTGCGCCGCGCTCCCGGAAACATTGATTGAGAGCGAGTTGTTCGGCCATGAAAAGGGATCCTTTACCGATGCGACGGCCAGGCGGGTCGGACAATTCGAGCTCGCGAATACCGGAACGCTGTTCCTTGACGAAATCGGCGATCTCAGCGCCATGACGCAGGCAAAACTCCTCAGAGTGCTGCAGGAACGGGAATTCACCAGAATCGGCGGGGTGCAGCCGATCAAGGTTGACGTCAGAATCGTAGCCGCGACAAACAGAAACCTCGAAGACATGGTCCGCAAAGGCCAATTCCGTGAAGACCTGTATTACCGCATCAATGTCATCTCGCTCTATCTCCCGCCATTGCGCGAGCGGGGAGAAGATATTCCGTTGCTGGCCAAACACTTCCTCGCCAAGCGGATGGAGGAAGAAAAGCGCCAGCCCATCGAGTTCGGCAAGGACGCCCTGGAATTATTGACCCGCTACCCCTGGCCGGGCAATGTGCGAGAAATGGAAAATATCGTGGAGCAGGCCTTCATCTGGTCGCAGAACTCGCCCCAGATTACGCCTGAGCACCTGCCGACGATCCTCAAGAGCGATTCACGGTCCTCCTCGTTGCGCGACGACACCCTGGCAGGACGCATGTCCCTCGAAAAAGCGGTCATGGAATTTGAACGGGAAATTATTCTCGACGCGCTCAAACGCACAAATTACGTGCAAACCCATGCCGCCAACCTGCTGGGTATCAGCCGGCGCATGTTGAAATACCGCATGGACACGCTTGGAATTGGCCGGGCGGATCAGGCGGAGCCTCAAGAATCAGGGGCAGCCGTGCAGGAATAACACACTGATTCTTTCAATTGAGCGATTTTCGAGACACATTTTTGACACCATTGCCTGAACAGTGACACATACGACGACCAAGACAACTACATATGGACACATTACGTAGCCTCACTACTTCCCGTTGTCACCAAGACAATACGTACGTAGAAAGGAACGGGATTTGCTTATAAATTCAATGATCTGGGGAAGATAGCCTCTGATGAGTTTATCGGCATCCTACAATTCAACCCACACGAAGCCCACCGTCCTCGTTGTCGACGACGAAGCCGGCCCTCGCGATGCGCTCAAAGTCATTCTCCGCCCCTTCTTCAATATCCGCCTAGCCGAGAATGCTCACACGGCGCTCACGATTCTCAAAGAAGAACCAATCGATCTGATCACCCTCGACCAAAAACTGCCTGATCGCCACGGCATCGATCTCCTCCAGGAAATCAAACAGACGCACGCCGAAATCGAAATCATCATCATCACCGGCTATGGAAGCTTGAAGTCGGCGATGGACGGCCTGCGATACGGGGCTGCGGGATACCTGCTGAAACCGTTTAACGTCACCGAACTGATTTCTCTCATCAGCCAGACGATCGAAAAGAAACAGCGCCTGGACCTCATCCGAACTATCCTTCATGACCCCTCATCACCCTTGTGGGGATCCGAGCAGGATTGCGCCAGAGCTTGGGGATTTCTCAAGACTGCGTACTTCGCGATCGGGAATAAAGAGCAGGAATCGGCGCACGGAGGCACGGCTCCCCAGGATTTGCTTCCCCTCTTGTCCGATCTCCTGGAAGCCAAGGACCGCCAACTGCTGAACCACTCAAGCCGCGTCAGCTTCTACGCCACCCTGCTGGCGAATCGCTTGAACCTGACAGGGGCCGAACAACGATCTCTCGCGCTGGGCGCGTTTCTCCACGACATCGGCGAAATAGGCCCCGCACCGGCCCCTGCGGCCAACAATGGCGGCCTGCCCGCTATCGAGAATCCCTACTCCAAAGACCATGCGGAAATCGGCGCGCGGATGATTCTTCCCTTGGGTTTTCCCGCAGAGGTGGGCCAAATCATTTCCTACCATCATGAGCATTGGGACGGAACAGGATACCCGCATGGGCTTCAAGGGGAAGGCATTCCACGCTTGGCCAGAATCGTCAGCATCGCCCAGATGTTCGACCACTTGACGGCGGAAGGCCCCGCGCGCAGTCCGCTTTCAGTCGATCAGGCCATCCGGCAGATCACACTCCACGCCAACACCCACTTCGACCCGCAACTGGCCGAACTCTTCGCCCGCGTGGTCAGCGAATGCAAGACTGCCCTCCCTGCCATGGCTACCACCCCCAGCAACACCCATTAGCAGAAAACAGGAAACTCAGCCCTTTTCGGCCCCCTGCCCGCCCTCCGTTCGCCATGGCGTCAGGCTTCGTCACGCGCGCCGGCGATCAGTTCAGCCGCCGTCTCGCGAACTTTCTTCGTAATCGTGGCGCCCCCCAACATGCGGGCGATTTCATGCTCCCGGTCACTTCCCTCTAGCGCCCTCACCGTCGTCACCGTCCGCCCTGCGC
Organism: Nitrospira sp.; assembly: GCA_035968315.1. Taxonomy (NCBI): domain Bacteria; kingdom Pseudomonadati; phylum Nitrospirota; class Nitrospiria; order Nitrospirales; family Nitrospiraceae; genus Nitrospira; species Nitrospira sp. The sequence continues at coordinate 1,015,691 of JAVYIN010000005.1, forward strand.
GCGGCGCCTTCTCGACGCAGAGATGGTGATGGGCCGCCGACGCCACCTGCGGCAAATGCGTGATACAAAACACCTGGTGATACCGGCCCAATCCCCGCAATCGTTTCCCGATGGCCGCGGCCACAGCCCCGCCCACCCCCGTGTCGATTTCATCAAAGATCAAGACGGGCACATGATCGCGCTCAGCCAATACGGTCTTGAGGGCCAGCATCACGCGCGACAGCTCTCCCCCCGAGGCCACTTTCGATAACGCCTTGGGCGGCTCCCCGGCATTCGCAGACAACAGAAACTCCACCTGATCGATGCCATCGGGCCCGAGGCTCCCTTGGCCGTCCTCCGAATGCACCTGAACCTCGAAGACCGTCTGCCCCATCCGCAATTCTCCCAGCTCATGACGGACGACCTTGGTCATTCGCTTGGCTACGTCGGTCCGCTTCTGCGACAACTGTTCCGCCAGCATGCGCAGTTCGGCGTTCTGCTGCTCGATTCGCCGGCCAAGCTGCTCCAATCGCGCGTCCGAACCTTCCAGCCCCTCCAGCTCGCGCTTGATCCGCTGGTGCAGCTCCAACGCCGCCTCGATCGTTCCGCCATATTTCTTTTTGAGCTTTTGAATGAGGCTGAGGCGATCTTCGATGGCCGCCAGGCGCGCAGGATCCGCATCGAGCCGCTCGGCGTAATCGCGCACCTGCCCGGCCACCTCTTTCAGAATCACTCGGGCTTCAATGGCCAATCGGCTGGCATCGCCCATCTCCGCATCGATCTCCGTCAATTCGCCCAGCGCCCGCTCCATCAGCCCCAGATTCACCAGGACCCCCTGGCCATCGGCATGCAGCCGATCGAGCACCTCGGCCGTGAGCGCGCCGATGCGCTGTGACGCGCCCAACCGGCGGCGTTCCTGCTGAAGCGCCTCATCTTCCCCCGCCTGCAACGCCGCCTCTTCCAGCTCCGCATGTTGAAACCGGAGAAACTCCTCGCGGCCGGCGCGCTCCTGCATCAGGGCCGACACGCCATCCCGTTCCTCACAGAGCGATTTCCACGCATCGTAGGCCTGGCGATACCGGCCTCGAAGCTCCTGGAGACCGCCAAACGCATCGACAACCTCCAGCTGCGTCGAGGGAGAGAGCAGCGACTGCTGATCGTGCTGCCCATGGATGTCGACCAGCGTCCCTCCGAGCTCTTCCAGCGCATGCAAGGAACACATCGACCCGTTCAGATAGACCCGGTTCCGTCCCGATCGGGAAATGACTCGCCGGACAATGAGCTGGGAATCGGCGGCTCCGAGAACGCCCTGGCCGCGGAGGCGGCTCAGAAGGGGATGGCGGTCGTGAATCTGAAACGCCGCTTCAAGAGAGGCTTCGTCTTGTCCGTGGCGAATGTGTTCGGCGGAGGCACGGCCGCCGACAAGCAGTGCGATCGCATCGATCAGCAACGACTTGCCCGCGCCGGTCTCGCCGGTCAGGATCGTGAACCCAGCCTCGAACTGGAGGCTGAGTTCTTCGAGAATGGCAAAGTTGAGAATGCGCAGCTCAGTGAGCATGGCTGCGGAATTGGAGACCCTAGGCAGTCCCGGCGTGCTGGGCCAGCAGGGAATCGATCATTTCCTTAAACTGCCGCTTCGGCCTGGCCCCGACCAACTTTTCAACCAGCTGCCCGTTCTTGAAAAAGAGAATCGTGGGAATGCTCATGACCTGGTACCGGCCGGCCACTTCAGGATTTTCGTCCGTATTCAGCTTCCGGACCTTCACCTTCCCGGCATATTCTTTGGCGAGCTCATCGATGATCGGGGCCACCATTTGGCACGGGCCGCACCAGACGGCCCAGAAATCGACCATGACCAACTCGGACGCCTTCATCACTTCTGTATCCCAAGAAGAATCTTCCACCTTCAACGCATCACCAGCCACGTCAGGAACCTCCTTCAGAAAAACCACAAAACCGACTCGCCCATGAGAGAAGTATCGTACCCCACCCTCATTTAGGGTGTCAAATAAGAGCCTCCCTGGGTTTATTATGCAGGAGAATCCTACATGCCCCCGATCCCACCGGTAGATGCACCCGCTTGCGATCGCCCGTAAGGCCCAGTTGGCGAGGCCCACGGCAATCCCCGCTCCCCCCACAACAACGGACTCAGAATCGACCGCATCACCTGCGTGCCAAGATTTTCCGTCCATCCAATGCCGGTCAAGTTCAGCATGAAGTTGTATTGCGCCCGATCCGGGAACTGGAGATAGAAGAGGCCCAACGACCAGCATTTGCACGGATTCTGATACAGCGCCACCACATCATATTCGGGACTCTTCCCGTTCTTCACGTCATAGTAGCCCTTCGCCCCGACCGTCCAGCCCCAGGGCGTCCGGAATCCGCCGCCGGCGGTCACAAATTGGATTTCCGGCGTAGGCGCATAGACCTCATTGAACGAAATCGGATTCCACAGATCACCCCGCCGCACACGATTGCCCTCGCGGGAATACCGCTGTCCCACTTCGAGATACCAATTGCTCTCTTCTTGAACCCGCAGGTCCGTATTCCACTGACTCAATTCGCCGCGGTAGGGATCGAAGAAAGCATCCAACGTCAGATATTGATTGATGGCCGGGCGCTGAGACCCGGCACTGCCGGCCCCGCGGCCAAAAGCCGGTGTACTCATCTGCGCCTGCGTGACCTGAGGCGCCGTATTGCCGATGACCGCCCGCATCCAGACATCGGAGAATTTTCGCCCGTCGATGGCCACTGTCGCCGGCTGCAAGGGCTGTGTGATCGAGCCCAGCACCGGAGTGACCCCGGGGCCGAAATCGCGGGCCCTGGTCTGAACAGCGCCGGCATGGTAGCTCTGAGCCAGCGTGAGATCCAGCCAATTGAAGATCGTCTTGCCGTCATTCTCCAGCACACGGCTGCGCAAGGCATAGGTCAGGAGATTCTTCTTGGGCAAATCATCCACCTGATCGATCTGCGCAATCTGGCTCTGATCGGTCCCCGGTACATACTCATACATCACCGTCGGTTCGATGGTGTGCAGCAAGGTGCCGCCCCCGTCTAATCCGAACCGGCGGGACAGCTTGGAGGTGGCATCGACCCCGGCCCAAAAGGTTTCACGGTTGATCGCCGTACTCGACTGCACCCCGCGCGTGTAATACACCTCGCGGAACTTCGCTTGCGGGGTAATGCCGACCATGTGGCCCAAATCGATGACATCCGTGGAAATCCCCGGCACGATATTCATGCGATTCAGCGTGAACCCCTGCTCGCGATAAAAATTGACCGCGTCCCCTTCCATGCCGAACAGCAACGGCGATGCAAAAAGAGGCGTATTCGGCAGCGTATAGCCCACTTCGGGCAGCCGCTGGAACGTATCCGTTCCGCCGGCCTGCAACGGCTGCAGATATTGCCCGAGGAAATAGAGATTGCCATAGGCCAGCTGCTGGTTCAGCAAGAGATTGGACTCATTGCTGGGCAGCGCGCGTTGCGTACCCGAATTGCTTAATTGCTGGAGATAGTTGGGATCCGTGACAAAGCTCGCATTCGCACGAAGCAGGAGCGTGTCGGTAAACTGCTGGGTATGCGTCCCGGCAATCAGCGCCCGCGCCCGTTTGACATCCGAGCTGGACTGATCCACCCCCGTCACATTCGGCAATTGCGTTTGCTGAAGATAGCTGAGATACCACTGGCCGCGTGATTTTCGGTCCAGCACGTATCGGTAGTCCAAATCGCTGCCATACCCTAATTTGCTGTAGTACGACGGCGAGATCGTGAGATCTTGGCTGGGATTGATCGCCCAGTAATAACTGGTCTGCGCGTGCATCCCAAACCGGTTGTCATAGCCCACGAACGGCACCAAAAACCCGCTCCGCCGGTTGGAGAGCGGATAGGTGAGCGTCGGCAAGGGCACCACAGGAACATCGGCCACACACAGCCAGGCCCCCTTAAAGGCAATGCTGTCCCCGACATTCAGATCGAGATCCTCGAACCGAATCCGCCAGGCCGGCACCTCGCCATCTTGCGCATCGCAATTGGTAAACTCGCCCTCTTTGACCCGGTAGTGGTACTCGGAGAAACGCTGCATCTGCCGTCCGGAAACGAGCGAATTCGTCTGCGGCACATACAACCGGCCATGCGTCACCACACCGGCCTCCGTATTGACGTTGAACTCCAGCCGCTCGGTCGTGACATCCGCCTGCGGGTCGATGAGACGCACATGCCCCGTCGCCGTCACGATGCCGGGCAGAGCCGCGATCGTCACATGGTCCGCCGTGAGACGCATCGTCCCCTGCTGGATGACGACCGATCCATCGGCCTCGTACACATCCTGATCTTGGAGATAATCGATCCGGTCAGCATTCACATTGAGCGGGAGCGAGCCGGACGAGGCTCCGCCTTGGCTGCCCGGCTTGCCCTTGCCCCAAGCGGGGAAAGGGAGCAGCAACAGGACTGCCGTCAACAGCAGAAGAATGCCCTGAGATATCCGCGACAGACCATCCACCATGCTAGCCCCTGAGCGGTGAGAGCCCACAGCCACGCAGAAGGGCCTTCACCTCGCCCACGAGCATGAGCGAGCCGGTCACACAAATGAGATCGTGCTTGGAAGCCTGGGCTTTGGCCAGCGCCAAGGCATCGGCGGCAACCGGCGAGTCATGACAGCGCGGCAGACGGTCGCCGGCGGCGGCCCGCAGTTCCCGCACCGTTGCAGAACGGGCCATATCCGCCTGCGTCAAGACCAGCTCGGAGATAAGCGGCTGCAGCGGCTCAAAAAACCCGCGGTGCTCCTTGTCGCGCATCATGCCCCAGACCAGGATCAGCCGCGACTCCGGCCGCGAGGCCAACCAGCCGCCGAGATACCGCGCCAGCTCCTGCGCCGCGGCGGGATTATGCGCCCCGTCGAGGAGCAGAGCAGGATGACGCTCCGCCCATTCCAATCGGCCCTCCCACAAGACCTCTTGCAAGCCTTGCCGCGCCGCCGCATCGCTAACCGTGATCCCCTGCCCCTCAGCCGCCTCGATCAGCGCAAGGGCACAGGCCGCATTGTCCAATTGATGCCGCCCGGCCAGCGCGCAAGCCAGGTTGTGCACCGCACGGGCTCGCCCCCGATACGCAAACTGCTCCGGCCCAGGCCCGACGGCGGAAAAATCCCGGTCCAATTCCATCATGGGCGCGGCGCGTTCCTGCGCGATCTCTCGAATCACCGTCAACGCCTCCCCCGCCACCCGTCCAAGCACCACCGGCACACCCGGTTTGATGATGCCGGCCTTTTCAAAGCCAATCGAGCGCTCGGTTCCGCCGAGATACTCCTGATGATCCAAGGCGATCGTGGTGATGGCGCAGGCCATCGGCTCGACCACATTCGTGGCATCGAAGCGCCCCCCGAGTCCGACTTCCAGCACGGCCACATCGACCGCCGCCTCCGCAAAGTAGAGGAAGGCCATGGCGGTGGTCAACTCAAAGAAAGTGGGAACCAGATCGGGGGACAGAACGGCCTGCAGGCGTGCAGTCAAATCAGCCACCTGCTGCTCCGGAATCATGGCCCCATTGATGCGGATGCGCTCTCGAAAATCCACGAGATGCGGCGAGGTGTAGAGGCCGGTACGATAGCCTGCCGCTTGCAGCATCGCCGCCGTCATGGCCGCCGTCGAGCCCTTGCCGTTCGTCCCGCCGATGTGCAGACTCCGCACCTTGCGCTCCGGATGCCCCAACCGCTCCATGAGCGCCCGCATGTTGTCGAGCCCCAGCTTGATCCCATGTTTCTGGAGACTGTAGAGGTAGGCAATGGCAGCCGAATAGGTCATGCGCTGAACCAGGCAGGACGTGCCGAACTAGAAGTGGTTGACGAGCGTGCTGAGCGTATCCTTCAGTTGCTTCCGTTCGACGATCATATCGATCATGCCGTGCTCCAACAGGAACTCCGCCCGCTGAAACTGATCGGGCAACTGCTGCTTAATCGTCTGTTCGATGACGCGGGGGCCGGCAAACCCGATGAGCGCCTTGGGCTCCGCGATAATCACATCACCGAGCATCGCAATACTGGCCGTCACCCCGCCGAACGTCGGATCCGCCAGAATCGAAATGAACGGCAGCTTGGCCTCCCCCAGCTTGGCGACCGCGGTCGAGGTCTTAGCCATCTGCATCAGCGAGAGAATGCCTTCCTGCATGCGCGCGCCGCCGGACGCCGTGACCAAGACCACCGGCAACTTGCTCTCCAGCGCACGATCGACCGCGCGGCAGAACTTCTCTCCGACCACCGAGCCCATGCTCCCGCCCATAAAGCTGAAATCGAAGACGCAAAAAACCACGCGGCGGCCGTCCAGCAGCCCCTCGCCGATGACGAGCGCGTCCTTCCGCCCGGTCTTGTCCTGCTGCGCCTTCACACGGTCCTTGTACGACTTGGTATCGTGAAAATTCAGCGGGTCCTGCGCCGACAGCTCCGTGTCCCATTCCTTAAATGTCCCGAGATCCACGAGCAGCGCGATCCGCTCCATCACGGAAATCGGAAAATGATAATCGCACTTCGGGCAGACCTTATTGTTCCGGTCCACCTCTTTGCGATAGACGATCTCCCGGCAATGGTTGCACTTGAGCCACATCCCTTCGGAGGATTTCGAACGGGGGGGCACCTCGGAACCGGTCGGTTTCTGCTTCTTGAACCAGGCCATACTCGTATCCTCTAGATCAAATTTCTATCTCACACAACGGACATCGGATGACACCAACGGAGAATAACACAGCCGTCAGAATGACGCACGCGCTATCCGCATACCGGCAAGGATTCTGTTACAAATGACCGGGGGAAAGAACCAGCGTATACAACATCCACAATCCGAGCCCCACGCTCCCGAGACTCGCCAAACCTTGCACGGCCACAAACGCCCGCCGCCCCGCCGCCAGCGACCACAGCACCGGGAGACTCAGCGTCACGCCGATCGCGACCATGCCGAGAATGGATCCGATTCCAAACACGGCGATGTAGAGCAGCCCCTGCCCGATCCCGCTGGTATTCGAGAGAATCACCAGCATCAAGGCCGCCGATCCCGCGATGCCATGGGCCATGCCGATCAACAGCGGCCTGAGCGAGCGGGCGCTCCAATGCGCATGCCCATGATCGTCCTGCCGCTGATGGCTGTGCAAATGCACATGCGGCTCGCCATCATGGAGATGGCTATGCACATGCCAGCGTTCCCGATAGAGCTTGAGCGCCAGTGCCCCGCCCAGAAACACCAGCAAGACACCGACACCACACTCAGCCAAGACCGCCAAGGGCTCTGGCACCTGCACGCCCGACACCAGCACCGCCGCCCCGACCAGCATGAGGGTGAGCGTATGACCCAGCCCCCACCACAAACCCACCAGCCCGGACGCCCGCACCGACGGCCGTTCCGCCAGCACCGTCGAGACCGCGGCCAGATGGTCCGCGTCCAGGGCGTGCCGCAGCCCGAGCACAAAGCCGACGCCGAGAAATGTCAGGAGATTTGTCTCAAGCATGAGAGCCGCCACAGAAAAGAAAAGACATCGCCGGAGGCTGTTCAGAAAGGCCGGCCAGCAAGGCCGCAGCAAGAGAAGAGGCGATGAGGTACACACCGCACTTCGTGCGATCCGTTCGCCCATCGTAATGATCTTGGCGAACGGAGAAACACCTCTGCGCATCTCCGAGGGCAACAGCCTGCTCACCCGCCACGGGCATGCATTTCCAGGTGCGGATCTTCGCGCAGTTGATCGATGCCGATGAGTTTGCCGGTACGCAGCCCCGTCCGCTCCAACGCTTTGCGCTCCTCGGCACCGCGATCCCGCCGCGCCTGCCACCCTGCGCGAATGAGCCCACGCATGTGATCGGGACTGGCGCCGGCGCGCAACGGCTGACGCAGATCTTGCCCCTGTGAGGCATACAGGCACAAGTACCACATGCCATCGGCCGTCACCCGGCTGCGGTCGCAGGTCGAACAGAACGGCGTCGTCGTGGAGGGAATAATGCCGAAGGTCGTGCCATCCGGCAGTTGAAAACGCTGGGCCGGAGCGGCATCGCGCGCCGGCAAGGCGGCGATCGGCCCATAATGCTGCGTGAGCTGCTCCAGAATCGCCGCCCTGGAGAGCACCTTGGCCATCGACCAATCGTTGGCCCCGCCGACATCCATATATTCGATGAACCGCACCTCGGCCCGATAGTGCTTGGCAAATTCGATCAGCCCGACCAACTCATCGTCGTTGAATCCGCGAATCGCGACCGTATCGAGCTTCAACCCCGTGAACCCGGTTTTCCCGACCGATTCAATCCCTTCAATGACACGGGCAAACTCATCGCGGCGGGTCAGCTGGCGAAACCGCTCAGGCCGCAGCGTATCCAGACTCACGGTCACCCGGTGCAGTCCGGCTTCGTACAGATCGTGAATGTGATCGGCAAGCAGAATCCCGTTGGTCGTCAGTGCAATTTCCGTAATGCGCCGGTCTTGCAGCAGCAAGCGCACCAGCCGGGACAGATCCCGCCGCAACAAGGGCTCCCCGCCCGTCAGCCGCACTTTGTCCACGCCCAGGTCCGCAAAGTAGCCGGCCAGCTGCTGCATCTCCTCGAAACTGAGCACGTCTTCCCGCGGCAGCCAGACGTACTCTTCCTCCGGCATGCAGTACTGGCAGCGCAGATTGCAGCGATCCGTCACAGACAGCCGCAAACTCCGCAGGGGACGATGATGCGTATCAACCACCACAGGAATAGCCGTGCTCACCGTTGATTCGCTCATGATAGTTTCCGGCGATCTTCCAGACGCTTCACGTTTGACGCCTTACGTTTCACGCCTCACGCTCATCACGGATGTTCTTCGACCCACACTTCCCCTTCTGTCGTGTGCTCCAACTTCCAGATCGGGGTGATCTGCTTCAATTCATCGATCGCCCACTTGCAGGCGCGAAACGCCTCCGCGCGATGCTCGGCGCCCGCGATGATGAGGACGATATTTTCGCCGATCGTGATTTCGCCGTAGCGATGGATGATCAGCAATTCAAGAATGTCGAAATCCTTCAGCGCCCGCTCGCGGATTTCGCGCAGCTTCTTTTGCGCCATCCCTTCGTAATATTCAAAGGTGATGCTATCGACGTCACGCCCCTTGGAGCGATCCCGGGCAATGCCCAGAAACGTCGCAATCCCGCCGATCCGTTTTGACCGGCTCTTAACCCGATCCAACTCCTGATCGATGGAGAAATTCTCACGCTGCACCCGGACGAACTGGCTGTCATCGATCTGTTCCATACCTGAACCACCTGCAAAAGGAGGAAGCAAGGCGATCTCGTCGCCGTCTTTGATGTCCGTTTCTTCGTGGGCAATCTCATGATTGACCGACACGAGCACTTTCTTCTTCTCAATCAGCTCCCCGATCATCGGATATTGGGCATTGAGAAGCTCAACCAAATCTTTCACTCGCCGGCCATTCGCCAATGCCAGAGAGAGGGAGCCCTGATTCCCAGCCAGCGACTTGGTCATGCCGAACAGCTTGATCGTGACCATCACGAACACCATCCCTGAGGATGCTCAAACAGGCATCCCAACGAGGCCGCAGCGGAACGAGGACCCCGAGGCGTACCGTGTGAGTACGTTGAGGGGTCCGAGTGACCGAGAACAAAGTTGGGGGCCTGTTTCAGCATCCTACCTCGTATAGGTCCCAGACTTGCCGCCAGACTTCGAGAGCAACCAGACATTGCTGAAGCTCATGCCCTTGTCGATGGCCTTGCACATGTCATAGATGGTGAGCGCCGCGACCGTCGCCGCCGTCATCGCCTCCATCTCGACGCCGGTCTGGCCGGTCGTCTTCGCGGTCGCAAAAATATGGACGGCACATTGCCCGTCACGGTTCGGTTGGGCTTCTTCTTTGAAGGAAATATCGACGCTGGTAATGAGGAGGGGGTGGCACATGGGAATGAGGTCCGGGGTCTTTTTCGCCCCCATCACCCCGGCGACCTGCGCCACGGCGAGCACATCGCCCTTGGCGATCTTGCCCTGCTGAATCTTCTCCAGCGTGAGCGGCAGCATGAAGACCGTCGCCTGCGCCGTCGCAACACGCTCGGTCGAATGCTTCGCGCTGACATCGACCATCCGCGCGCGGCCCGACTCGTTAAAATGGGTGAAGTCAGCCATTTTCCTCGATGAATCAGCTGGTTACGACTGCGCCGATCGGTGATTATAGAAGCCGGCAGAAACGAAGGTCAAGCAGGGAATTGGGAGACGAGATACCCTCCTTGAAACAGAGAAGACCACCCAGGCCACGGCATTTCCCCACCCTGACTTTGGACCGTTCAAGGGCGTATACTGTCCTCTCCTGATGGTCCCACGGGAAACAGCCTTGCTGGCCCGGCAGGAACAGATCTCTCGCGAAAGGCAGAAGAACACCCGTGAGCAATGCAGCCAAATTTGACGTGATCCGCCTCTATCTGCGGCAGCAGTTTCCCAAGCATCACATTGCCGATTTTCAGGAAGGCACCAGCCGCGCACAGGTCTTCCGGGTGGATGCGCCGCAAGGGCGTCCGCTGCATTACGCCGTCCTCGGCCTCGATTTCCTCCTGAGCCAAACAGCCGAAAGCCTTCAACAAACGCTCCTCGACTCCGGCCTGGGAGACAAGCTGAAGGAAGCCGGCGCCTCGCCGGTGACGGTCTCGAACACAGGGTTCAGCATTGAAGGCACCGTTGCCATCGCCTGACCCTGCTCAACACCTCCGCACGAGGCCTACGGCCTTTCCCTCCCCCCCCCCCACATCACGCGGCGAGCTTGAAGGGCTTCTCCTTCCGGCCTTCACGATCCATGAGCGCAAGCGGATGCTCGTACCCTTTCAATGATTTTCTCCGCTCCGCATCACTCTCTCCCGCCATGAACCAGGCCAGGAGCCAGACCAACGAACTGATGGTGATAAGCCCAATGATCTCGACCATACGGCACCTCGCAATTCTCAATCGGTGAGGTTCCACCCGCGCGTCTCTGTCCCTATGCGGCTCGTCGAGTCGTGGCCGGCATCGGCTTCTCCGCTTTGCCTGGATGCTCGAGCATCCGACTCGATGCCTGGCGGGTCTCCTTGGACCCGCCGGACACCAGGCTCAGACAGAGGAAGAAATTGGCCACGAGTACCACGAGACCTGTCACGATGCCCCAATATCCCCATGACATACATCACCTGCTCGTATCGGATGACACGAGTCCCTGTTGCACACGGCTTATTCGGCACAGTTAGGCCGCCGTGCGATAGACCCACCGGGCCGCATCGCGATTCCGCTCGGCCATCGCTCTCGCTTCCCGCCTCGCCGCGGAGGCGATGAGCCCTCCGAAGAACACGGCCATTAACACCATGGCCGCAGCAATCATGAAGCCCATGGGAATCTCCGGCCACGTCACGGTCCTGGCTGTGGCGACAGATGGCGCTCCCGACAGTGCGCGATCCGCTGCCGCCAGCTGCGTGAACCGATCCGTTGTCGCAGTAGTGCGATCGACTGCAGCGATCAGGCTGGCCAATTGATATTGGTTCGCAGCCCAGGCCTCTTCCAATCCGGTCTTGGCCTGCGCCAGATGCACAACGGACGCACCGAGCCGCTCCTGAACCAGGGCAGACCGCGCGGCATAGTCGCGGCTGGCGTCAACAATCCATCGGCCGAGGGTGGCCTGCCACGTCGCAGTGAAATCGCGATCGAGCCGCTGCCCCGTTCTTTCGGCGATCCCGATCATGTCGCGGTTGTAATCCGACAGGTACAGATCGGCCGACAAGATGCCGCTGCGCACGCCACGCTTGGTGAAATTCACGATGGACCGGCCCATCACGGCCTGAACACGCGCCGCGTGATCAGCGGGAACGGTCGCAGCGCGCTGCATGATGAACCCGAACGGCCCGCCTGCAGTGGATTGCAAACTGCGATGCGCCAGCATGGCCTGATTCCATTCCGACAAGGCCGATGCGGTCATGCGATCGCTCTGATGCTGGAGCAGGGTTCGGTCTACGATGGCCTGGCCTAAAGCTGGCTGCAGCCAGGTCATGCCGGCGGTCATGACTGAGGATTGTTCGACGGCAAGAGGCTGAGGAGAAGCGACTAGGAACGTCCCACTGGTGGCGAACACAAGGAGGATCGCTCCGAAGACGATGGCACACATCCCGACGCCCACCACAATGTCGATGCTGTTGTATCGATAGGACATAACAACCTCCTTTCCGAATCGGGCAACCCGGCCCGCGGCAACGCCGCCAGGCGATCGGGCGCACAAGTCAGAGCAACGCGTGAGTGAGACGCAACAATGGCCATGTTCGATACCTCCCAGTCAGATTGGAATGAAGTCGGTTGCAGCACAGAGCACAAGGCTCGATGTAGCGCTTAATGAGGAAAGAATCGCAGTACTAGAAAATTGAGCCCGTCTGATGTGAGAAACACACCCGGCAGGTCCGTTCCGTTGAATCTGAACTCCACGGAGGACCATGACACCACCTACAGAATGAGGCGGTTAAGAATGATGATTTAGCCTACGCCGGCCGATGGCCAGAGTCAAGCAGCGGAAAGCCTCCCAATAAACACCACGCCGCCAGACGCCCACCGCTCACACACCGCACATATTACAACCATTACACCATAGAGACACAAGGCCATGGCCATTTGGACATATACGTAACACTACTTCAATTGCATCCATTTACATAACACCAAAGAGGGGGATGACATAATTGACTGACGTGGTAATTTCTCGCCAACTACGGAGCAGACATAAATACATATAGGCAAATGACAGACCTTAAACAACGTTGCGTCTACTCTACAATGAGGAGAGAATTCACACCTAAGGCGCTTGGCCTTATTTGGGAGATTTCCATAGGGCTCCCGCAAAAGCCTTCCCACCTTTTTAAGCCCTTTAACAATAAGAGCACATCAATAAGGCACAAACATTATAGACCACTTTATAACTAAGGAGGATTTCGTAATGACAATAACAATGCGTTTGCTAATTACAGTCTTTTTTTTAGGAACTACAGTTTTCATCAACGATTCTTCCAACGCAGAAGTAGGAGCCGCTGGAGGGGGAGGGGGAGGGGCAGCAGCCCAGCCCCCAGCAGCCCCGCCCACAGACTGGAGAAATTATGGGTTTGGAGTGGCATTGACCTATACGCAAGACCTTGGGAGACATGACCGCGTAAAGAATGCACAGGTTGTTAATGGCGTTGTTCGCGTGACAGAGGATGGCAATGCCCTCCCTCGAATTATGCTGGAAACTCATTATTTCTTTAAGCCAGAAGCAGACCTATTCTGGGGGGTAAAAGCAAAAGAATGGGGACATGGCCCTTTCGTGGCGCTCCAGCCAGGATCGCAGAATATTGTGGAAGCTGTAGCAATCGGGTGGATGATCGGATTTCGGAGAGCCGATGGCGATTCAAGTGACATAACAAAAAACAGCAGTTTCAATTTAGGAGTTGGTTTTGTGGTGGATCCGAAGGTTCAAGTATTAGGAGAGGGAATCACAAAAAATCAGGCACTACCATCTGGGGAAACACAAATTCGCTATCGAGATACTGCACAGTATGGAATCTTAATTTTATCTTCATTCTCATTTTAAACTAGCTCCATTATCTGCTTACTTTGCAGACATTTAGATTAATAGCCCTTCCAACTTGACGCAAACAAGGTAGGCATAGAGGAGAGCGTGCAAATGAGTCCAGAAAATGTCTCTGATGCAATTAGTCAAATCGCGAGTTTTATCGCGCGCTATGCAGGAACATTGGCGGCGATCGGCACGCTCTCGATGGCTCTGATCGAGATGTTCAAGGGGCTGCTCAGCTGGCGCGATCGGTTCCATAAACGACTGATCCTCGATTGGGTGCAGAATGTGCGCCCCCCCGAGCAAGTTCTGGGCGGCATCAGAATCTCCAGGGAAGAATTTCACAAGAAACTCTACGCTCAACTAATTCGACTTACGACGGGAGAGTCGATTAGCCCATCAGCCATGACGGAGCCTATTGAATGGACACCCTGGGATATTTCCCCCAGCAATGCACTGTTCGCTCTTGAGCTGGAGAAGATGATGGGCCAGATTCAAGATGCGGCCGACACGGTACTGGGCAACCCCCATGTCTATCCCGAGCTGTATCTATTTTTGAGTTCAGGCTCCGATCCCAAAGACATCGCCAACTGGTTCGAGTGGGCGCAACAACCGCCGGCTCGGACGACGGAAGATGCTTCGCTCGCGAAGAGACAAGCGGATACATACGCGCGCTTGCGCCAATTTATTCGCCGTCGGCTCGATGCGTTCCAGCTCACAGCGGGCTACCGATGGCAAACGGGCAACCAAGTTACTTCTGTGGCGTTGGGTGCTGCACTGCTGTTCGCCAGCCTTGTGTTCAGCGCCCGCAACACACCCCCTCAAGACCTGCTGAGTTGGATTGGTCTCGTTTTAGTGTCATTGATCGGAGGGATTATGGCGCCAGTGGCCAAAGATTTGGTGGTTGCTCTTAAACGGATGAGGAGCGGTGGCTAAGTACTTCGATCCCCCTCAGGACTACAAACCGGGTCTTATTCTCCAACTGCGTGAGCGGCTGGAGGGCGGAGACCTGCTGCCCGATGTCCGCCAGATACCCCTACCAGCCCCCTTCGCTCGCAGTGAAGCGATCATTCTCATTCATGGTTTCAACAACCACTACGGAGAGGCTGGAGTCGCCTACCAAGGTTTCCGTCTTCGCCAGTACCAGCGTGTAACTCCCCGGATGATACCTCCTAGATTAGAGGAAATCCTTGCCGATCTGTTCTGGCCAGGCGATGCGGCATGGGGCCTCTTCGACCTGATGGATTTTCTCGTCTATCCAACCGCCGTCGGTACGGCGAAAGAGGCAGCCCCGCGTTTAGCCCGATATCTCCGTTCCATGCCAGTCCTGCGGATTACTCACTTCATAGGGCATTCGCTCGGGTGCCGGATCGTACTAGAAACAATTGACGATCTCCAGCGAAATGGCGGGCCAGTCGTGGGGAAAGTCTGCCTGATGGCAGCAGCAGTTCCGGTGTTTAAAGTTCGGTTCGGCGGAGAACTTGCCGGGGCCATGGAACATGCCAGAGAAGTGCGCATTCTTCATTCTGACGATGATGCAGTCCTCAAATATGCATTTCCCCCGGGGCAAACTCTGGCTTCTGGCGACGAAGGTTTTTTTCCGAACGCGCTGGGGCTGTATCGCCCACCGCCAGATGTTGCCGGTCGAGTCGACCCGGTCAATATCGAAGACGCGGGACATGGTGATTATTGGGGGCACTCACAGAGTGAACCAACAGCTCTTGCCGCGGATCATATTGCTGAATTCTTTCGCTTTGGATCATGGCAACGGACAATGGCTGCACGCATACCAGGAACCTCCCCTAGGCCTAGCACCGCTCAACCGAGAGAAGTAGGTTTTTCCAGATCGATTCATTCGTAAGCTCCCCCCAATCTGAGACGGTACGAAAGGAAAACCTTTCGATTCAATAACCAACCTAGCCAGAATGCTCCCACGCGTCAGTCGGAGTTCATCAAAAGGCAGATCCTGTTGATTCTTAATGAAGGTGTATCCTGCTCCCCTTGAAATTGAGACCACCTTCAAGACATGGTCCTGAGCGGACCGAGGAGGTGGGGAGATGGCAGCAGAAGCAATCGAACCGATTGAGCGGTGGACGGCCAAGCGGCGCATGGCGTTGGTGGTCAGTACCTTGAAGGGCGAGGCGTCCGTCGCCGAAGCTGCTCGGACCCATGGGCTGACTGTCGCGGAGGTGGAGGACTGGCGGGAGAAGTTTCTGCTGGGGGCCGAGAATGCGCTGCGCACACAGAACAACTGCCTAGTCATCAAACCTCCGCGCCTTTTATACTCGACTGGTTGCCTTTGTCTTGCATACTCTTTACTCTTTCAAATGTTCAAGATGACATAATATTCACAAGAGGCAGAGAACATGTCTGAAAATAAGGTGTGTTTTGTAATTGCCCCTATCGGACTTGACGATTCCGACATACGTAAGCGCTCCGACCAAATATTCAAGCATGTCATTGAGCCAGTGGCTAAGGAATGTGGCTACAAGGCAATAAGAGCCGATCACATGTCACAACCCGGTTCAATTACAACCCAAATCGTTGACCAAATACTCTCGGCTCCACTAGTTGTGGCGGACCTCACTGGACACAACGCAAATGTGTTGTATGAACTTGCGATCAGACACGTCGTTAGAAAACCCGTTGTGCAACTTATTCAACAGGGTGAAGGGCTTCCCTTTGATGTCGCAGCACAGAGGACCATTCAGGTGGACCACAAAGACTTAGATAGTGTGGCGGTGGCGAAGGTAGAGTTGTCCAAACAGATTCTGAATGTCGAGAAAGACCCAACCCAGGTGGATAGCCCTGTTTCAATCGCCCTTGATCTCAGTGCGCTACGAAGTAGCACGAAGCCTGTTGATGCTACCCTGGTCGAAATTGTTTCTTTGCTCCATGAAATTCGGACAGAACAACAAGCACAAGCAAGCAGGCGGAGAAGAGAAAGGTTGATAGACGCACTGGTACAGAGGGAGCAAATAACCACAAGCTTGTTAGACAAGAATATCCCGATAGGCTCACCAACCCGAATTCGGGAGGGCTGGATAAGCAAATCTTTGGCTCCGCATGATGTGTTTGGGGACGAGGGAAAAGATTCATCAGGTGGCCCGGCTTGAGTATCAATGAATGGCGAAGCGTATTCCGCTGAATCCGGCCACCCTTCAGAGCCCCGCGTAGATCCTCAATGGTCTGTCCGCCATCGCCATCATGGATAATGGCGTTCTACGGGAAATAACTTCTCACCATGACAAGAACCGAGTGTTATTCAGCCCCCTCTTCAGATGGCACCGACCGGAGAAAATCAGCAAAGCGCACAATGGGGACCGCTTCAAACTTCTTCAGCTTAAGAAGATGCTGATCGCCCGTGACGAGCAGATCCGCATCAACGGTCACCGCACATTCAAGAATGCGATTGTCTGGAACATCTTCCAGCACGGTAAGCTTGCGTGCTGGCCGGACAATCGTGGATGCTAGATGATCTCCCCACGAATTTATTCCTAGTCGCTGCACCAATCACCACAAAATAAAAAAGCCTGCTAGATTGCTCTAGCAGGCTCTTTTGAAACCCGGCAGCGTCCTACTTTCCCACTGCCTCACGGCAGCAGTATCATCGGCCTTGGAGGGCTTAACTTCCGTGTTCGGTATGGGAACGGGTGTGGCCCCTCCGGCAAGGCCACCGGGAATATTGAATACGTCTTGATATGTCTCGCGATTTACTCGGCGTAAAAGATGAACAGATGATATCTATTCACATCTCACACGTTCGTTTCACGATGCGCACTGTGCGATGCGCGAAGACCATGTCTATCAGGAGCAAAGGATGTTAAACCGCACGACCGATTAGTACTGGTTAGCTACAGCCATCACTGGCCTTCCACACCCAGCCTATCAAACTCGTAGTCTACAAGTGGTCTTTAGGTAGCATATTGCTACGGGAGAACTCATCTTGAGGCACGCTTCTCGCTTAGATGCTTTCAGCGATTATCGACACCGGACATAGCTACCCGGCGCTGCCGCTGGCGCGACAACCGGCACACTAGAGGTCCGTCCTTCACAGTCCTCTCGTACTAGTGAAAGCCCCTCTCAATTCTCCTCCGCCCACAACAGATAGGGACCGAACTGTCTCACGACGTTCTGAACCCAACTCTCGTACCGCTTTAATAGGCGAACAGCCTAACCCTTGGGACCAGCTTCAGCCCCAGGATGCGATGAGTCGACATCGAGGTGCCAAACCTCCCCGTCGATGTGAACTCTTGGGGGAGATCAGCCTGTTATCCCCGGCGTACCTTTTATCCGTTGAGCGATGGCCCTTCCACGCAGAACCACCGGATCACTAAGTCCGACTTTCGTCTCTGCTCGAGCTGTCACTCTCGCAGTCAAGCTCCCTTATGCCTTTGCACTCGACGGCTGATTACCGACCAGCCTGAGGGAACCTTTGAACGCCTCCGTTACCTTTTGGGAGGCGACCGCCCCAGTCAAACTACCCGCCAGACACTGTCTTCGTTCTGGATAACAGAACCGAGTTAGAATATCAGAACGTTCAGGGTGGTATTTCAACGTTGCCTCCACCCGACCTAGCGGCCAGGCTTCACAGGCTCCCACCTATCCTACACAGCGCATTCCAACATCCAATGTCAAGTTGTAGTAAAGGTGCACAGGGTCTTTCCGTCTAGTTGCGGGCACCCGGCTTCTTCACCGGAACAACAAATTCGCTGAGTCACTTCCCGAGACAGCGCTCCAGTCGTTACGCCATTCATGCAGGTCGGAACTTACCCGACAAGGAATTTCGCTACCTTAGGACCGTTATAGTTACGGCCGCCGTTTACTGGGGCTTCCCTTCAAAGCTTTGCCTTGCGGCTAACTCCTCCGGTTAACCTTCCAGCACCGGGCAGGCGTCAGACCCTATACGTCCACTTGCGTGTTCGCAGAGTCCTGTGTTTTTGGTAAACAGTCGCTAGAGCCACTTTATTGCAACCACGTTCGGCTTACCTTGTACAGATTCACCTACTCGTGGCACCCCTTCTCCCGAAGTTACGGGGCTAAATTGCAAAGTTCCTTAGGAAGTGTTCTCTCACGCCCCTTGGTATATTCTACCCACCTACCTGTGTCGGTTTGCGGTACGGACACTATGATGACTCGCTACGAGGCTTTTCTCGGCAGCATGGGATCAGCCCGTTTATGGCCTTGCGGCCTCCCCATCACCTCTCGGCGTTAACGGCCTCGCGGATTTGCCAACGAGACCCGCCTACGGGCTTGGACCGGGTATTCCAGGGACCCGGCGGTGCCTACCCTTCTGCGTCCCCCCTTCGCTGATAACGCCATCACAATGGTACAGGAATGTTGACCTGTTTTCCATCGCCTACGCCTGTCGGCCTCGGCTTAGGTTCCGACTCACCCTGACCTGACGAACATAGGCCAGGAAACCTTAGGCTTACGGGGATGATGATTCTCACATCATTAATCGCTACTTATGCCTGCATAATCTCTTCTCTGCGCTCCAGCTGTCCTTGTCGGTCAACCTTCACCGCACAGAGAATGCTCCCCTACCACTCATCCCTTGCGGGTGAGTCCGTAGCTTCGGTGGCAAACTTAAGCCCCGTTAAATTTTCGGCGCAACATCCCTCGACCAGTGAGCTATTACGCACTCTTTAAAGGATGGCTGCTTCTAAGCCAACCTCCTGGCTGTCTGAGCGACATTACAACCTTTCCCACTTAGCTTGCGCTTAGGGACCTTAGCTGACGGTCTGGGCTATTTCCCTTTTGACCATGGATCTTAGCACTCATAGT